>JBOFCR010000024.1:0-55643 GCA_051646165.1 Pseudomonas sp. | reverse complement strand
GCATGAGAATCCTGATCGTCAGTGATGCCTGGCACCCGCAGGTCAACGGTGTGGTCACCAGTCTGCAGGCTTTGGTCAGCGAGCTGCGTGGCCTCGGTCATCTGGTCAAGCTGCTGTCGCCGCAGGACTTTCGCGCGCTGCCGTGCCCCAGCTACCCGGAGATTCCGCTGGTGTGGGATTTGTGGAAGGTCGGCCCGGCGATCCGCGATTTCCGCCCGGACTGCGTGCACCTGGCCACCGAAGGCCCACTGGGCTGGGCCGCGCGGCGCTGGTTGGGCAAACGCGGGCTGGCCTTTTCCAGCGCGATCCATACGCGCTTTCCCGAATACGTGCATACGCGCTGGCCGGCGCTGCCGCTGAGCTGGGGCTATGCCTACCTACGCCGTTTCCACCAGCCCAGCCAGGCCGTGCTGGTAACCACCGAGCGGCTGCGCGAGGAGTTTGCTGGCTGGGGCCTGCAGCGCCTGCAGCTGTGGCGCAAGGGGGTGGATACCCGCTTGTTCCAGCCGCAGGGAGAGGGGCCGAGCGAACCGCTGTTCCTCTATGTCGGGCGCCTGGCGGCGGAGAAGAATGTGCAGGCGTTTCTCGAGCTGGACCTGCCGGGGGCGAAGTGCGTGGTCGGCGACGGCCCGCAGCGTGGCGAGTTGCAGGCGGCCTATCCGCAGGCGCAGTTCCTCGGCTACCAGCAGGGCGCGGCGCTGGCTCTGGCCTTTGCCACGGCCAGCGTGCTGGTGTTCCCCTCGCGTACCGATACCTATGGCCTGGTGATGCTCGAGGCCCTGGCCTGCGGCACGCCGGTGGCGGCCTTTCCGGTGCCGGGGCCGCTGGATGTGCTGGAACCGGGCGTGACCGGGGTGATGGGCGAGGATCTGCGCCAGGCTTGCCTGGCAGCCCTGCAGCTGGACCGCCAGCAGTGTGCACAGCGCGCTGCGCAGCAGTCCTGGCGCGCTTCTGCGCTGGAATTCCTGGCCCAGCAGCCCCTGCTGGATGGCGAGCTGGTGTCGGCGGGCGAGCTGCAGGCGCTGCAGACGTAGGTTGGGTTGAGGCGCGCAGCGCCGAAGCCCAGCGAGTGAAACTGGCGGGTCGCCTGCGTTGGGCTTCGCTGCGCTCAAGCGCAACCTACTCCAGAATGCAGAAGCCGCCTTTCGGCGGCTTCTGCGTTTACAGGATGACCTTGTCGCGTAGCTTCTCGGCGGCCAGGTTGAGCGCCTGGATGACTTTCTCCTTGTCGTAGTTCTGGATGCCGTTGGTATCCAGGTACATGGAGAAGCCGGGCAGCTCGTGTTCGACATAGCTGGACTTGGCGCCCAGGTCGCGGCGGAAGTCCACCACCTGGTAGATCTGCACCGGGCGGCTGAAGCCCTTGACCGCGATCTGGCCCTTGTCGCGGCACATGATCACGTCCTTCACCAGCGAGTAGGTCTCGTGGGAGATCAGTACTTCGCCGGCTTCCGAGGAGCTTTCCAGGCGGCTGGCCAGGTTCACTTCGCGGCCGATGATGGTGTAGTCCATGCGCGTGTCGGCGCCGAAGTTGCCCACGGTGCAGTAGCCGGTGTTCAGGCCCATGCGGATTTCCAGGGGTTTGGTGATGCCCTGGGCCATCCATTGCTGGCGCAGCACCTTCATGTGCTTGCGCATGGCGATGGCCATGGACACGGCGTTCACCGCGTCCTTCTTGGCGCCCTGGCTGCTGGGGTCGCCGAAGAAGATCATCACGCTGTCGCCGACGAACTTGTCGATGGTGCCGCCGTACTTGAGGGCGATCTTCGACATTTCCGTGAGGTAGGTGTTGAGCAGGTCGGTCAGTTGCTCGGCTTCCAGTTCTTCGGACAGCTCGGTGAAACCCTTGATGTCGGAGAAGAACACGGTGAGTTTCTTGCGCTGGGTTTCCAGGCGCACGTGCTTCTTGCCGCTGAAGATCATCTGCCAGACCTGCGGCGACAGGTACTTGGCCAGGTTGCGGGCCAGGCGCGCGGCCTTTTCCTGCTCGCGGGTGATCTCGCTGCGCATCAGGTTCAGGCGGATGCCCTGCTCATGCACGAAGAAGGCGGTGATGCAGATATACAGGGTGGTCAGCAGGATACTGACCAGGGCGACCAGCACCGGGGTGGCGGCGGTGATCGGTGGGTGTACCAGGGCGGTGGTCAGGGCCATGCTGCCGGCGGCAACCAGCAGGGCCAGGCCCATGTGGCGCAGGCCGCCGGCGATCATTGCACTGAAACTGAGGGTCAGCAGGAACATCAGCCCCGGCACCACCGAAAAGCCCATCAGTACCGCGGCGATGCCGGCATGGGTGGCATCCAGGAACATCAGGCCGAGACCGGTCTGCTCGGGGTAGTCGCGCTTGAAGCGGTTGCCCAGGTAGTAGGCCAGATGGGGGTAGAGCAGGGCGTAGGGCACCATCCACAGGATGTCGTAGCCGAAGTGCTGGACATAGGTGCCGGCGGCGATACTGGCGGCCGTGGCGATATAGGCCAGTACGCGGGAGTAGTACTCGCGCAGCAACGGTACGGGCTGGGCCTTGACGGCCTCCGAGGCGGTGAACTTCATGGGGCGGAGCGATCCCTGATCAATTTTCTGGCGCTTCTGTCGAGCACCTGGACGGTCTGCAAGACCTGAGCCAAAGCTATGGCGGGTGGGGGATCATAACCAGCCCCTGTGCGGCGGCCAAGTGTGGCCGCCGAATGGCAGGGAAGTAACGCGGTTTCAGGCGCTTTGGCGCTCCATGGCAGCCTTGTAGATGGACTGCTTGGGCTGGGCGAACACCCGGCGCAGCATGGGTTCGAAGAACTCCAGCGGCAGCGTCTCGCCCTCGGGGTCGAATGCGGCGGCGTCGTAGCGGGCGCAGAACTCGATGGTCGCCTGGTACTGCGGATGCGCCTTGAACTGCTCGCGCAGGTGGCGATCCAGGCCCAGGTGGTGGAAGAAGTAGTAGCCCTGGAAGATCGCATGCTTCTCGACCATCCAGTGGTTTTCCGCGCTGACGAAGGGCTTGAGCATGGCCGCGGCGATATCGGCATGGTTGTACGAGCCAAGGGTGTCGCCGATGTCATGCAGCAGGGCGCAGACCACGTATTCCTCATCCTTGCCATCGCGGTGGGCCAGGGTGGCGGTCTGCAGCGAGTGGGTAAGACGATCCACCGGGAAACCGCCGAAGTCGCCGTCGAGCAGCTTGAGGTGGGTGAGGATGCGGTCCGGTAGCTGCTTGGCGTAGGCGGCGAAGTCCTGGGCGATGATGGCCCAGTCCTCGGCACTGCCGTCTTCCATATGGGTGAAGCGGGCGTGGGCGTTCATCAGGTGTCCTCTTGTTATTGTTCGGGACGGCTATGGTGACGGTCTTGCGAGCGGGCGCCGGTGAGCCGCAGAGGCGTCACGGATCACCGATCAGAAACGAATGCGGCCGGTCAGGGCATCCTTGAGCATCACCCAGTCGCCGAGCAGGCTGTAGAAGGGGTACTGGAAGGTCGCCGGCTTGTTCTTCTCGAACACGAAGTGACCGACCCAGGCGAAGCCGTAGCCGGCAAACGGCAGGGCCAGCAGCCACAGCCATTGCTGGGTGAGGATGGCGTAGGCGAGGATGCCCAGCACCAGCGTACTGCCGACGTAGTGCAGGCGGCGGCACACGTCGTTGCTGTGTTCTTGCAGGTAGTAGGGGTAGAACTCGGCAAAGCTCTGGTAGCGCTCGGTGGTTGCGGTGCCCATGGCACACCTCCTGTCATTGTCGACTGGCAGTGTAGGGCGACTGTCTTGTGCGGCCAGTGACATACAGTGCCAGTTTAGTATCCTTGTGCCGCCAAGCCTGCGTCCCCAGACAGAACAAGAATACGCCCATGAGCGAACGCACCACCTCTTCCAGCTGGGCCTCCAGCATCGTCCAGGCACTCGAACTGGGCGGTGTCGACTGCCGCAGCCTGTTTGCCCGGCTGGGCCTGGACTACGCCGCCCTCGACGACCCTGAGGCGCGCTTCCCGCAGGACAGCATGACCCGCCTGTGGCAGCTGGCCGTGGAGGCCTCGGGCAACCCGGCCATCGGCCTGAACATGGCGCGCCTGACCGTACGTCCAACGGCTTTCCACGTGGTTGGCTATGCGCTGATGTCCAGCCGCAACCTGCAGGAGGGCTTCAATCGCCTGGTGCGCTACCAGCGCATCATCGCCGAAGGCTCCGACCTGAGCTTCCACCCTACGCTGGATGGTTACGAGCTGGTCTTCGCCATCCACGGCGACCGCCTGCCGCCGGCCCGGCAGAGCACCGAGGCCTCGCTGGCACATACCCTGACCTTCTGCCGCTGGCTCACCGGCAAGCCGATCCGCGCCCGCGAAGTGAGTTTCCAGGGCCCGCCGCCGGAAAACCTGGAGCCTTACCGCGAAGTATTTCAGGCGCCGCTGCGCTTCAATGCCGAGCGCTATGGCATGCTCTTCGATCGTGCCGATCTGGATGCGCCACTGCCCTCGGCCAACGAGGCGCTGGCGCAGTTGCACGACCGCTTTGCCGGCGAGTACCTGGCGCGCTTCTCCGATAGCCGGGTCACCCACCAGGTGCGCCAGGTGCTGTGTCGCCTACTGCCGCAGGGCGAGCCCAAGCGCGAAACGGTGGCCCAGGCGCTGCTGCTGTCCGAGCGCACCCTGCAGCGGCGCTTGCAGGAGGAAGGCACCAGCTACCAGCAGCTGCTCGACGACACCCGCCGCGAGCTGGCCGGCCAGTACCTGGCACAGGCCAACCTGACCTTGCTGGAAGTGGCCTATCTGCTGGGTTTCGCCGATCCGAGCAACTTCTTCCGCGCCTTCCGCCGCTGGTTTGACAGCACCCCGGGCGAGTACCGCGCACGGCTCTGACTCACTGGCGTAGGGCGGGTGCAACCCGCGAGGCTAATCACGCAGTTTTCACCCACCCTACGCAGGAGCCAGCTTGCTGGCGGTCAGCCGCCTTGGAAGCATCGCCAGCAAGCTGGCTCCTACAGCGTGTGGCGCCCAGCGGTTTTCAGTGCCGCCAGAAGGTCGGCAGCAACAGCACCAGCACGGTGAGGATCTCCAGGCGGCCGAGCAGCATGCCCAGGGTCAGCAGCCACTTGGCGCTGTCCGGCAGGCTGGCGAAGTTGCCGGCCGGGCCGATGATCGGGCCCATGCCCGGGCCCACCCCGGACACCGTGCTGGCCGCCCCCGACAGCGCGGTGATCCAGTCCAGCCCGCACAGGGTCAGGGCCAGCGCCAGGGTGGCGATGGTGATGGTGAAGAAGAACGAGAAGGCCAGGATCGAGCGGACGATGTCCTCGTCCAGGCGATGGCGGTTGTACTGCTGTTTGATCACCGCGCGCGGGTGCACCAGCTGCATCAGGTTGGCCTTGAGCAGGATGTAGGCGATCTGGAAGCGGAACACCTTGAGCCCGCCGGCAGTGGAGCCGGAGCAGCCGCCGATAAAGCCCAGGTAAAAGAACAGCATGCTGGCGAAGCCGCCCCACAGGCTGTAGTCGCCGAGGGCGAAGCCGGTGGTGGTCATCACCGACGTGGTGTTCACTGCCACGTGGCGCACCGCTTCCAGCCAGTGCAGGCGGGTGGTGGCCCAGTACCAGGTGCCGAGCAGCAGCCAGCTGCCGACCAGGATAAACAGGAAACCACGCACCTGGGCATCGCGTAGCAAGGCCCAGACGTTGCCGCGCATCACCGACACATAGAGCACGAACGGCAGGCTGCCGAGGATCATCACCAGCACCGCGACCCAGTGCACGGCCGGTTGCTGCCACTTGCCCAGGGAGGCGTCGGAGGTGGAGAAACCGCCGGTGGAGATCGCCGACATGGCATGGTTGACCGCATCGAACAGGCCCATGCCCGCCAGCCAGAAGGCCAGGGTGGCCAGCAGGCTGATGCCGACATAGGCCGCCACCATGTACTTGGCGACCATGTGCGAGCGCGGCATGACCTTCTCCGAGCGGTCCGAAGACTCGGTCTGGAACAGGCGCATGCCGCCGATGCGCAGCATCGGCAGGATCGCCACGGCCATGGCGATAAAGCCGATGCCACCCAGCCAGTGCAGCAGCGAGCGCCAGATCAGAATGCCCGGCGACATGCTGTCCAGGCCGCTGAAAATGGTTGCGCCGGTGGCGGTGATGCCGGACATGCTCTCGAAATAGGCGTCGGTGTAACTGGTGTGCTGGCCGAACAGGAAGGGCAGCGCGGCGAAGAACGACACCAGTACCCAGCTCGACACGGTGAGCATGTACATGTCGCGCGGGCGCAGGTGGCTCGGCCGGCCGCGGCCCTGCAACACCATGGCGAGGCCGCAGACGAAGGTGATCAGGCTCGACCAGAGGAAGGCATTGATCCCCAGCGGCTGCTCGTAGACCAGCAGGGTTGCCACCGGCACCAGCATGGCGATGGCCAGGGTGAGCAGGAAGATGCCGTTGATCAGTGCCAGGGTGCGCAGGGTCGGCAGGGACATGTCGGGCTTCCGTTCAGACTAGGGAGGTTGTGTCGGCTCAGTGCCGCCAGAACGCCGGGGTAAAGAGCACCAGCACGGTGAGGATTTCCAGACGGCCAAGCAGCATGCCCAAGGTCAGCAGCCACTTGGCACTGTCCGGCAGGGGGGCGAAGTTGCCAACCGGGCCGATGATCGGACCCAGGCCCGGGCCGACGTTGCACACCGCGGTGGCGGCGCCGGTGAGCGCGGTGACCCAGTCGAGGCCGGTCAAGGTCAGTCCCATGGCGATCACGCCGATGGTGATGGTGAAGAAGAAGGAAAAGGTAATCAGCGAGCGGACGATGTCTTCGTCCAGGTTGTGGTTGTTGTACTGCTGCTTGATCACCGCGCGCGGGTGCACCAGCTGCTGCAGGTTGGCCTTGAGCAGCACGTAGGCGACCTGGAAGCGGAAGATCTTCAGGCCGCCGGCGGTGGAGCCGGAGCAGCCGCCAATGAAGGTCAGGTAGAAGAACAGCAGCACGGCGAAGCTGCCCCAGGTGCTGTAGTCGCCCAGGGCCACGCCGGTGGTGCTGACCACCGAAGTGATGTTGACCGCGGCGATGCGCACGGCGTCCAGCCAGCTGTGCTCGGAGTGTTGCCACAGCCAGGTACCCAGCAGCAGCCAGGTGAGCAGCAGGAAGCCGAGCAGGCCGCGCACCTGGTGATCCTTGATCAGCACTCGGCGGTGGCCGCGCAGGGTGGCGACATAGAGGGTGAACGGCAGGCTGCCGAGGATCATCACCACCACGGCCACCCAGTGCACCGCCGGCTGTTGCCAGTGGGTCAGGGAGGCGTCGGAGGTGGAGAAACCACCGGTGGAGATCAGCGACATCGCGTGGTTGATCGCCTCGAACGGGGTCATCCCGGCACCCCAGAAGGCCAGGAAACCGAGCCCGGTGAGCAGCACGTAGACATACAGGATGTACTTGGCGGCCATGTGCGAGCGCGGCATGACCTTCTCGCCCCAGTCCGACGACTCGGTCTGGAACAGGCGCATGCCACCGACCCGCAGCAGCGGCAGGATGGCCACGGCCATGCCGATAAAGCCGATACCGCCCAGCCAGTGCAGCATCGAGCGCCAGATCAGGATGCCCGGCGACATGCTGTCCAGCCCGGTGAGCACGGTGGAACCGGTGGTGGTGATGCCGGACATGGTCTCGAAGAAGGCGTCGGTGTAGCTGATATGGGCGATCAGCACCATCGGCAGGGCGGCGAAGCCGCACACCACCACCCAGCTGGCGGTGGTCAGCAGGTACATGTCGCGCGGGCGCAGGTGCATGTTCTGCGGGCGTCCGGGCATCAGCAGGGCGAGGCCGGCGATAAAGGTGATCAGGCTTGACCAGAGAAAGGCCGTGAGGTCGTCGGTACGTTCGAAGGCGAACAGGGTAAGCATGGGGATGACCATGCTGACCGCCAGGGTGATGAGGAAGATTCCAAGAATGAAGCCGATGATGCGCAGGGTCGGCATTACCATGAAGGAGCTCGAACAGGCCGGGGCGGGGAGCGCCATTCTACGCCTGGCTGGCGCCCTGTAAATCCACCGAGTGGGGCTTCACAGCGGCGTGCCGATTCATAGAATAGGCAGCTTGTTACCGGCGCCCTGCCGGTTCGCAGAAGTCCTTCCATCATGTCCGAAAGCAGTCCTTGCCTGAGTTGTGGCGCCTGTTGCGCGCATTTCCGGGTGTCTTTCTACTGGGGCGAGTGCCAGTCCGCTGGCGGCAATGTCCCCGATCACCTGGTCGAGCAGGTCAACTCGCACCGTGTTGCCATGCTCGGCACCGCCAGCAAACCGGTGCGTTGCGTGGGGCTGCAGGGCGAGGTTGGCTGCGCGGTCAGTTGCAGCGTCTATGAACAACGCTCCAGCACCTGCCGCGAATTCAGCGCCAGCTGGGAGGACGGCCAGGCCAACCCCAGTTGCGATGCCGCCCGTGCCGCCTATGGCCTACCGGCCCTGCTGCCGGTAGTCGGCGCGGAGAGCGTGGCGTAATCGGCTAGAATGCTGGCCTGTTTCCTCGGGAGAAGCCCATGCAAGCGCTCGATCTGTTGCTCAACCGTGTTTCCGTGGGCCGCCTGCTGGCGCCGGCACCCGATGCCGCCCAGCGTGAGCTGCTGTTCCGCGCGGCCCTGCGTGCGCCGGACCACGGTCAGTTGCGGCCCTGGCGTTTCCTTACCGTGGAAGGTGCGGCCCGCGTGCAGCTGGGCGAGCTGTTTGCCGCGGCCCTGGCCGCCGGTAACCCCGAGGTCAAGCCGGAGGCGCTGGACAAGGCCCGCGCCATGCCGCTGCGTGCGCCGTTGCTGGTGGTGGTGATCGCCCGCCTGACCGCCCATCCCAAGGTGCCGGAGCAGGAACAGCTGCTGGCCGCCGGTTGTGCCGCCCACGGCATCCTGCTCGCCGCCCATGCCCAGGGTTTCGGTGCCATGTGGCGCACCGGCGAGCTGAGCCATCACCCGCAGGTGCTGGCCGGTCTGGGCCTGGAGGCCAATGAGCGCATCGTTGGTTTCATCTACCTGGGTAGCGTGGAGGGTGAGCGGCGTGTGCCGCCGGTGCTGGAATTGGCCGATTTCGTGGCGGCCTGGCAGGGCTGATCCGCCGAGCGCGGACGCCCCGGACTGAACGGTAGGGCGGATGAGGCCCGCGGGTTTCATCCGCCCTACACGGAGCCCTCGCCGGCCAGTGGCAGCTCGAGGGTGGCGAGAAAACCGCCCTGCGGGTGATTGGCCAGCAACAGGCGCCCGCCATGTCGCTCGGCGGCGCGCCGGGCGATGGTCAGGCCCAGGCCATGACCGGCGGCGGCTTGGCCCGGGGCGCGGAAGAAGGGCTCGCCGAGCTTGTCCAGCAGTTCTTCTGGCGCGCCGGGGCCGTGGTCGCGCACGCTGATCAGCAGCAGTTCCTGCTGCCGTTCGAGCGTTAATTCGATGGGCTGCCCGGGCGGGCTGAAGCGCATGGCGTTGCGCAGCAGGTTGTCCAGGGCTCGGGCGAGCATGTCGGGCCAGCCATTGAGCACGACCTTGGCCGTATGCTGGATGCTCAGGCGTTGCTCAGGGGCGCTGAGCTGGGCGTCGGCCTGCAGGTCGTCGAGCAGGCGCTCGAGATCCACCGGCTGCGCGGCGCCGGGGTCGGCATCCAGGCGGGCCAGAGCAAGAATCTCGCTGATCAGGTTTTCCAGGCGGTCGCACTCCTGGGTCAGGCGCCCCCAGAACTGCTCGCGCTCGCCCGGCGCGGCCCGTTCGGCCAGGGCCAGGGCGATGCGCAGGCGAGCCAGCGGCGAGCGCAGCTCGTGGGACACGTCGCGCAGCAGCTGGCGCTGGCTGCCGATCAGCCCCTGCAGACGCGCGCCCATGCGGTTGAAGTCGCGTGCCAGGACGCCGAACTCATCGCCGCGACCGGCCAGGCGCGCCAGGCTGTTCTGTTGATAGGCGGTCTGCCCCAGATCATGCACGGCGCTACGCAGGCGGCCGAGCGGGCGGGTGATGGACAGGGTCAGCAGCAGGCTGATAGCACTCAGCACTACCAGGGCGATACCCAGGGCACTGAGCGGCCAGAACAGGCTGTCGCGGTGCCACTCCATCAGTTCGGGGTGGGGGATGCGGTAAATGAACAGGTAGGTGGCGCCGCTGGGGCTGCTGTATTCCTCGGTCAGGCGCCGCCAGGGCAGGCGTTTTTCGTTGCGCTGGCGGGCCTCGAAGGCCGCCGCGCGGGGCGGAAAAGTGCCATAGACCAGCGGCTGGCCGCCATCGTCCAGTACCTGGGTGTCGACGTGGAAGCGCTGTTTGCGCTTCTCCAGAAAGCGCTGTGCGGCTTCCGCGCCCTTGCTCTCGTACTGTTCGGCCCAGCGCTCGGCCAGCTTGTCCAGCGCCGGGTGGTGGGTCAGGACCCAGGCGTCCTGGTTCAGGGCGCGGCCCAGCAGCAGCGACAGGCCTGCGACCAGGGCGACTGCCAGCCAGAAGCTGGCGAAGATGCGCCAGAACAGTGAACGCATGGGGATTCCTCGAAAACGAAGGGCCCGGTGATGTCCCGGGCCCGGTGGTCTTGCTGGTGCTTACTCGGCCTTTTGGGCCTTCTCGGCCTTCCAGGCCTCGAACTCTGCACGCTCGGCGCGGTTCTTTTCCATCTCCTGCTTGTGCTGGTCGAAGGTCTTCTGCTGCTCCGGAGTCAGGATGGCGCGTACTGCCTTGTCATGCTCCAGGCGTGCGCTTTCCAGTTCCTTTTGCAGCGCCTGCTGGTCGGCTTGCGGCAGTTTGTCCAGGTACTTGCGGGTGATTTCCCGCGGGTCGTCCTTGCGCTCGTGCATCAGCTTGCCGAGCTGCTCGCGTTGTTCGGGGGTCAGGTTGAGGTCTTTGAACAGACCTTTGCCGTGGCCACGGTGCTCGCCCGCGGCGGCCATGCCGCAGTCGTGAGCTGGGCCGCGCGGGCCTTGCGCCGGGCTGGCCAGGGCCAGGGTCGGCAGCGAAGCGGCGAGCAGCAGGGCGATCAGGGTCTTGCGCATGGTGTGTCTCCTTGTCTCGATTCCGGCGGGTTACCGGATGAGCACAGTCTAGGGACGGCAAGGTCAAGCGCAGTCAGGCTTGGGTAAAGGCAGGGTAAAGCTGTGTAGCAGGCGCCTGACTCAGAATCTGTCTGATATCTCTAATTCGCGAGCGGGTTCTACGCGCTGTAGAAATAACCGCGGCTGCGCAGGGCAACGATGCGCGGGCGGCCATCGGCGTGCGGGCCGAGCTTCTTGCGCAGGTTGCTGACGTGCATGTCCAGGCTGCGGTCGTACAGGGTCAGCTTGCGGCCGAGGGCAAGCTGCGCCAGAGCCTGTTTGTCCAGCGGCTCGCCCGGCTGCTGCAGCAGGGCTTCGAGGATGCGTCCTTCGGACAGGGTCAGGCTGATCTCGTGCTCGCCGAGGATGGCCACGCCGCGCACCTGGCTGTAGCTCAGGTCGCCCAGTTCCACGCGCGTGGCGCTGGCCGGCGGCAGGCTGCGGCGCAGCACGGCGCGCAGGCGGGCGGTCAGTTCACGCGGGTCGCAGGGCTTGGCCAGGTAGTCGTCGGCGCCCAGTTCCAGGCCGAGGATGCGGTCCAGCGGCTCGCCGCGCGCGGAGAGCATCAGCACCGGCAGTTCGGCATGCTCGCTGCGCAGTTGCTTGAGCAGCTCCAGGCCGCTGCCGTCGGGCAGCATCACGTCGAGAATCACCGCCGCCGGGTTGTGCCGGGCCAGGCTGTCGCGGGCGCTGCCGGCGTCGTGGCAGGCGTGCACCTGGAAGCCTTCCTGCTGCAGCCAACTGGCCAGCAGGTCGCAGAGTTCACGGTCGTCGTCGATCAGCAGCAGTTCGGTCATGGTGTGGGCACGGTCAGGGAAGAGGGTGGTCGCAGGCTCAGAACCTGCTCAAAGTCTGCTGCGCGTCGGCCATGCTGCGTTGAAGTCGGGCTCTAGCTCGCGAGACTTTGAACAGGCTCTCAGACCCACTCGCTGCGGCGCTTGTTCCGCCGTCCACCACTCAGGCGGCCGACGATAAAGGCCAGCAGGGCGGAACCGCCGCCAATCACGTACCACAGCTGCTGTTCGTTGAGCAGGCGCGGCGGTTGCTGGGACTGAGCCTGCTTGAGCTGCAGCTTGAGGCGCTGGTTGTCCTGGCGCAGGCGGCTGAGCTGGGCGTTGCCCTGTTCGCCACTGCTGGCCTGCAGCTCGGCGCGCTGGCGCTCGCTCTCGGCCAGTTGCTGTTGCAGTTCGCTGATCCGCGTGTCGCTACTGGCGCTGACGGCTGCCACGGTCTGGGTGGCGGCAGGCAACGGCAACGAGGTTTCTTCCGCAACGGCCCAGGAAGTGAGGAGCAGGGTAGCGAACAGCAGGTGCAACGAGCCTTGGCGCATGGGGAACTCCAGTTTCCGATTTGTTTTTATTGGGCGGTAAGGCGTTTACGGCAGAACGAGCTTGAATGGCTTGACCAGTACGCTGGCATATACGCCGGCAGTGCGATAGGGATCGGCATCGGCCCAGTTCTGCGCGGCGCCGAGGGATTCGAACTCGGCGACGATCAGGCTGCCGGAAAAGCCGGCCGGGCCCGGGTCGTTGCTGTCTATGGCCGGGTGCGGGCCGGCCAGGATCAGGCGGCCTTCGCTTTTCAGCTGCTCCAGGCGCGCCAAGTGGGCGGGGCGGCTGGCCAGGCGCTTTTCCAGGGAACCTTCGCTGTCGCTGGCGATGATGGCGTAGAGCATGTCAGTCCTTGCTGTCTTGGGTTTCGCCGTCATGCATGTGACGGGCCAGGTAGACGCCTTGGGCGACCAGAAAGAGTACCGTCATGCCGAGGCTGCCGAATACCTTGAAGTCGACCCAGATGTCTTGAAAGGTGAACGCGACGAACAGGTTGGCGCTGCCGCTGAACACGAAGAAGGCCACCCAGGCCAGGTTCAGGCGGGTCCAGACCTGCTGCGGCAACTGCACGGCGTGGCCCAGCATGCGCTGGATCAGCAGCTTGTCGCCGATGAAGTGGCTACCGAGGAAGCCCAGGGCGAATAGCCAGTTGACCACCGGCGCCTTCCACTTGAGGAAGGTCTCGCTGTGGAAGGCCAGGGTCATGCCACCGAACACCAGGCAGGCGGCCAGGGTCAGCCACTGGCCTTTTTCCAGGCGGCGCTGCAGCACCAGAAGCGTGCCATAGACCACTACGGAGGCGAGGATCAGCACTGCGGTGGCGCTGAAGATGCCGCCCAGCTCGACGCTGTGGCCGGCCAGTTCGACGGTGCGGGGATCAAGCTTGAAGACGATGAAAAACAGGATAAGCGGGATGAAATCGATGAATTGTTTCACGGCGGCAGCCAGAAGCGGGATGTGGCGGCATAATAACAAACATCATTCCCAACGAAAGCGGCCTCATGAAGGTTGATCTGCATTGCCACAGTACTGCTTCGGACGGCGTCCTGGCCCCGGCCGCGGTGGTCGCGCGTGCCTATGAACGGGGCGTCGAGCTGCTGGCGCTGACCGATCACGACACCCTCGAGGGGCTCGGCGAGGCACGCCAGGCTGCTGACGCGCTGGGTTTGCAACTGGTCAACGGCATCGAGCTGTCCTGCACCTGGGGCGGCGCGACCATCCATGTGCTGGGTTACGCCTTCGTCAGTGAGGCGCCGGCCCTGCAGAAGGCCATCGCCGATCTGCACCAGGGCCGCTGGCTGCGCGCCGAGGAAATCGGCAAGCGCCTGGAGGCCAAGGGCATGCCCGGTGCGCTGGAAGGCGCCCGCGCCATCCAGCAGGGCCTCGGCGACAGCGGCAATGCGCCGGCGCGGCCGCACTTCGCCGAGTTTCTGGTGCGCGCCGGGCATGTGCGTGACCACGCCGAGGCGTTCCGCAAGTGGCTGGGCTCGGGCAAGCTGGGCGACGTCAAACAGCACTGGCCGAGCCTGGAACAGGCGGTCGGCACCCTCAGCGATGCGGGCGCCTGGATCAGCCTGGCGCACCCCTGGCAGTACGACTTCACCCGCAGCAAGCGCCGCCGCCTGGTGGCCGACTTCATTGCTGCCGGTGGCCACGCGCTGGAAGTGGTCAATGGTCTGCAACCGGCCGAACAGGTCGGCGGCCTGGCCATTCTGGCGCGCGAGTTCGGCATGCTGGCCAGTGTCGGCAGCGATTTCCACGCACCGGGCGACTGGTCGGAGCTGGGCATGTACCGTCCGCTGCCTGAAGATCTGCCACCTTTGTGGGAGCGCTTCACCGATGTCCACAGCCAGCACCCTGCTACCCCCTGAACCGGGAGAGGTCATGAGTCAGTTCTTCCAGGTCCACCCGGAAAACCCGCAGGCGCGCCTGATCAAGCAGGCGGTGGAAATCATTCGTGGCGGCGGGGTGGTGGTCTATCCAACGGATTCTTCCTACGCCATCGGCTGCCTGATCGGTGACAAGGGTGCGGTGGAACGCATCCGCCGCCTGCGCCAGCTGGACGACAAGCACAACTTCACCCTGGTGTGCAGCGACCTGTCGCAGATTGGCCTGTTCGCCAAGGTCGACACCGGTGCCTTCCGTCTGCTCAAGGCGCATACGCCGGGGCCCTACACCTTTATTCTCAGCGCCACCCGCGAAGTGCCGCGCATGCTGCTGCACCCCAAGCGCCGCACCATCGGCCTGCGCGTGCCGGGGCACCCGATTGCCCACGCCCTGGCGGAGCAGCTGGGCGAGCCGCTGATGAGCGTGAGCCTGATCCTGCCCGGCGAAGAGCTGCCGATGAGCGACCCCTATGAGATGCGCCAGGTGCTCGAACATCATGTCGACCTGATCATCGACGGCGGTTACGGCGGCCTGGAGGCCTCCACCGTGGTCAACCTGGCCGATGGCGAGCCGCAAGTGTTTCGTGTCGGCTGTGGCGATCCGACGCCGTTCCAGGGAGACGAGGCGTGAGCGAAACCACCGACAGCCAGGCCGGTGCCCAGCAGGAGCTGCCGTTCGCGCTGGTCTACGGCCAGGCGGTCACCGAGCTGCCGCTCGATCTGTATATTCCGCCGGATGCCCTGGAAGTCTTCCTCGAAGCCTTCGAAGGCCCGCTCGACCTGCTGCTGTACCTGATCCGCAAGCAGAACATCGACATCCTCGACATCCCGGTGGCCGAGATCACCAAGCAGTACATGGGCTACGTCGAGCTGATGAAGTCGGTGCGCCTGGAGCTGGCGGCCGAGTACCTGGTAATGGCGGCGATGCTCGCCGAGATCAAGTCGCGCATGCTCCTGCCGCGCTCCAGTGAGGCCGAGGACGAAGAGGATGATCCGCGCGCCGAGCTGATCCGCCGCCTGCAGGAATACGAACGCTACAAAGCCGCCGCCGAAGGCCTGGACGAGCTGCCACGGGTCGGTCGTGATCTCACCGTGCCGCGCCTGGATGCCCCCGAGGCGCGGGCGCGCAAGCTGCTGCCGGATGTCAGCCTGGAAGAGTTGCTGCTGTCCATGGCCGAAGTGCTGCACCGCGCCGACATGTTCGAAAGCCACCAGGTCACCCGCGAGGTGCTGTCCACTCGCGAGCGCATGAGCGAAGTGCTGGAGCGCCTCAAGGGCGGCGCCTTCGTGCCCTTCGTCGAGCTGTTCAGCGCCAGCGAAGGGCGCCTGGGCGTGGTCGTGACCTTTATGGCGGTGCTCGAACTGATCAAGGAGCAACTGGTGGAACTGGTGCAGAATGAGGCTTTCGCTCCCATCCATGTGCGTGTCCGAGCCGAATAGATGAACCTGAGCGACCCCAAAGAACTGGCCTCCCTGCTGGAGGCATTCCTCCTTGCCTCCGGCAAGCCGCAGTCGCTGGAGCGTCTGAGCGAGCTGTTCGACGAGGCCGAGCGCCCGGAGCTGGCGACCATTCGTGCTGCCCTGAGCATCCTCGCCGCGTCCTGCCAGGGGCGGGCCTTCGAGCTGAAGGAAGTGGCCTCCGGTTACCGCCTGCAGGTGCGCGAGCGTTTCTCGCCCTGGGTCGGCCGGCTGTGGGAAGAGCGCCCGCAGCGCTATTCGCGCGCCATGCTCGAGACCCTGGCGCTGATTGCCTATCGCCAGCCGATCACCCGTGGCGAGATCGAGGACATCCGCGGTGTGGCGGTCAACAGTCAGATCGTCAAGACCCTGTTGGAGCGCGAGTGGATTCGCGTGGTCGGCTACCGCGACGTACCCGGCAAGCCGGCCATGCTCGCCACCACCCGGCAGTTCCTCGACCACTTCAACCTGAGCAATCTCGACCAGTTGCCGACCCTGGCCGAGCTGCGCGAGCTGGAGCCCGAGCCGATGCTGGCGCTGGACGACGACCTGCCGGTGCCGGCCGAGCTGCAGGCCCGTGCCGATGCTGAGAGCGCACCGAGCGAACCGCGCGACGAAACTAGCTTCCGCAGCCTGCTGGCCGAGCTGGACACCATGGAACAGGGCCTGAAGACCGACTTCGACGATCTGCCGGAGATGGAGGACGAGGCCGAGGCCATGGGCGAGGAGTCGTTGCCGGGGCTGGATGACAGTCGGCACTGAGGTCGCTCCGCGCCCATGAGTGACAAGAGTCCGTGCATCGATATCTGCAAGTTCAGCGACGCTATCTGCATCGGCTGCGGGCGCAGTAAGCGCGAAATCAAGGGCTGGAAGACGCTCGACAAGGCCGAGCGACGTGCGGTGCTGGCCGAGGCCAGCCGGCGCCTGCTGACGTTCAAGGCTGGCAAACGGCGCAAGTAGCGCTAGCCGGCTATAGTTCTGGCCGTGCTTCTTGCGGGCTGTCCGCGTATGATGCGCGACCTTTTTACTCTCTATAGACACACCGGGAGGTGCCAAGCATGAGTGAATCCGATAACGACATCGAAATCAGCAGCCCCAGCGGCGAAAAGCTGCAGAAGGTCCTGGCTCGCATGGGGCGCGGTTCGCGCCGCGACATCGAGCAGTGGATCAGCCAGGGTCGGGTCAAGGTCAATGGCGCCGTCGCCACCCTCGGTGCACGGGTCGATATGCACGACGCCATCAGCGTCGACGGCCAGCTGCTGAAACGTGAAGAAATGGCGGAAATCGTCCGCCGTGTGCTGATCTACAACAAGCCGGAAGGCGAGATCTGCACCCGTGACGACCCGGAAGGTCGTCCGACTATCTTCGACCGCCTGCCGCGCCCGAAAGAAGGCCGCTGGATCAACATCGGTCGCCTGGACATCAACACCACCGGCCTGCTGCTGTTCACCACCGACGGTGAGCTGGCCAACCGCCTGATGCACCCCTCCTACGAGATGGACCGCGAGTACGCGGTGCGTGTGCGTGGCGAAGTCACCGACGAAATGATCGAGCAGCTGAAAGCCGGCGTGATGCTGGAAGATGGGCCGGCCAAGTTCACCGACATTAAGGAAGCGCCGCGTGGCGACGGCTTCAACCACTGGTACCACTGCGTGGTGATGGAAGGTCGCAACCGCGAAGTGCGCCGCCTGTGGGAATCCCAGGGTCTGGTGGTCAGCCGCCTGAAGCGCGTGCGTTTCGGTCCGGTATTCATGACCTCCGACCTGCCAATGGGTCGCTGGCGCGAGATGGGTCAGCGCGAAGTGGATATCCTCAGCGAGGAAGTCGGCCTCAAGCCGGTGGCCCTGCCGGCGATGAAGGAGAAAGTGCGCGAGAAGCTTGACCGCCTGCAGCGCAAGTCGGCCAAGCCGCTGGGCAAGAGCGAGCGGCCCAAGCGCGTGCTGCGCCCGGCCAGTGCGGCGGGTGAAGCGCCACGTCCGTCGCGCACGCCGCGCGAGCGCGATGAAAGTGCCGAGCGCGCCCCGCGTGCCCCGCGTGGCGAGAATGCCGAGCGGGCGCCTCGTGCACCGCGCGGCGACAGTGGCGAACGTGCTCCGCGTGGGCCGCGCAAGGATGGCGGCGAACAGCGTCCGGCGCGCGCGCCGCGTCAGGACTCCGCCGGTCGCCGTGACGGTGGCCGCGGTACGCCGGTGGCCGAGCGCCCGTCGGATGTGAACAAGAAGCGTGCGCCGCGTCCGGCTCCGGAACTGGCTGAGCGTCCGGCCCGCAAGCCGCGCCCGGCCACACCGGGCAAGCGTCCGCCAAGTGGCGACGGCCAGCGCCCGGGCTTTGGCCGCAAGCGCTGATCAGCGGTAATAAAAAAGGGGCTCCTCGGAGCCCCTTTTTCATGCCTTGGATTTGTCGGAGGGCCTGTCAGCCGGCCATCGACAGGCGATTGCGGCCTTCGCGCTTGGATACATACAGCGCGTTGTCGGCGCGGCGTTGCAGGCTGTCGACCGACTCGCCGGCCAGCATGGTGGCGCAGCCGAGGCTGATCGACAGCTCGATGGCGCGGTTGTCTACCCGATGCTGCAGGCCCAGTACGGCCATGCGCAGGCGTTCGCCGACCATCTGTGCGGCTTCGCGGTCGGTGTTGGACAGCAGAACGAGGAACTCCTCGCCGCCGTAGCGGAACACCATGTCGATGTTGCGCAGGCTGTTCTTCAGGGCGCCGGCCATGGCCTTGAGCACTTCGTCGCCGGTGGCGTGGCCGTGCAGGTCGTTGATCTGCTTGAAGTGGTCGATGTCCACCATCAGCACTGACAGCGGCTGCAGGTTGCGCCGTGCCAGTTCCACTTCGCGCTGCAGGGCCTGGTTCATGGCGATGCGGTTGCCGGTGTCGGTCAGCGGGTCGCGCAGCGCGCTCTGCAGGGCGGCGCGGTAGAGCAGGGCGTTGCGCAGCGGGAACAGCAGGCTGGCCAGCAGCGATTCGAGCTGGCCCAGCTCTTCGTCGGTGAAGCGCAGGTTGCGGCGGAAAATCAGCTCGCCGAGGTATTCGCCTTCATGGCTCAGGCGGTAGCCGGCCGAGTGGCTGGCGCGCTCGCCCAGTTCTAGGCGCAGGTCGCAGGCGGCCAGTTGGTAGCTCAGGGCGCCCAGCGGCACCAGGCGCTGCACTTCGCGGTAGAACAAGCCGAGGATGCGGTCCACTTCCAACGAGGTCTGCAGCTGCAGGCCGAGCTGCTGGCGCAGCTGGGGCAGGCTGACCGGCTTGAGGGCCTGCTGTGCACGGCTGGCATAACCCAGGCGTTGCAGCTTGGCGGCATCAAAATCGATGGTGTTGGACTGATTCTTGGGGACCATGGAACTCAACCTCTGGCGCTGGGCGCTATGACAACCGAGGTAGAGCGAATTCCATGCCAATGTATAAAATTCCTTTTATTTCATTGGGATAGGTGTGTTTTGCGGGTGCAGGAGGCAAATTCTTGCCGGTTCCTTGGCGGTGATGGTGGCAATGTGATGCCGTTCGCATTGCCTTGCCGCCGGAAAACCGGCGGCAGGCTGGTTTACGTTCTTACTGGGCGTCGAATGCCTGGCCGTTGACGCCTTGGCTGTCCGGGCCGAGCAGGTACAGGTAGACCGGCATGATGGCCTCTGGTGTCGGGTTGTTCGCCGGGTTTTCCCCTGGGTAAGCTTGGGCGCGCATATCGGTGCGGGTGGCGCCGGGGTTGATGCTATTGGCGCGCACGTTGCTGATGCCCTCGACTTCATCGGCCAGGGTCTGCATCAGGCCCTCGGTGGCGAACTTGGATACGCCATAGGCGCCCCAGTAGGCGCGGCCTTTGCGCCCGACGCTGCTGGAGGTGAACACCACCGAGGCGTCGTCCGACAGCTTGAGCAGCGGCAGCAGAGTACTGGTCAGCATGAACATGGCGTTGACGTTGACCTGCATGACGCGCATGAAGTTGTCGCCGGACAGCTGTTCCAGCGGGGTGCGCGGGCCGACGATGGAGGCGTTGTGCAGCAGACCGTCGATCTTGCCGAACTCGCCTTCGAGCATCGCCGCCAGTTCGTCGTACTGGTGCGGCAGGGCGGTTTCCAGGTTGAACGGGATCACCGCGGGCTGCGGATGGCCAGCTGCCTCGATCTGGTCATACACGGCCGTCAGGTTGGCTTCGGTCTTGCCCAGCAGCAGCACGGTGGCGCCGTGGGCTGCGCAGGCCTTGGCGGCGGCGGCACCGATGCCGCGGCCGGCGCCGGTGACCAGAATCACCCGGCCTTGCAGCAGGTCGGGGCGGGCTTGGTAGTCAAACATGGTCATGTCTCTCTAAATAGACGTGGCTGAGGGCCGTGATCCGGCGTTCAGCAGCTGCATAGGGCGCGGTCGAGCACGTCGCGCAATTCCAGGGGGTGATCCACTACCACGTCGGCGCCCCAGTGGCTGGGGTTGTCGTCCGGGTGGATGTAGCCGTAAGTGACTGCGGCGGTCTTGCAGCCAGCGGCGCGGCCGGCCTCGATATCGCGGGCGTCGTCGCCAACGAACAGCACTTCGCCCGGCTGCACGCCGATTTTCTGGCAGGCCAGCAGGAGCATTTCCGGATCGGGCTTGCTGCGGCTGACGTGGTCCGGGCAGACCAGCACTGCCGAGCGTTCGGCCAGGCCGAGCTGCCGCATGATGGGCTCGGCGAAGCGCAGCGGCTTGTTGGTCGCCACGCCCCAGATCAGCTTGGCCTGCTCGATCTCGGCGAGCAGTTCGCTCATGCCATCGAACGGCCGGCTGAGCACGGCGCAGTGCTTCAGGTAACGCTCGAGAAACTCCAGGCGCAGGGCCTCGAAGCCCTCGGCCTCGCTGTCCATGGCGAACGTAGCGGCAACCATGGCGCGGGCGCCGCCGGAAATCTGGTCGCGGATCAGCTGGTCGTCCACGGCGGGCAGGCTGCGCGCCTTGAGCATGGCCTGGCACACGGCGATGAAGTCCGGCGCGGTGTCCAGCAGGGTGCCGTCCATGTCGAAGAGTACTGCTCGCAAGCGCATGCGCCTTACTCCTCGCGCAGGGTCTGGATCAGGTAGTTGACGTCGACGTCGGCAGCCAGCTTGTAGTGCTTGGTCAGCGGGTTGTAGGTCAGGCCGATGATGTCCTTGACCTGCAGGCCGGCGGCGCGGCTCCAGGCGCCCAGCTCGGACGGGCGGATGAATTTCTTGAAGTCGTGGGTGCCGCGCGGCAGCAGGCGCATCACATATTCGGCGCCGACGATGGCGAACAGGTAGGCCTTGGGATTGCGGTTGATGGTGGAGAAAAACACCTGGCCGCCGGGCTTGACCATGCGGTAGCAGGCGCGGATCACCGAGGACGGGTCGGGCACGTGCTCGAGCATTTCCAGGCAGGTGACCACGTCGAACTGGCCGGGCATTTCCTCAGCGAGGGCTTCGGCGGTGATCTGCCGGTATTCGACATTCACCCCGGACTCCAGCTGGTGCAACTGGGCCACGGCCAGCGGCGCTTCGCCCATGTCGATGCCAGTCACGGTGGCGCCACGCTGGGCCATGGATTCGCTGAGGATGCCGCCGCCGCAGCCGACGTCGAGGACCTTCTTGCCGGCCAGGCCGACACGCTCGTCGATCCAGTTGACCCGCAACGGGTTGATGTCGTGCAGGGGCTTGAACTCGCTCTCGCGGTCCCACCAGCGGTGGGCGAGGGCTTCGAATTTGGCGATTTCGGCGTGGTCGACGTTGCTCATGTGGTCATTCCTTCAAAGCGATTAGGTAGCGGTGCCAGCCTTGCTGGCAATGCGCGCGCCCCAGGCGCGCGCATTGGCGATGATCTGGTCTTCGTCCAGGCGGGTCAGGCGGCCCTGGTCGAGCAGTTGCTTGCCGCCGACCCACAGGTGCTGCACGCAGCTGCGGCCGCCGGCGTAAATCAGTTGCGAAACCGGGTCATAGACCGGTTGCTGGGCCAGGCCGGAGAGGTCGAAAGCGACCAGGTCGGCCAGCTTGCCCGGCTCCAGGCTGCCGATCTGCTCGTCCAGGCCGAGGGCGCGGGCGCCGTTGAGGGTGGCCATGCGCAGGGCGCTGTGGGCGTCCAGGGCGGTGGCGCTGCCGGCCACGGCCTTGGCCAGCAGGGCGGCGGTGCGCGTCTCGCCGAGCAGATCCAGGTCGTTGTTGCTGGCCGCCCCGTCGGTGCCGATGGCGACGTTGACGCCTGCCTGCCAGAGCTTCTCCACCGGGCAGAAACCGCTGGCCAGCTTGAGGTTGGACTCCGGGCAATGGATCACGCTGCTGTTGCTTTCTACCAGCAGGGCGATGTCTTCGTCGCTGATCTGGGTCATGTGCACGGCCTGGAAGCGCGGGCCGAGCAGGCCCAGGTTGGCCAGCCGCTGCAGTGGGCGCACGCCGTGCAGCTCCAGGCTCTGTTGCACTTCGAAGGCGGTCTCGTGCACGTGCATATGAATGCCGGCATCCAGTTCCTCGGCCAGCATGCGCACGTTTTCCAGCTTGTCGTCGCTCACCGAGTAAGGCGCGTGCGGGCCGAAGGCGATCTTGATCCGCGGGTGCAGCTTGAGCTCGTCGAACAGTTTGAGGCCCTTGCGCAGCGCCTCGTCGGCGTCGCGGGCGCCTGGGGTGGGGAAATCCAGCACGGGAATGGTCATCTGCGCGCGGATGCCGCTCTTGTGCACCAGTTCGCTGGCCACTTCCGGGAAGAAGTACATGTCGGAGAAGCAGGTGATGCCGCCCTTGAGCTGCTCGGCGATGGCCAGTTCGGTGCCGTCGCGGACGAATTCTTCATCGACCCACTTGGCCTCGGCCGGCCAGATATGGTCCTGCAGCCAGCTCATCAGGGGCAGGTCATCGGCAAGGCCGCGGAACAGGGTCATGGCGGCATGGCCGTGGGCATTGACCAGGCCGGGGGTGAGGACGCAGTCTGGCAGTTCACGTATTTCGGTAGCGGGATGACGCAGCGCCTCGGCGCGCGGTGCGATCAGCACGATTCGCCCATCGCGGATGCCCAGACCATGCTCGCGCAACACCACGCCGGCAGGCTCGACCGGCACCAGCCAGGTGGGCAGGAGCAGCAGGTCGAGCGGGGCGCTGGGGTTGGGCATGGCGGGCCATCCTCGGGTATTTTGGCAGGGCGGCAGTATACCCGAGCACCTGAATGCTCGGCTCGCTATAATCGGCGGCTTTTCGTTTCTGCAGGTGGGGTGTGCCATGCGCGAGCAATTGCTGGCGGCTGAGAAGGTCAAGGCCATTGAATGGCGAGATGGCACGTTATATCTGCTCGATCAGCGTCTGCTTCCGCAGCGCGAGGTCTGGCTGGCCTACGACTCGGCGGCGGATGTCGCCGAAGCCATCCGTAATATGGTGGTGCGCGGCGCCCCGGCCATCGGTATCGCTGCCGCCTACGGCCTGGTGCTGGGCGTACGCGCGCGTCTGGCTGAAGGCGATGCCTATTGGCAGGTGGCGCTGGAAGACGATTTCACCGTGCTGGCCGAGTCGCGGCCGACCGCCGTCAACCTGTTCTGGGCCCTGGAGCGCATGCGCGAGCGCCTGCAGCGCCTGAAGGCCGGCGAGGCTCCCTTGGCGGCGCTGGAGGCTGAAGCTGTCGGCATCCATGACAGCGATCGCGAAGCCAACCTGACCATGGCCCAGCTCGGCATGGAGCTGATCCGTCGCCATCAGGGCAATCCGCAGAACATTCTTACCCACTGCAATACCGGTGCCCTGGCCACTGGCGGCTTCGGTACGGCGCTGGGGGTGATTCGTGCGGCCTATCTGGAAGGTCTGGTCGAGCGCGTCTACGCCGATGAAACCCGGCCCTGGCTGCAGGGCTCGCGCCTGACCGCCTGGGAGCTGCTGGGTGAGGGGATCCCGGTCAGTGTCAATGCCGATTCCGCTGCGGCGCACCTGATGAAGACCCGTGGCATCACCTGGGTCATAGTCGGCGCCGACCGCATCACCGCCAATGGCGATGTGGCCAACAAGATCGGCACCTATCAGCTGGCGGTCAACGCCATGCACCACGGCGTGCGTTTCATGGTGGTGGCGCCCAGTTCGACCATCGACATGGGGCTGGAAGATGGCGATGACATTCCCATCGAGGAGCGCGATCCCCGCGAGCTGCTGGAGGTCGGTGGTCAGCGTATTGCCGCCGAGGTGGATGCGGTCAATCCGGTGTTCGATGTCACGCCGGCCGACCTGATCGATGCGATCGTCACCGAAAAGGGCATAGTCGAGCGACCGGATGCGGCGAAAATGGCGCAATTGATGTGCCGCAAGCGCCTGCACTGAGTCATTGTCCGGCCTGTCCGGCGGGGTAGGTCTGGGCGGGTGGCTGTGGTAAGCTCCGGCAGTTCTCAGGCGGCCTCCCGGAGGTCGCTTAAATAGCGCGAATTGTTTGCTTAACTCGTTGATTTGTCGTCAGTCGCTGCTGCACAGGAGCGACGGCAACGGACTCCGCTTTCACCCAGGACGGGTGTGACGGGGTTTCACCAGAATAAGGAACCTGGCTTCTCATGGGCGAACTGGCCAAAGAAATCCTCCCGGTCAATATCGAAGACGAGCTGAAGCAGTCCTACCTCGACTACGCGATGAGCGTAATCGTCGGACGTGCTCTGCCGGATGCGCGCGATGGCTTGAAGCCCGTGCATCGCCGTGTGCTGTTCGCCATGAGCGAGCTGGGTAACGACTGGAACAAGGCGTACAAGAAATCCGCCCGTGTGGTCGGTGACGTCATCGGTAAATATCACCCGCACGGTGATACCGCCGTGTACGACACCATCGTGCGTATGGCTCAGCCGTTCTCGCTGCGCTACATGCTGGTCGACGGCCAGGGCAACTTCGGTTCGGTGGACGGCGACAACGCTGCAGCCATGCGATACACCGAAGTGCGCATGGCCAAGCTGGCCCACGAGCTGCTGGCCGACCTGGACAAGGAAACCGTCGACTGGGTGCCCAACTACGACGGCACCGAGCAGATCCCGGCGGTCATGCCGACCAAGATCCCCAACCTGCTGGTCAACGGCTCGTCGGGTATTGCCGTGGGCATGGCGACCAACATCCCGCCGCACAACCTCTCCGAAGTGATCGACGGTTGCCTGGCGCTGATGGACAACGCCGAGCTGACCGTCGATGAGCTGATGCAGTACATCCCCGGTCCTGACTTCCCGACCGCGGGCATCATCAACGGTCGCGCCGGCATCATCGAGGCCTACCGTACCGGCCGTGGCCGCATCTATATGCGTGCCCGTGCCGAGATCGAGGACATCGACAAGGTCGGTGGCCGCCAGCAGATCATCGTCACCGAACTGCCGTACCAGTTGAACAAGGCGCGTCTGATCGAGAAGATCGCCGAGCTGGTCAAAGAGAAGAAGCTCGAAGGCATCACCGAGCTGCGCGACGAGTCCGACAAGGACGGTATGCGCGTGGTCATCGAGCTGCGTCGCGGTGAAGTGCCGGAGGTTGTGCTCAACAACCTTTATGCCCAGACCCAGATGCAAAGCGTGTTCGGTATCAACGTGGTGGCCCTGGTCGATGGCCAGCCGCGCACGCTGAACCTCAAGGACATGCTCGAAGTGTTCATCCGTCACCGCCGTGAAGTGGTGACCCGCCGGACTGTCTACGAACTGCGCAAGGCGCGCGAGCGTGGCCATATCCTTGAAGGTCAGGCGGTTGCGCTGTCCAACATCGATCCGGTGATCGAGCTGATCAAGACCTCGCCGACCCCGGCTGACGCCAAGGAACGCCTGATCGCCGCTGCCTGGGAATCCAGCGCTGTGGAAGCCATGGTCGAGCGCGCGGGTGCCGACTCCTGCCGTCCGGACGATCTCGATCCGCAATACGGCCTGCGCGAAGGCAAGTACTACCTGTCGCCCGAGCAGGCCCAGGCCATCCTCGAGCTGCGCCTGCACCGCCTGACCGGCCTGGAGCACGAGAAGCTGCTGGCCGAGTACCAGGAGATCCTCACCCAGATCGGCGAGCTGATCCGCATCCTGACCAGCGCCACGCGCCTGATGGAAGTGATCCGCGAGGAGCTGGAGAAGGTCAAGGCCGAGTTCGGCGACGCCCGTCGTACCGAGATCATGGCCTCGCAGACCGACCTGACCATCGCCGACCTGATCACCGAAGAAGAGCGCGTGGTGACCATCTCCCACGGCGGCTACGCCAAATCCCAGCCGCTGCATGCCTACCAGGCCCAGCGTCGCGGCGGCAAAGGCAAGTCGGCCACCGGGGTGAAGGACGAGGATTACATCGAGCACCTGCTGGTCGCCAACAGCCACGCCACCCTGCTGCTGTTCTCCAGCAAGGGCAAGGTCTACTGGCTGCGCACCTTCGAGATCCCGGAAGCCTCGCGCGCTGCGCGTGGTCGTCCGCTGGTCAACCTGCTGCCGCTGGACGAGGGTGAGCGCATCACCGCCATGCTGCAGATCGACCTGGAAGCGCTGCAGCAGCAAAACGGCGGCGCCGACGAAGACCTGGATGACGCCGAGGATGGCGTGATCGAAGGCGAAGTGGTCGATGCGGAAGAAGTCGCCGAGATCGCCGAAGTCGAGGAAGTCGAAGGCGAGACCGCCGAACTGGTGGCCGAGCCGACTGGGGCCTACATCTTCATGGCCACCGCTTTCGGTACCGTGAAGAAGACCCCGCTGGTGCAGTTCAGCAAGCCGCGCTCCAGCGGTCTGATCGCGCTGAAACTGAAAGAAGGCGACACCCTGATCGCCGCAGCCATCACCGACGGCGCCAAGGAAGTCATGCTGTTCTCCGACTCCGGCAAGGTCATCCGCTTCGCCGAGAGCGTTGTACGGGTGATGGGCCGTGGCGCCCGCGGTATCCGCGGCATGCGCATCGGCAAGGAGCAGCAACTGATCTCCATGCTGATTCCCGAGTCGGGCGCGCAGATCCTTACCGCCTCCGAGCGTGGTTTCGGCAAGCGCACGGCGCTGAGCAAGTTCCCGCGCCGCGGCCGTGGCGGCCAGGGCGTGATCGGCATGATCACCAAAGAGCGTAACGGCAAGCTGATCGGCGCCATCCAGGTGCAGGACGGCGAAGAGATCATGCTGATCTCCGACCAGGGCACCCTGGTACGTACCCGTGTCGACGAAGTCTCCAGTTCCGGCCGTAACACCCAGGGCGTGACCCTGATCAAGCTGGCTGCTGATGAGACCCTGGTCGGTCTGGAGCGCGTGCAGGAGCCGTCCGGCTCGGATGACGACGAAATCGAAGGCAACGTGCTGAGCGAAGGCGCTGCAGTAGAACAAGTGGAAGCGGCGGACGAGGGCGAGACCTCGGTAGATGCCCCAAGCGACGAAGAGTGAGAGTGACGTGAGCAAGCGAGCCCATAACTTCTGCGCCGGCCCGGCCGCGCTGCCAACCGCCGTACTGCAACGTGCCCAGGCCGAGATGCTCGACTGGAACGGCTTGGGTGTCTCCGTGATGGAGATGAGCCACCGCAGCGACGAGTACGTGGCGATTGCCGAGAAGGCCGAGCAGGATCTGCGTGACCTGCTGGCCATTCCGTCGGACTACAAGGTGCTGTTCCTGCAGGGCGGCGCCAGCCAGCAGTTCGCCGAGATCGCGCTGAACCTGCTGCCGGAAGACGGCGTCGCCGACTACATCGATACCGGCATCTGGTCGAAGAAATCCATCGAGGAGGCCAGCCGCTACGGTCGCGTCAATGTCGCCGCCAGCGCCAAGGGCTACGACTACTTCGCCATTCCTGGGCAGAACGAGTGGCAGCTGTCGAAAGACGCGGCCTACGTGCATTACGCCAGCAACGAAACCATCGGCGGCCTGCAGTTCGACTGGATTCCCGAAGTGGGTGACACCCCGCTGGTGGTGGACATGTCCTCGGACATCCTCTCCCGCGAGATCGACGTGTCCAAGTTCGGCCTGATCTACGCCGGCGCGCAGAAGAACATCGGCCCGTCCGGCCTGGTAGTGACCATCGTCCGTGAAGACCTGCTCGGCCGCGCCCGCAGCTCGTGCCCGACCATGCTCAACTACAAGGTCGCTGCCGACAACGGCTCCATGTACAACACTCCGGCGACCTATTCCTGGTACCTCTCCGGCCTGGTCTTCGAGTGGCTCAAGGAGCAGGGCGGCGTGGCCGCGATGGAACAGCGCAACAAGGCCAAGAAGGACCTGCTGTACAAGGCCATCGACGCCAGCGATTTCTACAGCAACCCGATCGCGCACAACGCGCGTTCGTGGATGAACGTGCCGTTCCGCCTGGCCGACGAGAAGCTCGACAAGGCCTTCCTGGCCGGCGCCGACGCCCGTGGCCTGCTCAACCTGAAAGGCCATCGTTCGGTGGGTGGCATGCGTGCCTCCATCTACAACGCCACCGGCCTGGATGCCGTCGAGGCGCTGGTGGCCTACATGGCGGAGTTCGAGAAGGAGCACGCGTGATGAGCGACGTCGATCAGCTCAAGGCGCTGCGGGTTCGTATCGACAGCCTCGACGAGAGAATCCTCGAGCTGATCAGCGACCGTGCGCGCTGCGCCCAGGATGTGGCGCGGGTCAAGATGGCTTCGCTGCCGGAAGGCGAGAAGCCGGTGTTCTATCGCCCGGAGCGTGAAGCCTGGGTGCTCAAGCACATCATGGAGCTGAACAAGGGGCCGCTGGATAACGAGGAGGTGGCGCGGCTGTTCCGCGAAATCATGTCCTCCTGCCTGGCTCTCGAACAGCCGCTGAAGATTGCCTACCTCGGCCCGGAAGGCACCTTCTCCCAGGCTGCGGCGCTCAAGCATTTCGGCAACGCGGTGATCAGCCAGCCGATGGCGGCGATCGACGAAGTGTTCCGCGAAGTGGCCGCCGGTGCGGTTAACTTCGGCGTGGTGCCGGTGGAAAACTCCACCGAGGGCGCGGTCAACCACACCCTCGACAGTTTCCTCGAGCACGACATGGTCATCTGTGGCGAGGTGGAGTTGCGCATCCACCATCACCTGTTGGTCGGCGATACCACCAAAACCGACAAGATCACCCGTATCTATTCCCACGCCCAGTCCCTGGCCCAGTGCCGCAAGTGGCTGGATGCGCACTACCCGAACGTCGAGCGCGTGGCGGTTTCCAGTAACGCCGATGCGGCCAAGCGGGTGAAGAGCGAGTGGAACTCGGCGGCGATTGCCGGCGACATGGCGGCCAGCCTGTACGGCCTGACCAAGCTGCAGGAGAAGATCGAGGATCGCCCGGACAACTCCACGCGCTTCCTTATCATCGGCAGCCAGGAAGTACCGCCGACTGGCGACGACAAGACCTCGGTGATCGTCTCCATGCGCAACAAGCCGGGCGCGCTGCACGAGCTGCTGGTGCCGTTCCACACCAACGGCATCGACCTGACCCGCATCGAGACCCGTCCGTCGCGCAGCGGCAAGTGGACCTACGTGTTCTTCATCGACTTCGTCGGTCACCACCAGGATCCGCTGATCAAGGACGTGCTGGAAAAGATCAATCAGGAAGCCGTGGCGCTCAAGGTGCTGGGTTCCTACCCGAAAGCGGTTCTCTAAGGAGCCCTCATGAGTTGCGATTTCCTCGCCCTGGCCGTGCCGGGCGTGCAGAAGCTGTCGCCCTATGTCCCGGGTAAGCCGGTCGACGAGCTGGCGCGTGAGCTGAACCTGGATCCGGCTGGCATCGTCAAGCTGGCCAGCAACGAGAACCCGCTGGGCCCGTCGCCCAAGGCGCTGGAGGCGATCCGTGCCGAGCTGGCCGAGCTGACCCGCTATCCGGACGGCAACGGCTTCGAACTGAAGAGCAAGCTGGCTGCGCGTTGCGGTGTGGGCACGGCGCAGGTGACCCTGGGCAATGGCTCCAACGACATCCTCGACCTAGTCGCGCGCGCCTGGCTGGCGCCGGGCCTGAATGCCGTGTTCAGCCAGTACGCCTTCGCCGTGTACCCGATTGCCACCCAGGCCGTCGGTGCCCAGGGCAAGGTGGTGCCGGCCAAGGCGCATGGTCACGATCTGGAAGCCATGCTGGCGGCCATCGACGCAAACACCCGCGTGGTGTTCGTCGCCAACCCGAACAACCCGACCGGTACCTGGTTCGGCCCCGATGCGCTGGAGCGTTTCCTTTCCCGCGTGCCAGAAAACGTGCTGGTGGTGCTGGATGAGGCCTATATCGAGTACGCCGAAGGCTTTGATCTGCCAGATGGCCTCGATTACCTGGCCCGTTACCCGAACCTGCTGGTCTCGCGCACCTTCTCCAAGGCCTATGGCCTGGCCTCGCTGCGTGTCGGCTATGCGCTGAGCTCGCCGCAGGTGGCCGATGCGCTCAACCGCGTGCGCGCGCCGTTCAACGTCAACAGCCTGGCCCTGGCGGCCGCCTGTGCGGCGCTGGACGATGCCGATTACCTGGCCGATAGCCGCCGCACCAATGATGCCGGCATGGCACAGCTGGAGGCCGGTTTCCGTGAGTTGGGCCTGCAGTGGATTCCCAGCAAGGGCAACTTTATTGCTGTTGACTTTGGCCGCGATGCTGCGCCGATCAACCAGGCGCTGCTGCAGGCCGGCGTGATCGTGCGCCCGGTAGCCGGTTACGGCATGCCGACCTTCCTGCGCGTATCGATCGGTACCGGGCAGGAAAATGCCCGCTTCCTCGAGGCGCTGGGGCAGATTCTCCGTGGTTGATGTTGTGCAGTCCGTATCGGGCAAGCCCGGCCGCCTGGTGGTGGTGGGGCTCGGCCTGATCGGCGGCTCCTTCGCCAAGGGCATTCGCGAGAAAGGCCTGTTTGCCGAGGTGGTCGGGGTCGACCTGGATGCTGAGTCGCGCCGACTGGCGGTGGAGCTGGGCGTGGTCGATCGCTGCGAAACCGATCTGGCGGCCGCCTGTCAGGGGGCTGCGGTGATCCAGCTGGCGGTGCCTATCCTGGCCATGGAAAAGCTGCTGGCGCAGCTGGCCAGGCTCGATCTGGGCGATGCGGTGCTCACCGATGTCGGCAGCGCCAAGGGCAATGTGGTGCGCGCGGCGCGCCTGGCTTTTGCCGGCGACAACCCGCGCTTCGTGCCGGGCCATCCGATTGCCGGTTCCGAGCAGAGCGGGGTGGAGGCTTCCAATGCCAATCTGTTCCGCCGCCACAAGGTGATCCTGACGCCGCTGGAGTCGACCGATGCCGCTGCGCTGGCTCTGGTCGACGGGCTGTGGCGCGCGCTGGGCGCGGATGTCGAGCATATGCAGGTCGAGCACCACGACCAGGTGCTCGCCGCCACCAGCCATCTGCCGCACCTGCTGGCCTTTACCCTGGTCGACTCGCTGGCCAAGCGCAGCGAGAACCTGGAGATTTTCCGTTACGCCGCTGGCGGTTTCCGCGATTTCACGCGGATCGCCGGCAGTGATCCGGTGATGTGGCACGACATCTTCCTCGCCAACCGCGAGTCGGTGTTGCGCACACTGGACGCATTTCGCGACGACCTCGACGCCTTGCGCGGCGCGGTCGACGCAGGGGACGGGCATCAGTTGCTGGGCGTGTTCACCCGCGCCCGCTTCGCCCGCGAGCATTTCAGCAAAATCCTGGCCCGTCGGGCCTATGTGGACGCCATGCACTCGAACGACCTGATCTACCTCGCCAATCCCGGTGGCTCGCTCTCCGGCCGTATCCGCGTACCGGGCGACAAGTCCATCTCGCACCGCTCGATCATGCTCGGCTCGCTGGCCGAAGGCACCACCGAGGTGGAGGGCTTCCTCGAAGGCGAGGACGCCCTGGCGACCTTGCAGGCGTTCCGCGATATGGGCGTGGTCATCGAAGGTCCGCACCACGGCAAGGTGACCGTGCATGGTGTTGGCCTGCATGGCCTCAAGCCGCCGCCCGGCCCGCTGTACCTGGGCAACTCCGGTACCTCGATGCGTCTGCTCTCGGGCCTGCTGGCCGCGCAGCCATTCGACACCGTGCTGACCGGCGACGCCTCGCTGTCCAAGCGTCCGATGAATCGCGTGGCCAAACCGCTGCGCGAGATGGGCGCGGTAATCGAGACGGCTGCCGAAGGTCGTCCGCCTATGCATATCAAGGGCGGTCAGCGCCTGACCGGCATGAGCTACGACATGCCGATGGCCAGTGCCCAGGTCAAATCCTGTCTGCTGCTGGCCGGGCTGTACGCCGCTGGCAAGACCGCAGTGACCGAGCCGGCGCCGACCCGCGACCACACCGAGCGCATGCTGCGTGGTTTCGGCTACCCGGTGGCGGTGGATGGCAATGTCGCCACCGTCGAGTCCGGTCACAAGCTCAGCGCCACCCATATCGAAGTGCCGGCGGATATTTCCTCCGCCGCCTTCTTCCTGGTGGCGGCGAGCATCGCCGAGGGCTCTGAGCTGGTGCTGGAGCATGTTGGCATCAACCCGACCCGTACCGGCGTGATCGATATCCTCAAGCTGATGGGCGCCGACCTGACCCTGGAAAACCAGCGCGAAGTGGGTGGCGAGCCAGTAGCCGATATCCGTGTGCGTGCCGCCAAACTCAAAGGCATCGATATCCCGGAAGACCTGGTGCCACTGGCCATCGACGAATTTCCGGTGCTGTTCGTGGCCGCCGCCTGCGCCGAAGGGCGCACCGTGCTGCGTGGCGCGGAAGAACTGCGGGTCAAGGAGTCGGACCGTATCCAAGTGATGGCCGACGGCCTGATCGCCCTTGGCGTGAAAGCCGAGCCGACCCCGGACGGCATCATCATCGACGGCGGCGCCTTCGGTGGTGGCGAGGTGTGGAGCCATGGCGACCACCGTATCGCCATGTCCTTCAGCGTTGCCTCGCTGCGCGCCAGTGCGCCGATCCGCATCCACGATTGCGCCAACGTCGCGACCTCCTTCCCCAACTTCCTCGGTCTGGCTGCGCAGGTCGGTATTCGCGTGGCGGAGGAGGGCAAGGCATGAGCGCCGTCGTCATCACCATCGACGGGCCGAGCGGCTCGGGCAAGGGTACGGTCGCCGGTCTGCTGGCGGCCAAGCTGGGCTGGAGCCTGCTGGATTCCGGCGCGCTCTATCGTCTGCTGGCCTTTGCCGCCGGTAACCACGGCATCGACCTGACCAACGAGGAAGCGCTGAAGACCCTGGCTGCGCACCTGGATGTACAGTTCATTGGCAAGCGCATCATCCTCGAGGGTGATGAGGTTACCGACGACATCCGCAACGAACAGGTCGGTGCCGGGGCTTCCATGGTCGCTTCCCTGCCAGCGGTGCGCGAGGCGCTGCTGCAGCGCCAGCGCGCTTTCCGCGAGGAGCCGGGGCTGGTGGCCGATGGTCGCGACATGGGTACTGTGGTGTTTCCCGATGCGCCGTTGAAGATCTACCTCACCGCCAGCGCCGAGGAGCGTGCCCGTCGCCGCTATCTGCAGTTGAAAGGCAGGGTGGATGGTGTTAGCCTGCCGAGTCTGCTAGACGAGATTCGTGCGCGTGATGAGCGCGACATGCAGCGCGCAGTGGCTCCGCTGAAGCCGGCACCCGATGCCATCCAGCTGGATTCCACCGAGCTGACCATCGAGCAGGTTATGGAAAGAATTCTCAGCGAGGTCGCCAGTCGCGATCTCGCCGGGTAAAAAAGACCGCAATCTCGCGGTCGACAAGGAGGCATGCGGGAGACCAGTCATAGTCTCGCAGGCCTCTTTTTACATGAACGAACCCACATTGTCTGGAGTGTGGTTTGGGCAGATTCCCTGCCCTTGATCGACAGGAATCAACATGAGCGAAAGCTTTGCAGAACTTTTTGAAGAAAGCCTAAAAACCCTCGACATGCAGCCGGGTGCCATCATTACTGGCATCGTGGTCGACATCGACGGTGACTGGGTTACCGTGCATGCCGGCCTGAAATCCGAGGGCGTCATCCCGCTCGACCAGTTCTATAACGATGCTGGCGAGCTGACCATCAAGGTCGGTGATGAAGTTCACGTTGCGCTGGACGCGGTTGAAGATGGCTTTGGTGAAACCAAGCTGTCCCGCGAGAAAGCCAAGCGCGCCGAATGCTGGATCGTTCTGGAAGCAGCTTTCGCCGCTGAAGAAGTGGTCAAGGGCGTTATCAACGGTAAGGTCAAAGGCGGCTTCACCGTTGACGTCAACGGCATCCGCGCATTCCTGCCGGGTTCCCTGGTCGATGTCCGTCCGGTGCGTGATACCACTCACCTGGAAGGCAAAGAGCTGGAATTCAAGGTCATCAAGCTGGACCAGAAGCGCAACAACGTTGTCGTTTCCCGTCGCAGCGTCCTGGAAGCGGAAAACAGCGCCGAGCGCGAAGCTCTGCTGGAATCCCTGCAGGAAGGCCAGCAGGTCAAAGGTATCGTCAAGAACCTCACCGACTACGGTGCGTTCGTTGACCTGGGCGGCGTCGATGGTCTGCTGCACATCACCGACATGGCCTGGAAGCGTATCAAGCACCCGTCCGAGATCGTCAACGTTGGCGACGAGATCGACGTCAAGGTCCTGAAGTACGATCGCGAGCGCAATCGTGTTTCCCTGGGTCTGAAGCAACTGGGTGAAGACCCATGGGTCGCTATCAAAGCCCGTTACCCAGAAGGCACCCGCGTTACCGCGCGCGTCACCAACCTGACCGACTACGGCTGCTTCGCTGAGCTGGAAGAAGGCGTTGAAGGCCTGGTGCACGTGTCCGAGATGGACTGGACCAACAAGAACATCCACCCGTCCAAAGTCGTTCAGGTTGGCGACGAAGTGGAAGTTCAGGTTCTCGACATCGACGAAGAGCGTCGTCGTATCTCCCTGGGCATCAAGCAGTGCAAGTCGAACCCATGGGAAGACTTCTCTGGCCAGTTCAACAAGGGCGACAAGATCTCCGGCACCATCAAGTCGATCACCGATTTCGGTATCTTCATTGGTCTGGACGGCGGCATCGACGGTCTGGTTCACCTGTCCGACATCTCCTGGAACGAAGTGGGCGAAGAAGCCGTACGTCGTTTCAAGAAGGGCGACGAGCTGGAAACTGTCATCCTCTCCGTTGATCCGGAGCGCGAGCGCATCTCCCTGGGCATCAAGCAGCTGGAAGACGATCCGTTCTCCAACTACGCCTCGCTCAACGAGAAGGGCACCATCGTTCGTGGCACCGTGAAAGAAGTTGACGCCAAAGGCGCCATCATCGATCTGGGCAACGATATCGAAGCGACCCTGAAAGCCTCCGAAATCAGCCGCGACCGCGTTGAAGACGCCCGTAACGTGCTGAAAGAAGGTGACGAAGTCGAAGCCAAGATCATCAGCATCGACCGCAAGTCCCGCGTAATCAGCCTGTCCATCAAGTCCAAAGACGTCGAAGACGAAAAAGACGCGATGAAAGAGCTGCGTACCAAGCAAGACGTTGAAACCACTGGTCCGACCACCATTGGTGATCTGATCCGTGCGCAGATGAACCAGAACTAAGTTCCGGTGATTCAAAAAAGGGCGACTTCGGTCGCCCTTTTTCATTTCTGCTGTTTGGTTATATAGGTGTCATGGTTATCTGAAGTTTCCGACTTGACAAATGGGCTATTCAAACGCGGGTGAGCGTGCTAAAACACCCCTAGCAGTTGATCTAGCCGCTTGAAAAAGAAGGGAAAACCATGACCAAGTCGGAGTTGATCGAGCGAATTGTCGGCCATCAGGGGCTGCTTTCGTCCAAGGATGTGGAGCTGGCGATCAAGACGATGCTGGAACAGATGTCGCAGGCGCTGGCGACCGGCGATCGCATCGAGATCCGTGGCTTCGGCAGTTTCTCTCTGCATTACCGCGCTCCGCGGGTAGGTCGCAATCCGAAAACCGGCGAGTCGGTGCGTCTGGACGGCAAGTTCGTGCCGCACTTCAAACCGGGCAAAGAGTTGCGCGACCGGGTCAATGAAGATGAGTGATCGGCTTCTGCCCCGCGCCTCGGGTATTTCTCATGTTGGCTAATCTCAAGCGCCTGCTATTGCTGCTTTGCCTGGTTCTCACCGGGGTGGCTGTGCTGCTCTTTGTGCTGCAGAATCGCCAGCCGACGCACCTGGTGTTTCTTGGGTGGCTGACGGCTGAGTTGCCGGTTGCGGTGTTGATGTCGGCAGCATTTATCCTCGGTACTCTGTTTGCCCTGTCTATCAGCCTCTGGCTGGTTGCTCGTTTGCGCCTGCGTATTGCTCGGCAGCAGCGTGAGTTGCTGTTGTTGCGGCAAGCGGATAAGCAGCCCTCCATTTAATTCTATTCTTTCTTGCTCGCTTGCATCGATTTCAGGGGCGTCGGATCTATACCGTGCTGCGGCCATGACTTCGTGGCTACGTTCTGGTTTTGATAGCCAACTAGCTCTTAAGTTTTCGGATCCGTGGTGCTGCGTTGAGGCAAGGGTGCTGATGTTTGCTTACTGGCTGTTCTTGCTGGTGCTGGTGCTGGTGTCAGCATTGCTGATGACCTGGGGGGTGCGGCGCTATGCTCTATTGCACGATGTGCTGGATATGCCGAATTACCGTAGTTCGCATACGAGGCCAACTCCGCGTGGGGGGGGGGTGGCCATCGTGCTTGGATTTTTCCTGGGTCTGTTCCTGCTGTTCTACCTAGGGATTGTGGCGGCTGGGCCTTTTGGGGCGCTGCTAGGCAGTGGTGGATTGGTGGCGCTGGTGGGGTTTCTTGATGATCACCGGCCAATTGCAGTGTATTGGCGACTATTGACACATTTCATTGCGGCAGTTTGGGCATTACTGTGGCTGGGTGGTGTGTTGGAGATGCAGGTCGCCGGGATATCTCTTGGCTGGCTGGGCGGTGTTGCCGCGCTGCTCTATTTGGTCTGGTTGTTGAACCTATACAACTTCATGGATGGCATAGATGGTATTGCCGGGGTTGAGGCTGTAACCGTCTGTTTATCCGGTGTCTTGCTGTATGGACTGGTTGGGCACTGGTCTGCGGCGCTTATACCCGCGCTGCTGGCCGCCGCTGCGGCTGGTTTCCTATTCTGGAATTTCCCGCCTGCCCGGATTTTCATGGGCGATGCGGGAAGTGGGTTTCTCGGTATTGTTCTCGGTGTACTGTCGTTGCAGGCGGGCTGGCTGCAGCCTCAGCTGTTTTGGGCTTGGTTCATTCTGCTCGGTGTTTTCATAGTGGATGCGACCTTGACTCTGCTGCGGCGTTTGCTGAGAGGTGAGAGGGTTTACGAGGCTCATCGTAGTCATGCTTATCAATTTGCTGTGCGTCATTATGGAAGGCACTTACCGGTGACGCTGGGCGTGGGGGTGATCAATGTCCTGTGGCTGACACCTTTCGCGATTTGGGTGGCATTGGGTGGTAGTGCTGTTATGGGCGTGCTGTTGGCCTATGCACCGCTGTTGATGTTGGCGCTAAAGTTCCGGGCGGGTCTTGCCGAGTAGCAGGGTGCTTTCAGTGGTTGATGATTACTGATTCAGGCGACGGGAATTTGTTATGGCCTATCTGGCTCTCCGTGCATGGTTGTTAAGCTGGCCACGCCATTACAAGCGTTTGGTTCAGGTTGCGGCGGATTTGGCTATTACTTGGGTGGCCTTGTGGTTGGCATTTCTGATTCGTCTGGGTTGGGACAATCTCGTCAATCCGTTCGGTGACTATCTCTGGCTGTTTCTCGTGGCTCCTCTGGCCGCCATCCCTGTCTATATTCGCCTTGGCATGTACCGTGCTGTCTTACGCTACTTGGGTAACGATGCGTTAGTTACGATCTTTCGCTCGGTGACACTCTCGGCGCTGCTTCTCGCGCTTTTGGTTTATTGGCATCGCGATGTTCCGGCTGTTGTGCCGCGTTCACTGGTGTTCAATTACTGGTGGCTGAGCTTGCTCATGGTGGGTGGCTTGAGGCTGCTCATGCGCCAGTATTTTATGGGCGACTGGTTTCATGTGAGCAAGGCCGCGAGTGCAGTGGGGGATAGTCTGCCTAAGGTGGCTGTCTATGGTGCGGGGACTGCTGGCAATCAGTTGGTTGCTGCATTGCGGGTTGGGAGGTCTAGAAAGCCAGTAGCTTTTATTGATGATGATCCAGGTATCTCATCTCGGGTCATTGCTGGCTTGAAGGTGTTTGCGCCCGAGCATGTGGCTCAGATGGTTAGTGAAACTGGAGCTGAAGAAATACTTCTGGCTCTTCCTTCGGCGACTCGCGCACGGCGTAAGGAGATTCTGCAGTTTCTTGAAGGTTTTCCTCTGCGTATCCGCACGGTGCCGGATATCCTCGATCTGGCTAGTGGGCGGGTCAAGGTTGAGGATATTCAGGAGGTAGAGGTAGCGGATCTTCTGGGACGTGATGCTGTGCCCCCGCAAGTGGAACTGCTTGAGCGTTGCGTTCGTTCTCAAGTGGTCATGGTTACGGGGAGCGGTGGGTCTATCGGTGCAGAGCTGTGCCGACAGATCCTCAACTGCCTGCCGAGAGCTCTGGTGTTGCTGGAGCAGAATGAATTCAATCTATACAGCATTCATGCAGAGCTTGAGGCGTGGGCGCGTCTGAAGGCGCTGCCCGTGCAGATCGTGCCTATTCTGGGTTCTGTGCGTAGCCAGGCGCAGATGCATGATGTGATGCGTGCGTGGGGGGTGAATACCGTATACCACGCGGCTGCGTACAAGCATGTACCGATGGTGGAACACAATATTGCTGAGGGTATCCTCAATAATGTCATGGGCACGCTGTACACGGCGCAGGCTGCACTCAGGGCAGGGGTCGAGAATTTTGTCTTGATCTCTACCGATAAGGCGGTGCGCCCCACCAACGTGATGGGCAGTACTAAGCGTCTAGCTGAAATGATCTTGCAGGCATTGAGTGCGGAGCTTGCTCCGGTGCTCTTTGGTGATGAGGTGGTGTTGCACCAGGTCAACAAGACCCGTTTCAGCATGGTGCGCTTTGGCAACGTGCTGGGCTCGTCTGGTTCGGTGATTCCGCTGTTTCGCGAGCAGATCAAGCGCGGTGGCCCGGTGACGGTTACCCATCCGGCCATTACCCGCTATTTCATGACCATCCCTGAGGCGGCTCAGTTGGTGATCCAGGCGGGCGGCATGGGGCAGGGTGGGGATGTGTTCGTGCTGGATATGGGGCAGCCGGTAAAGATCCTCGACCTGGCCGAGAAGATGATTCACCTGTCTGGCCTCAGTGTGGCGTCGGCGCGCAATCTGCAGGGCGATATCACCATCGAGTTTACCGGGTTGCGCCCGGGAGAGAAGCTCTATGAGGAACTGCTGATTGGCGACAACGTCAACCCGACCAGTCACCCGATGATCATGCGCGCCAACGAAGAACACCTGCCTTGGGAGTCGATGAAGATGGTGTTGGGCGAGTTGCTCAAGGCTGTCGAAGGTGATGATTACGATCGGGTTCGCCAGCTCTTGCGCGAGACGGTGAGTGGCTACAGCCCGGAAGGTGAAATAGTCGACTGGATTCATGTGCAGCGCCGCACGGAACTTTGAGGCTGATCTTTGACAGGTTGATGGCAGCGGCTAGCTTGAAGGCGTGGCGCGGAGTCGCCACGCCCAATCAATTGCAAAGGGAACCATTGCAATGCTGAAGAAGAGCCTGTTCGTCCTGCTGTTTTCCTGCTTCACCACTCTGTCCGTAAACGCTGTTGCGGCAGAACCCGTCAAAAACGAGACTTCCTCCGTCAATGTCAGTCAGGCTCCGGCCAGTGCTGCAGTGGGTGCGATCAATCTCAATACGGCCGATGCCCAGACCCTCGAAAGCGGGTTGATCGGTATCGGTAAGGTGAAGGCCCAGGCCATCGTCGATCACCGTACGGCCAATGGCCCGTTCGCATCGGTTGACGAGTTGTTGGAAGTGAAGGGGATTGGTGCTGCGACGCTGGAAAAGAACCGCGACAAGTTGAGCATCAACTGACGAGTCATTTCGCGGTGCAGTAAAGACCGGCTTCTGGCCGGTCTTCTTGTTTCTGGCGTATGCAATTGTTAATTGGGCGGAAATAAAAAAAGCCCCAGGTTTTCACCTGAGGCTTTCGAATTTGGCTCCGCGACCTGGGCTCGACAGCGCAGCTGAACGCGCTTCAGCGCGGCCCCGAAGGGGTGAGCGAAGCGAATAACCTGGGACGCAGTCCCTGGTGAGAGTCCTGCAGGCAATAAAAAAGCCCCAGGTTTTCACCTGAGGCTTTCGAATTTGGCTCCGCGACCTGGACTCGAACCAGGGACCCAATGATTAACAGTCATTTGCTCTACCGACTGAGCTATCGCGGAACTGCGGTGCGTATCCTACTGATTAAGAAAGAGAAGTCAACACTCTGTGGTGACTTCTCGACTCATTCAGAGTACCTGGGCGATGGCTTTGGTGACGGCATCCAGGTTGTTGCGGTTCAGGGCTGCCACGCAGATGCGACCGGTGCCGACTGCATAGATGGCGAACTCGTTCTTCAGGCGTTCTACCTGCTCGGCGGTGAGGCCGGAGTAGGAGAACATGCCGCGCTGGCGGGCGACGAAGCTGAAATCTCGCTTGGCGCCCTGGGCGGCCAGTTGCTCAACCATGGCCAGGCGCATATCACGGATGCGCTGGCGCATCTCGCCCAGTTCCTGCTCCCACAGCGCGCGCAGCTCGGAGCTGTTAAGCACGCTGGCGACCACGGTGGCGCCGTGGGTCGGCGGGTTGGAATAGTTGGTGCGGATCACGCGCTTGGCTTGCGACAGCACGCGGCCGGCTTCTTCCTTGGAGGCGGTGACGATGGACAGGGCGCCGACGCGCTCGCCGTACAGCGAGAAGGATTTGGAGAAGGAGCTGGAGACGAGGAACGGCAGGCCGGACTCGGCGAACAGGCGCACGGCGAAAGCGTCCTGGTCGATGCCGTCACCGAAGCCCTGGTAGGCGATGTCGAGGAAGGGCACATGCTCGCGCTCGCGTAGAACTTCCAGCACGGCTTTCCAGTCATCTAGAGATAGGTCGACGCCAGTCGGGTTGTGGCAGCACGCATGCAGCACGACAACCGAGCGAGCTGGCAGGTTCTTCAAGTCTTCCAGCATGCCGGAACGGTTCACGCCATGGGTGGCGGCATCGTAGTAGCGGTAGTTCTGTACCGGGAAACCGGCGGATTCGAACAGGGCGCGGTGGTTTTCCCAGCTCGGATCGCTGATGGCGACCACGGCGCCTGGCAGCAGGCGCTTGAGGAAGTCGGCACCAGTTTTCAGCGCACCAGTACCGCCGACGGCCTGGGTGGTGACCACGCGGCCTTCGGCCAGCAGAGCGGAACCTTCGCCGAACAGCAGTTTCTGTACGGCGCTGTCGTAGGCGGCGATGCCTTCGATTGGCAGGTAACCGCGCGGTGCATGGGCCTCGATGCGTGCCTTCTCGGCCTCGGCAACGGCGCGCAACAGCGGAATTCGACCTTCCTCGGTGAAGTAGACGCCTACGCCCAAGTTGACCTTGGTGGTGCGAGGGTCGGCGTTGAAAGCTTCGTTCAGGCCCAGGATGGGGTCGCGCGGTGCCATTTCGACGGCAGAGAACAGACTCATTATGTGGCAGCTCAGAGAGGAAGGTGGGAAACCGGCAACGCCCTGGCAAAACTGGAGCTAGGGAGTTGCATAATCGGGCCGCTATTATAGCGGCCTAGCTTGTGCGCGGCGACAGCGCCGGCACGCTTTACGATAGCTATGACGCCCGTTATCGCGTCGCGTCACAGCGGCTTGTCGAGGATTGCCGATGTCCCAGTTTCAGCTTGTCACCCGCTTCAAGCCTGCTGGCGACCAGCCGGAAGCCATCCGTCAGATGGTCGAGGGGCTGGAGGCGGGCCTGTCGCACCAGACCCTGCTCGGTGTGACCGGCTCGGGCAAGACCTTCAGCATCGCCAACGTGATCGCCCAGATCCAGCGCCCGACCCTGGTGCTGGCGCCGAACAAGACCCTGGCCGCGCAGCTCTATGGCGAGTTCAAGAGCTTCTTCCCGAACAACGCGGTGGAGTATTTCGTCTCCTACTACGACTACTACCAGCCGGAAGCCTACGTGCCGTCCTCCGATACCTTTATCGAGAAGGACGCCTCGATCAATGACCATATCGAGCAGATGCGCCTGTCGGCGACCAAGGCGCTGCTCGAGCGTCCGGACGCGATCATCGTCACCACCGTGTCGTGCATCTACGGCCTGGGCAGCCCCGAGAGCTACCTGAAGATGGTGTTGCACGTCGACCGCGGCGACAAGCTGGACCAGCGCGCGCTGCTGCGCCGCCTGGCCGACCTGCAGTACACCCGTAACGACATGGATTTCGCCCGCGCCACCTTTCGCGTGCGCGGTGATGTGATCGATATCTTTCCGGCCGAATCCGATCTGGAAGCCATCCGCATCGAGCTGTTCGATGACGAGGTGGAAAGCATCTCGGCCTTCGACCCGCTGACCGGCGAGGTGATCCGCAAGCTGCCGCGCTTCACCTTCTACCCCAAGAGCCACTACGTGACCCCGCGTGAGGTGTTGCTGGAGGCAGTGGAGCACATCAAGGTCGAGCTCAAGGAGCGCCTGGAGTACCTGCGCGCCAACAACAAGCTGGTCGAGGCGCAGCGCCTGGAGCAGCGCACCCGCTTCGACCTGGAGATGATCCTCGAACTGGGCTACTGCAACGGCATCGAGAACTACTCGCGCTACCTGTCCGGACGTGGCCCCGGCGAGCCGCCGCCGACCCTGTACGACTACCTGCCGGATCAGGCGCTGCTGGTGATCGACGAGTCCCACGTCTCGGTGCCGCAGGTCGGCGCCATGTACAAGGGCGACCGTTCGCGCAAGGAAACCTTGGTCGAGTACGGCTTCCGCCTGCCGTCGGCGCTGGATAACCGGCCCATGCGTTTCGAAGAGTGGGAGGCGGCCAGCCCACAGACCATCTTCGTCTCCGCCACGCCGGGCAACTACGAGGCCGAGCATGCCGGGCGGGTGGTCGAGCAACTGGTGCGCCCGACCGGCCTGGTCGACCCGCAGATCGAGGTGCGTCCGGCGCGTACCCAGGTTGATGATCTGCTCTCGGAAATCACCAAGCGCGTGGCGGTCGAGGAGCGTGTGCTGGTCACCACCCTGACCAAGCGCATGGCCGAGGACCTTACCGATTACCTGGCCGATCACGGGGTCAAGGTGCGCTACCTGCACTCGGATATCGACACGGTGGAGCGTGTGGAGATCATCCGCGACCTGCGCACTGGCGCTTTTGACGTGCTGGTGGGGATCAACCTGCTGCGCGAGGGCCTGGACATGCCCGAGGTGTCGCTGGTGGCGATCCTCGATGCGGACAAGGAAGGTTTCCTGCGTTCCGAGCGCTCGCTGATCCAGACCATCGGCCGTGCGGCGCGCAACCTCAATGGCCGGGCGATCCTGTATGCCGACCGCATGACCGGCTCGATGGAGCGTGCCATTGGCGAGACCGAGCGGCGGCGTAACAAGCAGATTGCCTTCAACGAAGCCAACGGCATCGTGCCGCGAGGTGTGAAGAAGGACATCCAGGACATTCTCGAAGGCGCCACCGTGCCCGGATCGCGCAGCAACAAGCGCAAGGGCATGGCCAAGGCGGCAGAGGAGAGTGCGCGTTACGAGGCCGAGCTGCGCTCGCCGAGCGAGATCACCAAGCGCATCCGCCAGTTGGAAGAGAAGATGTACCAGCTCGCCCGCGACCTGGAGTTCGAAGCCGCGGCGCAGATGCGCGACGAGATCCAGAAGCTGCGTGATCGCCTGCTGCAGGTCTGAAACGTTTGAGGAAAAGCGCTGGATACGGAAAGGTCAGACGGAAAATCCTGTGCCACCCGTGGGAGTCGCGTTAGCTGCGAAGCCTTTGGCGCTTATCGCATCCGCGGCATCGCCATAACGGCATGAAATTCACAAGTTCTGAAATAGACAGCCCTTGGTGGGCAAAGCGCAGGGTGCTTAGATCGCCTTCTGCCAATGAGTATGTTCCGACCTCGCAAGGAGTGCGCACATGTCTGAAAACTATTACCGCATCGAATGCCTCGCCGAAACGCCCGAGGAACTTGCCCCGCTGAACGAAGCGTTCAGCAAGCTGGAGGAGGGTGTAACGCCTGCCGGTGGGCCACTAGCGCCGTTTCTGGCGGATTGGGATGAACCGTCCGTGGAGTCCTGCAATCTCTATGGCAACTTCTTGGTCGTTAATCTGGTGACTTCAAACCATGATCTGCTGGAGAAGAGTCAGATCATGACCCTGCACGGGCTGGGGGCCAGTTTTGTCCGGGTGTATGTCGAATACAGCCAGGTAGGTGAATCCAGAACATATTGCTATCACGCGGGGAAGAAAATTTCCGCCAAGGCATTCCCGAAGCCGATGCTGGATGATGCGGGCAAAGCCTATATGTTCGTGCAGGATGGCAAGGACTCGTCGCTGGCCGCACTGGTCAAGGCTGGGCTTGATCCGAACCTGTCCATTGCCGGGCGCCCTTTGTTCATCCATGTCTGCAAGGGGCGGTTGAATATAACCTTGGCGGCCTTACTCAAGGCAGGCGTCGATCTGGATATCTGCAAGGATTATCCGCGGGAGATTGTGGAGGGTATCCGGTGTACTTCGCGCAAGGATGCTCCCAAGTTACTGAAGGCACTGATCGCCAGTGGTGCGGATGTGAGTGAGGTCTGGAGAGAGTCTGCTGGCTGCTATTGGGATGCTGCGATGATGGCGATGCTGATCGAGGCAGGAGCCGATATAAACCAGCGTCTGGCCCATTGGCGCGGCTCACTGCTTTTCCATAGTGAGCTTTTCGAGGATGACCCGAAAGTGCTGGCGCTTCTGGAGCGCAATGGTGCGCAGGTCATTCCTCCGGAGCCATACAGACCCAGCCTGCGGCTTGAACGGCTGATTTATGGTCTGCGCGGCGCACATACGATCGAGCAACTGGTGGCCGATGGTGTCGATCTGAGTCTGGAAGTAATGAGGGAACCAGCACCTGTGGAGGCGCTCATTCATAATCCAGTCGTTGCGCTTGGCCTGATTCAGGCGGAGGCAAATATTGATAACTGGCTGATACCCAGTTATTTCCAGGATAGAGTGCTGCCCCAAATGTCCTTCTCTCGCCCAGAGTTTTCCTTGACGAAAGAAGGGGAATCGGCAGTTCTGAAGATTTTCGAGCTGTTGCTGGGGCGTGGGTTTGATCCGGATATGAAGTGCAAGCTGCCTGTGTATTTTCAGTCGAGCCGTTGTTTTTCCTATGCCGGTTCGCTGTTCGTATTGTTGATGGCGCTTTGCTGTGCGGGGCACAACAGATTAGCGGCTTTGCGTTTGCCACTGGCCAAATGCTTTGTTGCCCATGGTGTCGATATCAATGCGTCGGGCGGCAAAGGCGAGTTGGCAGGCGGGTTGCGAGCCGTACATTTGCAGCTTGGCGATGGTTACATTGAGCGATTTTTTGCGGCAGGGGTTGGTAGTCTGCTCTGGCATCTGCAACAGCAAGGCAGCGATGACCCAGCGGATCAGCAACTCATCGAGTTCCTTAAGGACAGCGGTGCTCAGGCGATTCGGATGGAGGAGGCGTCTGCTGTCTGAGGTCGCCTGCTTCAGCTGACTGGTGGCCACTGCCTGGCGGTGCTTGTCAGGGCCAGTATCCACACAGCGTCTGGCTCGATTTCATATACCAGTCGATAGCTTTCGTGTGATATCCGCCCACGAGTGCCTTGGAAAAGGCTGGGCTTGCCCGACTTTGAATGCTTTAACGGCGACCAAAGATAATCAGCGACACCCCGCCTAGGGTCGCCAGGCAGGCCAGCCCGGCGCTTAGGCTGAGCTGCTCGCCGAGGATCAGGAAGCCCAGTAGCAGCGCCACTACCGGGTTGACGAAGGCGAAGGTCGACACCAGGCTCGGGCGCACCTCGCGCAGCAACCAGAAGTAGGCCGGGTACACGCCCAGGCTCACCGGCAGCACCAGATAGGCCAGCCATAGCCAGCCATGCCCGGACAGGTTGGCCAGGTGCAGCGCCTGCCAGTCGCCATGCCACAGGCCGATGACCGCCAGCACGGCGGCGCCGATCAGCATCTGCAGGCTGAGGCCGAACCAGCTGGAGCGAAACGGCGCGCGCTGGCGCATCCACCAGGCGCCGACGGCCCAGAGCAGGGTGGCGAGCAGCACCAGCGCGCCGGAAAACCACTGCAGCGGCCCGGCATCGCTGCCCAGGCCATTGCTCATCAGCAGCACGATGCCGCCGCTGGCCAGCGCCAGACCGAGTAGCACCCACAGCGGCGGGCGTTCGCCCAGCAGCCATTCCAGCGCCACGCTCCACAGTGGCAAGGTGGTGTAGAGCATCGCCAGCATACCGGTCGGCAGGTGCAGGTTGGCGTAGATCAGGGCGCCCTGGCCGATGGCGATCAGCAGCAGGCCGCCGATCAGTGCGCTGCCCCAGTTGCCGGCCTGCACGTGCGCCTCTCCGCGACTGACGGCCCAGAGCAGGGCCAGCAGGCCGGCGAACAGGAAGCGCAGGGTGCCGATGATGAAAGGCGGCAGCTCGCGCAGCAGGAAGTGGTTGGCCAGGTAAGTGGTGCCCCAGCCGATATAGATGACCAGGAAGGCCCCGATCAGGAGCAGCGAGCGGGTGCGATTGGCAGAGGTGGGCATTGCGGAACCTTGATCGACGACACGCCGCTTGTGGCGGCGTGTGCGGCTTTTAGTGGGCAGCGCCGCCGGTGGTGCCCGGTGGCAGTGCACGAGTCAGGAGCACGGCGATCATGCTGACGGCCAGCGCCAGGCCGACAAAATGGAAGGCGTCATTGTAGGCCATGATCGCCGCCTGCTGGTGGGCGATCTGGCTCAGCTTGCCAAGGGCCGCCTGCTGGCTGCCGAGTTGCTCGGTGAGCAGCGCCAGTCGTTCGTCCACTTGCGGGTTGCCCGGTACCAGGGCTTCGCGCAGGTAGTCGAAATAGATCTTGGTGCGGCTGTCCAGCAGGGTGGCGAGCAGGGCGATGCCGATGGCGCCGCCGAGGTTGCGCAGGATGTTGAACAGGCTCGAGGCCGAGCCGGCGTCCTGCGCCAGGATATAGGCGGTGGCGATCAGTGAGATGGTCACCATCACAAAGGGCTGGCCGATGGCGCGGATAATCTGGATCTGGTGGAACTGTTCGCCGGCGAAATCCGGGTTGAGGATGCCGGAAGCGAAGCTGGACAGGCCAAACAGGCCAAAACCCAGGGCGCACAGCAGCTTGGGCGTGATCACCTGCATCAGCTTGGGCACCAGGGGAATGATCAACAGCTGCGGCAGGCCGGCCCACATGATCACTTCGCCAATCTGCAGGGCGTTGTAGTTGTGCACCTGGGCCAGGTACAGCGGCAGCAGGTAGATCGAGCCATACAGGCCGACGCCCATGCCCAGGCCGGCGATGCTGGTCAGGCCGAAGTTGCGTTCGCCGAGGATGCGCAGGTTGATCAGCGGGTTGGGCTTGGACAGCTGCAGGATGACGAACAGGATCAGGTTGATGACGGCGATGGAGCCCAGGCCGACGATCAGGCTCGACTCCAGCCAGTCCTTGCGGTGGCCTTCCTCGAGGAACACCTGCAGGCAGCCGAGACCCAGCGCCAGGGTGACGATGCCAGCGTAATCGGTGCTTTTCAGCAGCTCCCAGTGCGGCGCCTTCTTCTCCAGGCCGTACATCAGCCCGGCGATCATCAGCAGGCCCGGCGGCACGTTGATATAGAAGATGTATTCCCAGCCCCAGTTTTCCGTCAGCCAGCCGCCCAGGGTCGGGCCGATGGAGGGTGCGAAGGTAGCGGTGATGGCGAACAGCGCCATGCCGCGGGCGCGGTGGTGCTCCGGCAGCTTGATCAGGGTCAGGGTGAACGCCAGGGGGATCAGTGCGCCGCCGGTGAAGCCCTGCAGAGCGCGGAACACGATCATGCTCTCCAGGTTCCAGGCGAACGAGCAGAGCAGGGAGGAGGCGAGGAAGCCCAGCGATACCCACACGGCCAGGCGCCGCGCCGAGAGCAGCTGCACCAGCCAGGCGGTGAGCGGGATCATGATGATCTCGGCCACCAGGTAGGAGGTGGAAATCCACGAGCCTTCCTCCAGGGTGGCCGACAGCGCGCCCTGGATGTCCTTCAGCGAGGAGTTGGTGATCTGGATGTCCAGCACTGCCATGAAGGCGCCCAGCATGGCGCTCATCACGGCAATCCAGTCGCGCCGGCTCGGCTCGCCGACTGGGCGGATCAGTGCATCACCGGCCATCGCGGATGTCGACCTTGACCTCGACCGACATGCCCGGGCGGATCTTGCCCTGGAGCGGGTTGTCCGCGGCGAAGGTCAGCTTCACCGGAATGCGCTGCACCACCTTGGTGAAGTTGCCGGTGTCGTTGTCCGGCGTCAGTAGGCTGAACTGCGCACCGGAGGCGGCGAACAGGCTGGCGATCGAGGCCTCGATCGGGGTATCCGGGTAGGCGTCGAAGACCAGCTCGGCGTGCTGGCCGACCTGCATCTTGCCGATCTGGGTTTCCTTGAAGTTGGCCTGCACCCAGATATCGTCGCTTGGCACAATCGACAGCAGGTAGGCACCGGCCTGGACCACCTGGCCGTTGCGCGCCGAGCGCTGGCCGACGATACCGCTGAGCGGTGCGTGAATCTGCGTGCGCTCCAGGTTGAGCTCGGCCTGGGCGATGTCGGCGCGGGCGTTGGCGATCTGCGCTTCGAGGCGCTTGACCTCGGCATTCAGCGCATCGACCTGCTGGCGCTGGGCGCTCAGGTCGGCTTCGGCCTTGGCCAGCTGCGAGCGAGCTACGCGGCTGTCGGCGGAAAGGGTGGTGACGCGCTCCTCGGATACATAGCCGGGCTTGCGCAGGGTCTGCGCGCGGGACAGGTCGATCTGGGTGCGGCTGAGGGTGGCTTCGCTGGCGCCGACATCGGCCTTGCTGGCGGCGATCAGGCTCGATTGCTGGGTCAGGCGGCTCTGCGCCTGGGTCAGCTCGGCTTCGCGGGTGGCCAGTGCCGCGCGGGCGCGGTCGAGGGCCAGCTGGAAGTCGGCGCTCTCCAGAGTTGCCAGTAATTCACCTTGCTCGACGTGCTGGTTGTCGCTGACCAGTACCTTTTCGATACGCGCGCTGAGCTGGCTGGAGACCCGTGTGATCTCGCCCTGGACATAAGCGTTGTCGGTACTTTCATGGAAGCGCCCGATGAAAAACCAGTGTGCGAACAGCGCCAAACCCGCCAGGGTGATAATGGCAATGAAGACGGACAGGCGGCGTTGCAATTGTGCAGGCATGACAGCGGCTCGAGCGGAGGGGGCGTAATTGTAAGCGAATCTAACAGTGTTGCTGTGGGCTATATAGACGATAGAATTGCCAAACTTTGTTGCTTATTGGGAACAATCATGGGGCTTGATGATGCTCTGATCTTTACCCGCGTCGTGGAGTGCCACAGCTTCACCCAGGCGGCGCAGAGCCTGGGTATGCAGAAGTCCACGGTCAGTCGGCGCATTGCCCTGCTCGAGGAGCGCCTCGGCGTGCGCCTGCTCAACCGCACCACGCGCAAATTGCGCCTGACCGAGGTGGGGCAGGCCTATTACGAGCGTTGCCGGCAGATCATGCTCGACTTCGCCGAGGCCGAGCAGGCGGTGATGCAGTTGCAGCAGGAGCCTTCCGGGCTGTTGCGCATCACCGCACCCATCGAGTTCGGCCAGCTGTTCCTTGGCAGTGTGCTGGGGCAATTCATGCGTCAGTACCCGCAGATCAGCGCTGAAGTCGAGTTGACCTCGCGCGATGTTGACCTGGTCGAGGAGGGTATCGATATCGCCATTCAGATCGGCCAGCCGCAGGACTCGACCCTGATCGCGCGCAAGCTGTTCCAGAGCAGCCGGCACCTGTGTGCCAGCCCCGAATATCTGGCCCAGCACGGCACGCCGGCCAGCTCGCGGGAGCTGGCCAGTCACCGGGCGATCCTGTTGCCGCAGGACTCGCTGCGTTACTGGCCGCTGCTGGGCGAGAACATTGCCTGTCAGCGCGTGTTGTCGTGCAACAACATCACCCTGGCGCGCGAGGCAGCCCAGGCGGGTGCCGGGATTGCCGCGCTGCCGGTGATGATCAGCGCGGACGCTCTGCGCAGTGGGCGTCTGGTCGAGGTGCTGCCAGATATCCGCCTGCCAGTCGGTGAGTTGTACGCGGTCTATCCTTCCCGGCGTTTCCAGGCGATGAAGGTGAAGACCTTCCTCGACTTCCTGATGGCCAGCCTGCCTGGCCATGCCGGGCTGCTGGAGCCCGCGGCGGCCGGCCTGCTAACATCGCGCCCCTGAGTATTCCCATCCGTTTCGCTTCTTGTTTCGAGATCCGTCATGACCAAAGTCCGCACCCGTATTGCGCCGTCGCCAACTGGTGATCCGCACGTCGGCACCGCCTACATCGCCCTGTTCAACCTGTGTTTCGCGCGCCAGCACGGTGGCGAGTTCATCCTGCGCATCGAGGACACCGATCAGCTGCGTTCAAGCCGCGAGTCCGAACAGCAGATATTCGACGCCCTGCGCTGGCTGGGCATCGAGTGGAACGAAGGTCCGGATGTCGGCGGCCCGCACGGCCCGTACCGGCAGAGCGAGCGTGGCGCGATCTACAAGAAGTATTCGGACGAGCTGGTCGGCAAGGGTCATGCCTTCCCGTGCTTCTGCTCCGCCGAACGCCTGGATCAGGTGCGCGCCGAGCAGATGGCCAAGAAGGAAACCCCGCGCTACGACGGCCACTGCCTGCATATCGCCCCGGATGCGGCGCAAACGCGCATCGCCGCCGGCGAATCCCATGTGGTACGCATGAAGGTGCCGAGCGAAGGCGTCTGCGTGGTGCCGGACATGCTGCGTGGCGACGTGGAGATCCCGTGGGATCGCATGGACATGCAGGTGCTGATGAAGGCCGACGGCCTGCCCACCTACTTCCTGGCCAACGTGGTCGACGACCATCTGATGGAGATCACTCACGTCCTGCGTGGCGAAGAGTGGCTGCCGTCGGCGCCCAAGCTGATCAAGCTGTATGAGTACTTCGGCTGGGAACAGCCCAAGCTCTGCTACATGCCGCTGCTGCGTAACCCGGACAAGTCCAAGCTGTCCAAACGCAAGAACCCGACCTGCATCACCTTCTATGAGCGCATGGGCTACATGCCCGAGGCGCTGCTCAACTACCTGGGTCGCATGGGCTGGTCGATGCCGGACGAGCGCGAGAAGTTCTCCCTGGCCGAGATGATCGAGCACTTCGACCTGTCGCGCGTGTCGCTCGGCGGGCCGATTTTCGACGTGGAGAAGCTGTCCTGGCTCAATGGTCAGTGGCTGCGTGAGCTGCCGGTGGACGACTTCGCCAAGCGTGTGCAGGACTGGGCGTTCAACTCGCAGTACCTGATGCAGATCGCCCCGCACGTGCAGGGGCGGGTAGAGACGTTCGGCGATATCGCGCCGCTGGCCAGTTTCTTCTTCAGTGGCGGCGTGCAGCTGGATGCCAAGCTGCTGGAGCACAAGAAGCTCACTCCGGATCAGGTGCGTCAGTCCCTGCAGCTGCTGCTGTGGGAGCTGGAAGCGCTGCGTCAGTGGGACAAGGAGAAGATCACTGCCAGCATCCAGTTCGTCTGCGAGGGGCTCGGTCTCAAGCTGCGCGACCTGATGCCGCTGATCTTCCCGGCCATCACCGGCAAGGCCAGTTCGGTCTCGGTGCTGGATGCCATGGAAATTCTCGGTGCCGACCTGTCCCGTTTCCGTCTGCGCCAGGCCATCGAGCTGCTCGGTGGCGTGAGCAACGGCGAAAGCAAGGAATGGAAGAAACTGCTGGAAAGCTTCCGCTGAGCGGGCTTCGAGGGTAAGTGATTGTTCTTTCGACGAAATATATTCGAGTCGAATGAAAAATAGTGTTGACAGCCTAGGCCCTCGAACCTAATATGCGCCCCGTCCAAGCGACGGGGCTATAGCTCAGCTGGGAGAGCGCTTGCATGGCATGCAAGAGGTCGACGGTTCGATCCCGTCTAGCTCCACCAAATTGCCACCGAACGAATTCCAGCCGTTCGAGTGAATGAAGGTTTCGTCCCCTTCGTCTAGTGGCCTAGGACACCGCCCTTTCACGGCGGTAACAGGGGTTCGAGTCCCCTAGGGGACGCCACTTTGCGCAGTGCTTGCACTGCACGTCGAGAGACGCAAAATCCGGGGCTATAGCTCAGCTGGGAGAGCGCTTGCATGGCATGCAAGAGGTCGACGGTTCGATCCCGTCTAGCTCCACCAATCACTGACAAGGCCAGCCTTTAGGCTGGCCTTGTTCTTCGAAGGTTTTGTCCCCTTCGTCTAGTGGCCTAGGACACCGCCCTTTCACGGCGGTAACAGGGGTTCGAGTCCCCTAGGGGACGCCATTTTTACCCGCTATGCGGGCTTTAGAAGGGTCATTCCATATGGAGTGGCCCTTTTGTTTTTCTACCCTCCTTGAATTTTTCTCCTGAGCGACCAGTGGTTGCGCCTGCTGCTTGCCGAATTATATTTCGTGCGTAATATTATATTCGTAATTCAAAGGAGGCAGCCATGCACGACAAGAAGGCCAGAACCCGTGAGCGCATCCTCGAGGCGGCGACCAGTGCGCTGATCCAGCACGGCCCGGCGGAGCCGAGTGTCGGCGAGGTGATGGGCGCGGCGGGGCTGACGGTTGGCGGCTTCTATGCCCACTTCGAGAGCAAGGAGGCGCTGATGCTGGAAGCCTTCTGCCAGTTGCTTGGGCGCCGTCGTGAGCTGCTGCGGCAGCTCGACTCCGGTGTGTCGGCCCGGGAGCGGCGTGTGCTGGCGGCGGCCTTCTACCTGTCGCGCAAGCACCGTGACAGCGAGCACGACGCCTGTCCGTTGCCGAGCGCCCTGAGTGAGCTGAGTCGCCTGCCGGGGCCGTTCCGCACGGAGCTGGGCCGGCACCTCGAACTGATGGTGGCTGATCTGGCGGGTTGCCCGGAAGACGCCGACAAGGCTTTGGCCGACCTGGCCCTGATGGTCGGCGGGCTGGCCCTGGCGCGGGCGCTGGGCAGTGGTGAGTTGTCGGACCGAATTCTACGAGCCGCCAAGTCGGCGGTGATCTGAGCGTGCCTGCAAGCGCAGGCCGGGTGTAAGGAGAAGCGAAATGAGCAGCATGAACTGGGTTCGTGGCTTCAACGCCACTGTAGGTCGCCTGGCCCCTGAACTGGTGGCCAGCAAGATGCATCGTGCCTTTCTCACCCCGCGTGACCTGCCGCCGCGCGACTGGGAGCTGCCGCTGCTGGCCGATGCGGAACGCATCACCCTGCGTTTCGGCCTGTCGGCGTTGCGCTGGGGGCAGGGCCCGGCAGTGTTGTTGATGCACGGCTGGGAAGGCCGGCCGACCCAGTTCGCCGAGCTGATCCGCGCCCTGGTGCGGGCTGGCTATGGCGTGGTGGCACTGGATGGCCCGGCCCATGGTCGTTCGCCTGGTCAGGAGGCCAACGTGGTGCTGTTCGCTCGTGCCCTGTTGGAAGCGGCTAGCGAGCTGCCACCGCTGCGCGCGGTGATCGGCCACTCGATGGGCGGTGCCGGTGCCTTGTTGGCCACCCAGTTGGGCCTGCGCACCGAGGCGCTGGTGACCATCGCCGCGCCGGCGCGGATTCTCGGCGCGCTGCGTCGTTTCGCTCACTTCGTCGGACTGCCCAGGGAGGCGCGGGCGCGTTTCGTGCACAAGGTCGAGCAGAGCGCCGGCATGCCGGTGTCTCTGGTCGATGTGGCGCACTACCACCTGGAAATGCCAGGGCTGGTGGTGCATGCACGGGATGACCAGATGGTGCCTTTTAGCGATGCTGAGAGCATCCAGACTGCCTGGCCGGGCAGTCGCCTGCTGGGGCTGCCGGCTGGCGGGCACAGCAAGCCGCTGTCCGATTCGCGGGTGGTCGATGCGGTGCTGGATCTGCTGGGCAATGCCAATCTGGATGCCGTACGCGAGCGCCGGGTAGCGGGGCCGGAGTTGCGCGTGGCTTCCTGAGCCCGCCTGAGCTGCCTCGCCTGTCTGCGGCAGGCGAGGTGCTTGGGTGAACGGTGCGATTGCCGCATCATGCAGGTCTGCCTGTCCTGATGACCTTACCCATGCCTGATATTGTCCTGCACGAATTTCCGGATCGCCTGAGCTGCTGTCAGCGTCTGGCCGATGACCTGGCTGCTGTGCTGGGCCGGGCATTACAGCAGCGGGAGCGGGCGGCTCTGCTGCTGCCTGGCGGCAGCAGTCCGCAGCTGCTCCTGCCGCAGCTGGCGGCGCAGGCGCTGGACTGGTCGCGTATCGATGTCTCGCCCAGCGATGAGCGCTGGGTCGCCGCCGATGCGCCCGAGAGCAACTACCGCCTGCTGCGTGAGGGGTTGCCGCTGGCCAGTTGCCTGGATCCGCGCCAGGGCGCTGGCGTAGAGGAGACTGCACAGCATTGGCAGGCGCAGCTGCAGGCCTGGCTGCCGTTTGCTGCTGTGTTGCTGGGCATGGGTGAGGATGGTCACTTTGCCTCGCTGTTTCCGGGTATGCCCGGCCTGGCTGCGGCCCTCGACGGGCAGGCGCCGCCGGCTGTGCTGCCTGCTCTGGCGCCTGGCGAGCCGCGCCAGCGCTTGTCACCGAACCTGGCCATGCTCTGCCGCAGCCAGTGGCTGGGGCTGCTGGCATTCGGGGCGGGCAAGCGCCGTCTGCTCGGATCATCCACCGATCTGCCCTTGCAGGCCTTGCTGCACAACCAGCGTTTGCCGGTACAGGTCTACTGGGCGCCCTGAAGTGGGCGAGAAGGCTCTGGCGCGCAAGTCGTGCCGCGTTGCTTAAGCCGTTACACTGCCCGCTACAGGGGCGAAGGTTGGATGTGCTGATGCTCAATTCCGTGGTCGAACAAGTCACCCAGGCGCTGGAACAGCGCTCGGCCGTGCGCCGTGGGCAGTATCTGGCGCGCCTCGACGAGGCTGCCCGGCGGCCGCCACGCCAGGCGCTGGGTTGTTCCAACCTGGCTCATGCCCTGGCCGCCCAGGATGAAGACGCCCGGCTGATCATGAAACAGGGCGGGGCGCCGCATATCGCCATTGTCTCCAGCTACAACGATCTGCTGTCGGCCCACGCGCCGTTGCGCGACTATCCGGAACGGCTCAAGCAGGCCCTGGCTCGCAATGGCGCCACGGCGCAGTTCGCCGCTGGGGTGCCGGCCATGTGTGATGGCATCACCCAGGGCGAAGCGGGCATGCAGCTGTCGCTGTTTTCCCGCGATCTGATCGCCCAGGCCACGGCCATCGGCCTGACTCACGGCATTTTCGACGGCGCGCTCTATCTCGGGGTGTGCGACAAGATCGTTCCGGGCCTGCTGATCGGCGCCCTGCAGTTCGGTCACCTGCCGGCGCTGTTCGTCCCGGCCGGCCCCATGCACTCAGGCCTGGCCAACAAGGACAAGGCCGCCGTGCGCCAGCGCTATGTGCGCGGCGAGGTCAGTCGTGACGAGCTGTTGGCCGCCGAGCTGGCCGCCTATCACGAGGCCGGCACCTGCACCTTCTACGGCACCGCCAACACCAACCAGTTGCTGATGGAGGCCATGGGCCTGCATGTGCCGGGCAGCGCCTTCGTCCATCCCTACACGCCGCTGCGCGATGCGCTGACCGACGAGGCGGCGCGCCTGGTGGCACGCAACAGCCCACGCGGTGAGCGCTACCTGCCCGTCGGCCGGCAGATCGATGCGCGGGCGTTGGTCAACGCTGTGGTGGCCTTGCTGGCCAGTGGCGGCTCGACCAACCACGGTTTGCACTTGCCGGCGATTGCCCGGGCCGCTGGTTACGAGCTGACCTGGGAAGACTTTGCCGTGCTGTCCAAAGTGGTGCCGCTGCTGGCGCGGGTCTATCCCAATGGTGCGGCCGACGTGAACCAGTTTCAGGCGGCTGGCGGGCCGGCCTGGATCATCCGCGAGCTGATAGGTGCCGGGCTGATGCACGGCGATGTACCGAGCGCGGCCGGCGCGACGCTGGCCGACTACGCCCGCGAGCCCTGGTTGGACGATGGTTGCCTGGCCTGGCGCGAGCTGCCGGCGCAGAGCCCGGCGCTGGATATCGTGCGGCCGGCGAACCAACCCTTTGTTGCCGAGGGTGGTCTGGTGCTGCTGCAGGGCAATTTGGGGCGCGCCATGCTGAAGACCTCGGCAGTCGACCCGGCCTACTGGCAGGTGCGTGCCCCGGCGCGGGTGTTCGGCAGCGAAGCGGCTGTGCAGCTGGCTTACCAGGCCGGCGAAT
>JBOFCR010000006.1:0-12292 GCA_051646165.1 Pseudomonas sp. | reverse complement strand
CCCGCCCTACGGATTGATTCGGGGCAGGCCTACTCGACCACCTTGAAGCGCAGCACGCCGATCTGCTGGCCGGTCTCGGTCACCACCTGCACCTGCCAGTTGCCGACCACCGCTGCAGGGAAGTTGCGCTTGTGCGTCCACGCCCGGTAGCCGCCTTTGCGCCCGCCGTTGATCTCCAGGGCGATGCGGTCGACCTCCAGGCCGTTATGTTGCCAGACATGGTAGATGCGCTCGTTCAGCCCGCGCGGCGCGCTGATCGCGGTGTAGGCATACAGGCCCTCGCTGCGCAGCTGCGGCACGCTGACCTGCTGCAGGCTAAGCCCGGGCGTGCGCTGGTGCAGCTCGGCACTTACCGCCACTTCGGTCAGCCACAGGGTGGCCGGCGGAATCCACGGGCGCGCCAGCCAGCCGCCGACCCCCAGTGCCGCAATCAGGCCGAACATGGCCAGCCAGCGTTGCCAGTTGTGTAGCAGCAGCGAGCTGGCCAGGCTTGGCACGGCCAGCAGCAGGGCAATGCCCAGGGCCAGGCGGTAGCTTTCGGCGGTGGTCTGCTGCAGCAGCAGGGGCAGCGCCGTGAGCAGCACGGCGAACAGGGTCAGGGTGTGGTAGCTCAGGTACAGCCAGCGCCGCGCCGCCAGCCACTTGTAGTAGAGCGGGTCGGTGATGGCCAGCAGGGCGGCGATGCCGAGCAGGCTGGTGAACACCAGCTGACCGCTGTTCCAGGCGGTGGTGACGAAGAAGAACGGCAGGACGAAGAACAGGCTTTCCTGGTGGATCAGCTGGGTCAGGTAGCGCAGCAGCTTGGGCGGAATCTCCAGCCCCAGCCAGCGCGCCGCGCTGCGCGTGAGCAGGCCTTCGAGGAGCAGCCAGGCCCAGCTCAGCAGCATCAGCACGGCGATCACCCGGCCCACGCCTTCCTGGCGGTCGACCAGAATGAAGCTGGCCACGCCGGAGCAGAAGCCGAAGGCGGCGATCAGGCCGGGATAGCGCTGCAGCAAGGCGAGCAGGCGCAGGAAGTGCGGTTTCCAGTGGGGCATCGGTGTCGCTGGCGAGGTGTTGCGGGGCGCGCATCATCGCACGGGCTCCGGCGGCGAGGACATACTTTGCAAAAGCCTGGTGGTTGAGTGCGGCCCCCCGGCCTCTCTATCCTTGCGCCGTGACACCGGGCCCCTCTGACGGCTGGTCGCCGCCATGTCGGAGTCACAGTTGGTACAACTTCGACTGCAAGGAGGGGCTCATGACCGCCCTAGAACCGTTTCTCTTCGCCGACCTGCTCGGCACCGCTGTATGGCTCTGGCTGATATTCCTGGGCGTGGTAATCGCCCTGCTGGCCTTTGACCTGGGCGTACTGCACCGCGACAACCGCGAAATCGGCGTCAAGGAAAGCCTGCTGCTCTCCGCCGGCTACATCAGTGCTGGCCTGCTGTTCGGCCTGTGGGTGTATTTCCAGAAAGGCGGCGACGCCGGCATCGACTTCCTGACCGGCTTCCTCATCGAAAAATCGTTGTCGATGGACAACGTCTTCGTCATGGCGCTGATCTTCAGCTTTCTGGCCATCCCCCGGCAGTATCAACACAAGGTGCTGTTCTGGGGAATCATGGGCGTGATCGTGCTGCGTGCCCTGATGATTGGCCTGGGTGCCGCACTGATCCACGAGTTCAGCTGGATCCTCTACCTGTTTGGCGTGTTCCTGGTGCTGACCGGGGTGAAGATGCTGTTCAGCAAGGTCGACGCCGAACCGGACCTGGCCAACAACCGCTTCGTGCTATTCCTGCGCGGCCACCTGCGCGTGACCGGGCGCCTGCATGAGCAGCGCTTCTTCGTGCGCCAGGCGGACGCCAGCGGCAAGGGTGTGTTGTGGATAACGCCGCTGTTCCTCGCCCTGATCCTGATCGAGTGCGCGGACCTGGTGTTCGCCGTGGACAGCGTGCCGGCGATCTTCGCCATCACCCAGGACCCCTTCATCGTCTACACCTCGAACATCTTCGCCATCCTGGGCCTGCGGGCCCTGTACTTCGCCCTGGCCGCGCTGATCCACCGCTTCGCCTACCTGAAGTACGCCCTGGCCCTGGTGCTGGTGTTCATCGGCAGCAAGATCTTCCTGGTCGGCATCATCGGCAAGATCCCACCCGTCATCTCCCTCGGGGTGACCCTCGGCCTGCTGACTGGCGGCGTGCTGCTGTCGCTGTGGAAAACCCGCAACGCGCCGCCCGTTACGCAATCCCAGAACTGATCCCTTGCCGCCGCCATCCAGCGCGGCGGCTCTACCTGACTAAAGGACACGACCATGCATATGTTGTTGAAAACCACCCTGGGCGCTTGCGCCCTGCTCATCCTGACGGCCTGCGACAGCGCCGAACAGGCGGCCCAGGGCCTGCTGGAGAAGACCGAAAAAGCGGTGGTCGAGCAGGCCCGCGAGAGCCTTGGCGAAACCCTGGATCAGCTCAACCAGACGGTCGACAAGGCTCAGCAGTCCGCTGACCAGCTGCTCAAGCAGCCGGCCCCACCGACCACCGCAGAAAAGCCTGCAGAGCCGGCAGCGCAGACCCCGCCAGCGGCAACCCAGGAGATCTGATCTTTCAGTGCTGGGTCGGCGGCGCGACGCTGCCGGGGCTTGCACCAATGCTGGCCGCCGCGGGCTCGTCCTGCGCTGAGTGGGCCTGTTCCAGACCGCCTTCCAGCGCTTCGAGCAGGGCGTAGGCGCTGCTGCAGAACAGCGAGTTGAGGCGTTTCATGTCGGCGATCAGCTCCAGGTGCAGGGCGCTGGTCTCGATGCTCTGCACCACCTGCTGGCTCAGGCGGCCGACATGGGCGTGGGCCAGCTTGCGTTCCTCCTGGCGGAAGCGGCGCTTCTCCTGGATCAGGCGCTGGGCGTTGGCGTGGTTGCCATTGAGGAACACGTTGAGACCCAGGCGCAGGTTGTCCTGCAGCAGGCCGAGCAAGCCGGTCAGTTCCTCCAGGCCACTGGCGGAGAAGCTGTAGTGGCGCGAGCGCTTGTGGTTGTCGAGTTTGCCGACCATCTGCTCGATCAGGTCGCCGGCGTGCTCCAGGTTCACCGCCAGTTCGATGATCTCTGCCCAGCGCCGGCTGTCGTGGGCGGCCAGTTCGTCGCGCGGCATCTGCGCCAGGTACAGCTTGACCGCGCTGTACAGGGCATCGACATCGTCATCCAGGCGCCGCACCTGGCGCCCGGCTTCCGAGGAACTCTCGCGCAAAACCTCCTGCAAATGCCTGAGCATCTGCTCGATCAGATCACCGATGCGCAGGGTCTCGCGCACCGCATTGGCCAGCGCCAGGCTCGGCGTGTCGAGGGCGCTGCGGTCGAGGTGACGGGGCTCGGCCACGCCCTCCTCGCGCTTGCTCTCCGGCAGCAACAGGCTGCACAGGCGCGCCATCAGGTTCACCGTGGGTAGCATCAGCAGGCAGCGCAGGCTGTTGTAGAGCAGGTGGAAGCCGATCACCAGGCTCGCCGCCGATAGCTCCAGGCCGTCCATCCACTGCACCAGCGGGGTGATCAGCGGCAGCACCAGCAATAGGCCGAGCAGCTTGTACAGCAGGCTGCCGACCGCCACCCGGCGCCCGGCCGCCGACTGCATGCTGCTGTTGAGCAGCGCCAGCACGCCGCTGCCGATATTGGCGCCGATCACCAGGCCGATGGCCACCGGCAGGCTGATCATGCCGCTGCTGGCCAGCGTCGCGGTGAGTAGTACCGCGGCCAGGCTGGAGTAGGTGAGCAGGGCGAACAGCGCGCCGACCAGGGCATCCAGCAACAGGTCGCCAGTCAGCGAGGCGAACAGCGCCTCGATGCTGTGCGACTCGGCAATCGGCTTGGCCGCCTGGACGATCAGTTGCAGCGCCAGGAGCAGCAGGCCGAGGCCGATCGCCACACGGCCGACCTGGCCGGCGCGGCGCTGCTTGCGCGAGAGAAACAGCACCACCCCGACGAAGATCAGCAGCGGTGATAGCCAGGACAGGTCGAGGGTCAGCACCCGCGCCATCAGAGCGGTGCCGACATCGGCGCCAAGCATGATCGCCAGCGCCGGCGGCAGCGTCATCAGCCCCTGGGCAACGAAGGAGGTGACCAGCATGGCGGTGGCATTGCTGCTCTGCACCAGCGCGGTGACGCCGATGCCGGCGGCGAACGCCTGCGGCCGCTTGGCCACGCTGTGGCTGAGGATGCGCCGCAGCTGCGAGCCGTACACACGCAGGATGCCGGTACGCACGATATGGGTGCCCCACACCAGCAGGGCGATGGCAGACAGCAGGTTGAGCAAGGTCAGCATGGCGCAGCCTCCGGTGGGGCTCGCTCGTTTGCCGGGAGGTTGTTGTGGGGTGTGCCAGCCCTGCCCTCCCTTACTGTTTAGCTTTAGTTGCAGATCGCTCGCAGCGCCAGCCGTTTGTTGGCTCCGCTACGGCAGCAAATAATCCACGCCAGCGTCCTCCCCGCCCCGTGCTTCTTGTTACCCTTGCCGCCACTGCTTTCGAGACGTGCAGCCCGATGCTCAACCTGTACCACGCCCCCGACCTGGAAACCCTCGGCGCCCTGGCCACCCGCCTGCTTGCGACGCCTGCGCGCGACCCCTTTGCCCCGGCGCGGGTAGTGGTGCCGAGCCAGGGCATCGGCCGCTGGCTGACCCTGCAGCTGGCGCGCGAACAGGGCATCGCCATGCAGCTGGACGTGCAGCTGCCGGCCAAGTTCGTCTGGGACCTGTCGCGCCTGGTGCTAGGCCAGTTGCCCGAGCAGTCGGCCTTCAGCCCCAGCAGCCTGAGCTGGCGGTTGTATGACTGGCTGTGCGAGCCGGCCCATCTGGCCGAGGCACCGCGCCTGGCGCATTACCTGGACGGCGGCGATGAGCGGCGCAGGCTGTCACTTGCCGTCAAGATCGCCGACGTACTCGACCAATACTTGCTGTATCGCGACGACTGGCTGGCCGCCTGGGAGCGCAACGAGCTGCTCGACCTCGGCCCGGACGAGGCCTGGCAGGCCCTGCTCTGGCGCGAGTTGACCAAGGATGGCCACCCGCACCGCGCGCGCCTGCTCGAAGACCTGCTGCGCCGCCTGTATGACGCCACGCCCATTTCGGGCTTGCCCGAGCGCCTGCTGGTGTTCGGCATCAGCAGCCTGCCGCCGCACCATATGCGCGTGCTGGAAGGCCTGGCGCGGCACACGCAAGTGATCATTTTTGCGCTTAACCCGTGCCGCGAAGCCTGGGGCGAGATTCGCGATATCCGTGAGCTGGCGCGCCAGCCCGAGGCCGGCCCCGAGGATTGGTACCTGGATGTCGGCCACCCGTTATTGGCCAGCCTGGGCAAGCAGGGTCGCGACTTCTTCGACAGCCTGTTCAGCCTGGCCTCGGTCGAAGGCAGCCAGGAAACCGGCCTGTATTCCGAAGATGACGACCTGCATGACGCCAGCCTGTTGCAGGCGCTGCAGAACGACATCCTGCGCCTGCGCACCCGTCAACCCGATGAGCGCCTGCTGTTGCGCGATGACGACCGTTCGCTGGAGCTGCATATCGCCCACTCGCCACTGCGCGAGGTGGAAATCCTGCATGACCAGCTGCTCGCGCGGTTTGCCGCCGACCCCGCGCTGACCCCGGATCAGGTAGTAGTGCTGACCCCGGATATCGAGCGTTACGCGCCCTATATCGAAGCCGTTTTCGCGCCGCGCGAAGGTGTGCCGCGGATTCCCTTCAGCCTGGCCGACCGCAGCCTGCGTGCAGAAATCCCGCTGATCGAAGCCTTCCTCAACCTGCTGGCGCTGCCGGAAAGCCGCTTTGCCGCCGAGGAAATCCTCGCCGGGCTGGAGCAGCCGGCCATCGCCCGTCGCGCCGGGATCGAAGCCGAAGACCTGCCGCTACTGCGCGACTGGCTACGCGAGGCCGGCGTGCGCTGGGGCCGCGATGGTGCGCACCGCGAGCAACTGGGCCTGCCGGCGGATGCCGCGTTTACCTGGCGGCAAGGGTTGGATCGCCTGCTGCTGGGCTTCGCCGCACCGCCGCAGTTGGCCGGCCTGGGCGCACCGCTACTGGGCGACAGCTGGCCGCTGGACGCCCTGGAAGGTGGCCGGGCGCAGCTGCTCGGGCGCCTGGTGGCGTTCGTCGAGCGCCTGGCCGCGCTGGCGCAGCAGCTGCAACGCGCGCGCAGCCTCAGCGAATGGGCCGAGAGTCTGCAGCAACTGATCGACAGCCTGTTCGACGAGCGTGAGGCCGGCGACACCCTGTTGCTGCTGTCCAAGGCCTGCGCGGCGCTCAAGGAGCAGGGCGATGCCTCGGGTGTCGAGCGGCCGATCGAGCTGGCGCTGATTCGCCAGCAACTGACCGCCGCCCTGGAGCAAGGCAGCGCCGCCTCGGGTTTTCTCACCGGCGCGGTGACCTTCTGCACCATGGTGCCGATGCGCAGCCTGCCGTTTCGCCTGGTCTGCCTGCTCGGTTTGGACGACGGCGCGCTGCCCCGCCGCACCCCGGCCGCCGGCTTCGATCTGATCAGCCAGGCGCCGCGCCGTGGCGACCGCGCACGGCGTCTGGACGACCGCTACCTGCTGCTGGAAACCCTGCTCTCGGCGCGCAGCGGCCTGTACCTCAGCTATGTCGGCCGCGACCCGCGCAGCAATGCCGAACTGCCGCCCTCGGTGCTGGTCAGCGAGTTGCTGGATGTGGTCGATCTCACTGCGAGCTGTGCTGCGGATGGCGAGAAAGCCAGCGCGCGGATTACCCGACAGCACCCGCTGCAACCCTTCGCCCCCGGCAATTTCGCCGGCGGCCAGCAGGCCGGTTTCGCCGCGCCCTGGTTCCGCGCCGCCCAGCGCCTGAGCCAGGCCGCCGAGTCGCCAGCACCCTTTGCCAGTGTGCTGGCCGAGCCGGATCAGGACTGGCTGACCCTCGAACCCAGCCAATTGATCCACTGCTTCAAGCACCCGGCGCGCTACCTGCTGGAACAGCGCCTCGGCCTGCGTCTGGCCGAGGGCGAGGAAGCCCTGGCCGGCGATGAGCCCTTCAGCGTCGAATGGACCAGCCAGCACGGCCTGCGCCAGTTGGCGTTGCAGGCCGTCGAGCGGGGCTGGAGCGAGCGCCAGGAGCGCGCCGTAGCTGCCGCTTCCGGCTGGCTGCCGGTGGGCGAGCTGGGCCAGGCGCATTGGGGGCAGATTCGCGGGCCGATCCGCGCCTTCGCCCCGACCCTGTTCGACGAACGCCCGGATGACCCACCGCAGCCGCTGCTGGTGGATATCGAGCTGGCCGGCGTGCGCATTCACGGCTGGCTGGACGGGGTCAGCGCCAGCGGCCTGTTCGACTATCGCCTGCGTGACCTGGGGGCCTGGGAGCTGGCCCCGTTCTGGCTGCGTCACCTGCTGCTCAACTGCGCCGCCACGCCCGGCATCAGCCGCGACAGCCGCCTGCTCTCGCCGAAAAGCGAATGGCGGCTGGGGCCGCTGGCGAGCCCGCTGCAGCTGCTCGAACCCTGGCTGCACGCCTACAAAAGTGCGCTGTGCGAGCCGCTGCCGGTACTCGCCAAATGCAGCTATGGCTTCGCCAAGAAATGGCGAAAACCCGGGCGCAAGGAGCCGATTGATGCCGCACGCAGCGAGGCGCGGGTCATGTGGCACGGCAATGACTATATGACTGGCGAAGGCCAGGACCCCTGGAACGCCCTGGCCTTCCGCGACCGCGAGCCGCTGGACGAGCGTTTCGAAGCACTGGCCGAGCAACTCTATGGCCCGGCGCTGGATGCCCTGCAAGACAATGAAGAGGACGAGGCATGAGCAGCGCCAGCCTGGATTTGTTGCAGGACAGCTTCAGCGGCCGCTCGCTGATCGAGGCCAGCGCCGGTACCGGCAAGACCTGGACCCTGACCGCGCTGTACGCCCGTCTGCTGCTGGAAAAAAAGCTGAATGTCAGCCAGATCCTGGTGGTGACCTTTACCACCGCGGCCACCGCCGAGTTGCGCGAGCGCATTCGCTTGCGTCTGGCCGAGCTGCTGGCGGTCTACGAACAAGGGCCGGGCGACGACACACTGCTCAATGCGCTGCACGCCCAGTACCCGGAAGCGGCCAGCCATCGGCGCTTGCTGCTGGCGGTGCACGGTTTCGACGAGGCGGCGATCTTCACCATCCATGGTTTCTGCCAGCGCGCCTTGCAGGATGCCGCGTTCGAGGCTGGCGGCGACTTCGATAACGAGCTGACCCACGACGACCGCGAGATTCTCGACGCCTTGCTCGCCGACCTCTGGCGGCATGAACTGGCGGCCGCCGAGCCGGAATGGGCGGCCTTTCTGGTGCAGCACAAGCTGACTCCGCAGAGCCTGAGGCAGCGCCTGCGCAACCACCTGGGCAAGCCCTATCTGCGTATCGAACCGCAGCCGGGCGCCAGCAGTGAGATGAGCGGCTTGCGCGCCGCCTGGCAGCAGGCGCAGCGCCTCTGGCAGGGCGAAAGCGCAGGCTGGCTGGCGCAGCTCAAGGCCTTCGATGGCTTCAAGAGCAATATGTGCAACCCGGCCAAGCTGGGCCTCTGGCAGGCCGAGCTGGATGGCTATTTCAGCGATGCCGCGGCGCTGTTCAGCAAGACCGAGGCGCACCGCCGGCTGTCCCGCGAGGGGCTGTTCAAGGCCAGCAAGAAGGATCAGGAAGCGCCGGCCAACCCGCTGGCGGCTGCCTTGCAGGAACTGTGCGACGCCCTGGACGCGGCGCAGCCGGAGGCCGAGCAACGGCTGATCGACCTGCAGGTACGCCTGATCGGTCAGCTCAATGAACAGTTGCCGCAACGCAAGGCGGCGCAGCGTCTGCTGGCCTTCGATGACCTGCTCAACAAACTGCAACAAGCGCTCTACGGCGAGGGCGGCGAGCATCTGGCCGGCACCCTGTGCACGCAGTACCCGGTGGCGCTGATCGACGAGTTTCAGGACACCGACCCGGTGCAGTACCAGGTGTTTCATCGCATCTACGAGCGCGATGGGGACTTATGTTTTGTCGGTGACCCCAAGCAGGCCATCTATGCCTTCAGGGGCGCGGATCTGGTCACCTACCTCAGGGCCCGCGACGAAGCCGCGCGCCAGTACAGCCTGGCCACCAACCATCGCTCGACGCCCGAGCTGATCGCCGCGCTCAACCAGCTGTTCAAGCGGCCCATGCCCTTTGCCGAGAAGGGGCTGGAGTATCCGCAGGTCGGTGCCAGTCAGCGCGCACGGCCACAGCTGGTGTTACCCGTTGTCGATGATGAACAGGACGCGCCGCTGGCGCTGGTCTGGCTGGATGACGAGCATCTGGGCAAGGGCGAAGCGGGCGCATTGGTGGCGCGGGATACGGCGCGGCGCATTGCTGCCGTGCTGGCTGCCAGCAGTCGTGGCGAAGCCTATTTCGAGCAGACCGGTGAACGCACGCCGCTGAAAGGTGGCGATATTGCGGTGCTGGTCGCCAGCCACCGCCAGGCCAGTGAAGTGGCCGCCGAGCTGGCGGCTCGTGGCGTGCCCAGCGTGCGCCGCGGTAAGGAAAACGTCTGGCACAGCGAAGAGGCCAGCGAGCTGGCCGCCGTGCTGGCCGCCTACGCCGAACCGGGCCGCGAGGGCGCGTTGCGCTATGCCCTGGCCAGCCGTCTGCTCGGGCGCAGCGCGGCGGACCTGGCGGCCTGCCAGGACAACGCCCAGGCCTGGGACGATGAGCGCGAAGCGGCCGAGCGCTACCACCAGTTGTGGCAGCAACAGGGCTTTATGCGCGCCTTCCGCGCCTGGCTGGATGAACAGAAAGTCGCCCAGCGTTTGCTGGCGCTGGTGGATGGCGAACGCCGTCTGACCAACCTGCTGCACCTGGCCGAGCTGCTGCAAACCGAAAGCCTGCAACGTACGGGGCTGGAGCAATTGCTCAGCTGGTTCAATGCCCAGCGCAGCGCCGAGAGCCACGGCGAAGAGGCCCTGCTGCGTCTGGAAAGCGATGCTGAACGGGTGCAGATCGTTACCATCCACACCTCCAAGGGCCTGGAATACCCGCTGGTGTTCTGCCCCTACCTGTGGGACGGCGCGCTGTTGCGCCAGCACGAGGACATCACCTGCCACGCCGAGGACGGCACGCCGCTGCTCGATCTCGGTGGCGAACAGTTCGACACGCACCGCGAGCGCGCCCGCCATGAGCGCTTTGCCGAACGTCTGCGCCTGACCTACGTGGCCCTGACCCGCGCCCGTGACCGCCTGTGGCTGCACTGGGGGCCGGTGGACTGCAAGGCGAAGAAAGACGGCACCCTGAGCGAGAGCGGCCTGCACAGCAGCGCCCTGGCCTGGCTGCTGCACGGCCGTGAACTGCCGGGCGAGGATGCCCTGGGCGAACTCGCCAGCCATCTGCAGACACTCAGCCCCCATGGCCTGCGCGCTGAAATCGAACAGCTGGTCGGCCTCAGCCAGGGCCATATGGCCCTGCAGCCGCTGCGTGACAGCGAGGCCAGCGCCGTCGGCGAACAGCGCGCCCCGGCACCGCAGCTACTGGCCACCCTGCAGCGCAGTCTGCACAGCGCCTGGCGCATCGGCAGCTTCTCGGGATTGGCGGCGGGCATGCATATGGAAGCGCCGGATCGCGACGGCCTGGTGATGCCCGCTGCCAGCGAGCCGGGCAGCGGCTTCTTCGCCTTCCCCCGTGGCGCGCGCGCCGGTACCTGCCTGCACGCGATTCTTGAAGACTGGGCGCGCGACAAGGCCCCGCTGAATGAGCTGGTCGCGCCGGCGCTGAGCGCCCACGGTATCGACGCCGAACTGTGGACGGCCATCGCCAGCGCCCATCTGCAGCAAGTGCTCGACAGCGACCTGGACGGCAGCGGCCTGACGCTCGCCAGCCTGCAGGCGGCGCGGCGCCTGCCGGAACTGGGCTTCACCTTTCCGGTGGCCGATCTGGATGTGCAGCGCCTGCGCGCGATCCTCGTCGACCCGGCCATGGGCCTGGCCGAACCGCTGCGCCAGGCTGCCGAGCACCTGGAATTCGACAGCCTCAAGGGCTTCCTCAAGGGCTTTATCGACCTGACCTTCGAGCACGCCGGGCGCTGGTACATCCTCGACTACAAGTCCAACTGGCTCGGCCCGGACGCCAGCCACTACGGCGGCGAGCGCTTGCTGCAGGCCCTGGCCGGCGAGCACTACTACCTGCAGTACCTGATCTATCTGGTGGCGCTGCGGCGCTTCCTGCGTCAGCGCCTGGCTGACTTCCACGACGAGCAGCTCGGCGGCGCCTATTACCTGTTCCTCCGCGGCATGCCCCAGGCCGGCGTGTATTTCGCCCGGCCCAGTGACGAATTGCTGGATGCGCTGGATGCCCTGTTTGCCGGAGCTAACCCATGAGCCTCGCCGATCTGCCCCTCGGCCCGCTGGAGCGGGCGCTGGTCGACAGCCTGCGGCGTCTCGACCCGACAGCAACAGACAGCGTGTTGGCCGCCGCCGCGCTGTGCTGCGAGGCGCTGGGCCAGGGCGATGTATGCCTGCCGCTGGCGCGCCTGGCCGGGCAGCGGCCCTGGCCGGAATTCGCCTTCGTTCTGCCGGCGCTAAGCGAATGGTGCCAGCAGCTGGAAGCCTCGCCGCTGGTCGTTGCGCCCGATCAGTTCGCGCCGCTGATTCTCGATGGCTCGCGCCTCTATCTGGCCCGCTACCAGGCCTATGAAAGCCAGCTGGCCAGCCAGCTGCTGGCTCGCGCCGGCGATCTGCCGCAGGTCGACGAAGCCGTGCTGACGGAAAGCCTGGCGCGCCTGTTCGCTTTCAATCAACAGAAGCCGGACTGGCAGCGCCTGGCTGCCGCGCAGGCGGTGCGTCGGCGCCTGGCGGTGATCTCTGGCGGCCCCGGTACCGGCAAGACCACCACCGTGGTGCGCCTGCTCGCTGCCCTGCTCGAGCAACCGGGCGGCGCCAACCTGGCCATCGGCCTGGCCGCACCGACCGGCAAGGCAGCGGCGCGCATGGCCGAGGCGATCCGCAATGCCAAGGCCGCTCTGCCGGTCAGCGAAGCGATCAAGGCGGCCCTGCCCGAGGAGGCGCGCACCCTGCACCGCCTGCTCGGCAGCCGTGGCGACACGCCCAGGGTGCGCCACGATGCGGCGCGGCCGCTGGCGCTGGATGTGCTGGTGGTCGACGAAGCGTCGATGGTCGACCTGGCGCTGATGGCCAAGCTGGTCGATGCCCTGCCGCCCCATGCGCGGTTGATCCTGCTCGGCGACAAGGACCAGCTCGCCGCTGTGGAGGCGGGTGCGGTGTTCGCCGAGCTGTGCGAGGGTCGCGGCTTCGACGCTCAGGCCGTGGCTGAGCTGCAACGTATCATCGGGCAAAGCGTGCCGGT
>JBOFCR010000177.1:0-2770 GCA_051646165.1 Pseudomonas sp. | reverse complement strand
TCGTAGTCAGGCGTTCAGCCGCTCGTCGAAGATCGCCACCGCCCGCGTCCAGCCGGCCGAGGCGCCGCGGATCTTGTGCGGAAAACAGCTGATGTGAAAGCCGCTGGCCGGCAACGCCTCCAGGTTGTGCAGCTTTTCCAGGTGGCAGTAGCCGATGTCGCGCCCGGCCTTGTGGCCTTCCCAGATCAGCGACGGATCGTGCGTCTCGCCGTACTTCTTGGCGGTGTGCACGAAGGGCGCGTCCCAGCTCCAGGCGTCGGTACCGGTCAGGCGCACACCGCGCTCCAGCAGGTACATCGTCGCCTCGTAACCCATGCCGCAGCCTGAAGCCACGTAGTCCGGCTGGCCGTAGCGCGAGCCGGCGCGCGTGTTGACGACGACGATTTCCAATGCAGACAGCGTGTGGCCGATGCGCTTCAGCTCAGCTTCGACATCGGCCGCCGTGACCACGTAGCCATCGGCCAAGTGGCGGAAGTCCAGCTTCACGCCCGGCTGGAAGCACCATTCCAGCGGCACCTCGTGGATGGCGATGGCGCGTTCCTGCTTGCCCAGCGCCTTGTTCATCGTGCTGTGGAAGTGGTAGGGCGCGTCCAGGTGCGTGCCGTTGTGCGTGGACAGGTTGATCGTCTCCACCGCCCAGCCTTCGCCGTCGGGCAGGTCTTCCTTTTTCAAGCCGGGAAAGAAGGGCGCGATCTGCTCGAAAGTGTTGTCGTGCGTGAAGTACTGGATCTTCGGCGCGAAGGCCGGCGGGTCGCTGAGCACATCGTTTTCCAGATAGATCGACAGGTCGACGAACTTGCGGGTCATGCGTGCTTCTCCTTCAAGGTTGTTGCCACTTCAGCCAGTGTCGCTCGGCCAGCGCCAGCAGTGCATTGCTGGCCAGGCCGATCAGGCCCAGCAGCACGATGCCGGCAAACAGCTCGCTGGCGCGGTAGGCCCTGGCCGCGAGCAGGATCGCCTGCCCCAGCCCGGCCTGCGACGCGATCATCTCGCCGACCACCGAGACGATCAACGCCACCGTCAGCGCCAGGCGCATGCCGGCCAGGATGTCGGGCAATGCATTCGGCAGGCCGACCTTGAGGACGAAGCCGATGCGGCTGAGCTGCAGGCAGCGCGACACGTCGACCAGCCGCGGCTCCACCGCCGCGAAGCCGTGGATCGTGCCCAACAGCACCGGCCACATCGCCCCGAAGGCGACAACGGAAAGCACCATGTTCGGGCCGAGACCGAAGATCGAGATAGCCAGGGGCAGCAGCGCCGAAGCAGGCAGCGGGCGCACGAACTCCAGCGTCGGCAGCAGGTAGGCTCGCGCCTGCGCCGACATGCCGATCAGCGCCCCCAGCGCCACGCCCAGCAGCGACGCCAGCAGCCAGCCTTCGACCATGCGCCAGGTGGTGGCCAGCGTGAACTGTGCAAGCTCGCCGCCGCTCAAGCCTTCGCGCAGGCTGGTGAAGGTGGCCTCGGGGGTGGGCAGGAACACCCGGCTAATCCAACCCGCATGGCTGGCGGCCCACCACAGCGCCACCAGCGCCAGCGTCACCGCCACCGAGCCCAGCGTGTCCAGTGGCGACCCACGCGACCGGCTCATTCCAGCGCACCCATCGCCCGAGCCACACGCCGCTGCAGTGCCAGCGCGGCCGCGTTGATGGCGTAGCCGACGACGCCGATCCAGCCCAGCCAGGCCAGCATCAGCGCCGGGTCCAGGCTTTGCTGCGCGATCATCATCGCGTAGCCCATGCCGTGGGGGTTGGCAGCAATCTCCACCGTCACCGCCACCACCAGCGCCACCGCCACGCCCAGGCGCACGGCCACGAACAACCGCGGCACGATCGCCGGCAGCACGATCTTCCAGCCACGCTGCCACGGGCTGAGGCCGAGCACCTGGCTCAGCTCCAGCAGCCGCGGCTCGACCTGCGACACGGCGGAACGCGTGAGAATCAGCATCGGCCACAGGCAGGCGAAGGCGACCACCGAAGTCTCCATGCGCAGGCCGAAGCCGAACACCAGCATGGCCAGCGGGATCAGCGCCACCGAAGGGATGGGGCGCAGCAGTTCGATCGACAGCGTCGACACGCGCAAGGCCCGCGGCGACAAGCCAAGCACGATGCCCAGCGGCAGGCCCAGCACGACGGCAACACCCAGGCCCGACGCTGCCGCGCCCAGCGTGAACAGCGTACCCTGCCACAGCGAGCCGTCCAGCGCCGCACCGGCAAAGGCGCGCAGCGCGGCTGTCGGCGGCGCCAGCGAGTCACTGCCGGCCGTCAGGCTGCGCGTTTGGATCTCCAGCCACAGCAGCAGGCCCAGCGGAAAGCACCACGGTCGCAGCCGGTGCCACATCCTCAGTGTCCTTGCTCGATGAAGGCGAACAGCTCACGCCGCAGGCGCAGGAAATCAGGATGCTCCTTGGTCGTCAACTGATCGCGCGGGCGCGCGATCGGCACGTCGATGGTGCGTGCCAGGCTCGGCCGGTCAGGCCCCGGGTTGGACTGCAGCGCAATCACCCGGTCGCCGAGGTAGATCGCCTCTTCCAGATCGTGGGTGACGAACAGTACCGTCAAGCCCTCGTGCCGAACCAGCCGTGCAACCTCGTCCTGCAGACTGTGGCGCGTCAGCGCATCCAGCGCGCCGAAAGGCTCGTCCATCATCAGCAGCTCGGGTTGCTGGGCCAGACAGCGGGCGATCTGCACACGCTGCTGCATGCCACCCGACAGCTGCGCCGGAAACTTGTGTGCGTGGGCAGCCAAGCCTACCTTGTCGAGCACCGCGGCGA
>JBOFCR010000129.1:0-36096 GCA_051646165.1 Pseudomonas sp. | reverse complement strand
CCGCGACCTCAAGCAGGACAAAACCATCTGCTACTGCTCAGCGGAGAGCCGCTGATGTTGCTCGAAACGCTCGCCACCCATACCGCAAACACCCACCACGCCATACCCCACACGGATGGTGCCGAATCCAGCGAGGCTCTTATGTACCGCCTGTTCACCACCACCCTGCTGGCCGCCCTGCTCTGCCTGAGCGGCTGCGCCGGCAACTACAAATCCAGCGACGACGACTACCGCCCGCTGGGCGACCCGCAAGCCGAACAACGCGCCAAGTAACACCCAGGAGCACACAGACCATGGAACTGGTTTTCGACGTCGTCAGCGCCCAGCAATTTGCCCCCGGCCTGCTGACCAGCAAGAGCTTCAAGAAGAGCGGCGGCGTGATCGGCCGTGGCGAGGACTGCGACTGGGCGATCCCCGACAGCAAGCGCATCCTCTCCAGCCGGCACGCCCAGGTCAGCTACAGCGACGGCCACTTCTACCTGACCGACACCAGCAGCAACGGCATCCAGCTCAAGGACAGCGGCGCCAGCCTGCGCCGTGGCGAGCCGCTGCGCATCCAGCACGGCGACGTGTACTGCCTGGGTGAAGTGGAAATCCGCGCCCGCCTGCTGCAGGACCCAGCGCAGTTCGAGGAGCAGATCGGCCGTAGCCAGCCGGCCGGCAGCATCATCCCGGACGACGCCTTCCTCGACCTCGACCCGATCGCCGCCCTCGAACAGCGCCCGCGCGGCTACAGCAACCTCGACGAGTTCGCCGGCCTGGTGCAGGAGCCGGAGGAAGAGTTCGAGCGCAGCCAGTACGCGCGCATCGATATGGAAAGCCTGCTGCTGCCGGAACTGGTAGAGGCCGCAGTCGAAGCGCCGAAGGCCGCGCGTGTCGTCGAAGCGCCAGCTCAGCCACGGCCAGTAATGGCAGCTGCCGAGCCGCACGGCGCGAACTTCTGGCAGCAGTTCGGCGATGCCCTCGGCGTGTCCCTTGACGACCTCGACGCAAGCGCCCGCGAAGCCCTGGCACTGAGCGCCGCACGCCTGCTCAAGCAGAGCGTGGCGGGCCTGCAGCAGAGCCTGCGCACCCGTGGCGAGCTGAAGAACGAACTGCGCCTGGCGCTGACCACCGTACAGAGCGCCGGCAACAACCCGCTCAAGCACAGTGCCGATGCCGGCGAGGCGCTGAACAGCCTGCTGCGCGGCAGCAAGCCCGGCCAGCTGAGCGCCGAGCAGGCCGTCGGCCGCGCCTTCCGCGACCTGCAGGCGCACCAGGTGGCGCTGTTCGCCGCCAGCCGCGCGGCCACCCAGAGCCTGTTCCAGCAGTTCGCCCCGGAACAGCTGTGCCTGCGCTTCGAACAGCAGCGCAAGCCGTTGCTGGCCACCGCCGGCAGCCGCTGGCGCGCCTACCAGCGCCAGTACCGCCTGCTCGAGCAGGACGATGACTGGAGCCAGCGCCTGTTCGCCCGCGACTTCGCCAAGACCTACGAGGAGCAGGTGCGCCTGATCGCCACGCTCAACACCGACTTCCAAGAATGAAAGCAAGGATGAATGCCATGTGCCGCCTTATCAGCCTCAGCCTGTTGTCCCTGCTCGTCGCCCTGGGCGGCTGCAGCAGCCTGTCGCCCTACTCGGACAAGACCAAGCTCGACCTCAGCCTGGTCGCCAGTGACGACCTCAACCCGGATCTGCAAGGCCGCCCCTCGCCGATCGTGGTGCGCCTGCTGGAGCTGAAGAATCCCTCGTCGTTCAACAACGCCGACTTCTTCTCGCTGTACCAGCGCCCCAAGGAATCGCTGATGCCCGACCTGGTCAGCTTCGAGGAGCTGGAAGTGCGCCCCGGCGAGACCCGCGATCTCAAGCTGCTGGTGCAGCCGGGCAGCCGCTACGTCGGCGTGGTGGCCGCCTATCGCGACCTGCCAGAAGCCAGCTGGCGCTTCGTCGTGGCCCTGCAGGAAGGCGAAATCACCCAGGCCGGCGTGCGCCTGGACAAGCGCGGCCTGCAGGCGCTGAACGCCGCACAGGACGAGGACTGAGCACATGGAAATGCTCAAGGTAGTCTGGCAAGAAGGGATGCTCCTGCGCCCGCAGCACTTCCAGCAAAGCGACCGTTACTACGAACACCAGCTGAAGGCCCGCACGCGCCTGCTGGATGTCTACCCCTGGGGCTTCTTCAGCCTGGAGATCGACCGCCAGTTCCTCGGCATGGGCAAGCTGGTGCTCAGCCAGGCCGGCGGCGTGCTGCCCGACGGCAGCCTGTTCGAGATCGACGCCGCGCGCGAGCCGCTGGCCCTCGACGTGCCGCCGAACACCTCGGCCACCCCAGTGTACCTGGCCCTGCCGCTGGTCACCGGCAACCACATCGAGAGCCGCCGCGCCGAGCAGCAGGACGTGCTGGCGCGCTACCGCGCCCAGGAGCTGGACGTCACCGACTCCAACGCCGGTGACAGCGCCGCCAGCCAGGTCAGCTGCGGTCGCCCGGATTTCCGCCTGCTGCTCGGCGAGCAGCAGACCGACCAGGCCTTCGTCAAACTCAAGGTCGCGGAAATCCTCGACACCAGCCCGGACGGGGTGATCGTCCTCGACCCGGACTTCAGTCCGACCTTCCTCCATGTGCAGGCCTCGAGCACCCTGCTGGCCTACCTCAAGGAGGTGATCAGCATGCTTGGCCACCGCGGCGACATCCTCGCCGAGCGGGTGCGCGCCGCCGGCAAGCTGGGCAATACCGAGGTCGGCGACTTCCTCATGCTGCAGCTGGTCAACCGCTACGAGCCGCAGCTGCGTCACTACCTGTCGCTGGAGCAGCTGCACCCGGAGCGCATCTACCGCGAGCTGGTCGGCCTGCTCGGCGAGCTGGCCACCTTCGCCAGCGACCACAAGCGCCCGCGCCTGGATGGCCGCTACCTGCACAACGACCAGGGCGGCAGCTTCCGCAAGCTGATGGACGCGCTGCGCCAGGTGCTGTCGATGGTGCTCGAACAGCACGCCATCGAGCTGCCGCTGCAGCAGCGCCAGTACGGCATCCAGGTCTCGCCGCTGCAGGACCACAAGCTGCTGACCAGCGCCGATTTCATCCTCGCCGCCAGCGCCCAGTGCGATGCCGAGGAGCTGCGCAAACGCCTGCCGGCGCACCTGAAGATCGGCGCGGTGGAGCGCATCCGCCAGCTGGTCAACCTGCACCTGCCGGGGATCAAGGTGCGCCCGCTGCCGGTGGCGCCGCGGCAGATTCCCTTCCACTCGGACAAGACCTACTTCGCCCTGGAGCTCGGCTCGGAAGAGCTGGCGCAACTGGAAAGCTCCGGCGGGTTTGCCTTCCACGTGTCCGGCGATTTCTCCGGGCTTGAGCTGAAATTCTGGGCGATCAGGAGCTGAACATGATCAAGGAAGCACAGGACCGTACCGTCGTCCTCAACCGTCAGACTGCCGGCGCGGCGCGCAGCCCGCTGACCGACTTCGCCGCGCCGCCCATGGAGCAGCTCGAGGAGCGCATGGTCTACGCCGCGCGCACGCGCCCGGCGGAAGTCTTCAACATCAGCTTCAACCCGCTGGTGGCCGCCAGCGCGCTGCTGCTCTCGGAAGTGGTGCGGCTGAAGAACAGCGCCAGCACGGAGAACTTCCAGGCGCTCAACGAACGCCTCAGCGTGGCGATCAAGCTGTTCGAGCACCGCGCCTTGCAGGAAGGTGCCGAGGGCGGCCAGGTAATGGCCGCGCGCTATGTGCTGTGCACCGTGGTCGACGAGGCGGTGGTGACCACGCCCTGGGGCAACGAGAGCGCCTGGTCGCAGATGAGCCTGCTGTCGAGCTTCCACAACGAGACCTTCGGCGGCGAGAAGTTCTTCCAGCTGCTCGAGCACCTGTCGCGCAACCCGGTCAAACACCTGGCCATGCTCGAGCTGATGTACATCTGCCTGTCGCTCGGCTTCGAGGGCAAGTACCGCGTGCTGCCGCGCGGCATGCTCGAACTGGAGGCGATCCGCGACAGCCTGTACCGGCAGATCCGCCAGCTGCGCGGCGACATTCCGCGCGAGCTGTCGCCGCACTGGCAGGGCCTCAAGGAAGGTCGCCGGCGCCTGGTGCGCATCGTCCCCGGCTGGCTGCTGGCGGTGGCCACCGTCGCCGGCCTGGCACTGCTCTACGCCGGTTTCAGCTGGGTGCTGCACGAGGAACGGCGCACCGTACTGCAACCCTATCAGGCGGTCGAAGCCGCCCCCGCACCGTCGACTCAGGGATAAGTTGAGATGAAGGACTTTCTCAAAAAAACCGCCACTTTCCTGCGCCAGACCTGGGTCTGGAGCCTGTGCCTGGTACTGCTCCTGGCCCTGCTGGTGTGGTTCGTCGGGCCACTGCTGGCGGTGGCCGACCACAAGTTCTGGGCGCCGGCGGCCAGCCGCCTGCTCAGCATCAGCGGGCTGTTTCTGGCCTGGGGCCTGTTCATCGTGTTCGTCAGCTGGCGCGCCAACCTGCGCAAGAAGCAGGAAGCCGATGACCTCGACGCCCAGGAACGCCTGCGCCGCGACGGCCTGATCAGCGAGGAGCAGGTCGAGCTGCGCGGCCGCTTCAAGCAGGCCCTGCGCACCCTGAAAAGCTCCAGCCTGTACCGCGGGCGCAGCGACAAGTGGCGCAACGAGCTGCCCTGGTACCTGCTGCTCGGCCCGCAGGGCAGCGGCAAGACCAGCCTGCTGGACTTCTCCGGTCTGGACTTCCCGCTGAACAAGGGCGATGCCCAGCGCCTGACCAAGGACGTCGGCGGTACCCGTTACTGCAACTGGCATTTCGCCGACCACGCCGTGCTGCTCGACACCGCCGGGCGCTACCTCAACCAGCCCGATGTGGCCGTCGACAGCCGCGCCTGGCACACCCTGCTCAGCCTGCTGCGCAAACGCCGCGCGCGTCCGCTCAATGGCGTGCTGGTGAGCATCCCGGTGGACAGCCTGCTGTACCACAACGAACTGGAGCTGGAGAACCTGGCCCGCCAGGTGCGCCAGCGCCTGCACGAGATCCACGCCGAGCTGCGCGTCGAGGTGCCGGTGTACCTGGTGCTGAGCAAGGCCGACAAGATCCTCGGCTTCGACGAGTTCTTCGACCAGCTGAGCCGCGAGGAAAGCGACCAGGTGCTCGGCGCCAGCCTGCGCCAGGAGCAGAACGCCAGCGACGCCGGGGTGATCCGTCAGGAGTTCGAGGAACTGCTGCGCCGCCTCAATAGCCAGGTGATCCTGCGCATGCACCAGGAGCGCGACACCCAGCGCCGCGGCCGTATCCTCGACTTCCCGCACCAGCTCGGCCAGCTCGGCGAGCGCCTGTGCCTGTTCGTCGAACTGGCCTTCAGCGGCAACCGCTATCAGCGTTCCAGCCACCTGCGCGGCTTCTACCTGACCAGCGCACCGCAGCTCAGCGACCCGCTCGACCCGAGCACCACCGGCATCGGCCGCAACCTCGGTCTGGCCGGCAGCAGCCTGCCGACCTACCGCAGCGGCCGCGCGCGCTTTATCCACCAGTTGCTCAGCCGGGTGATCTTCCCCGAGGCCGATCTGGCCGGCCTGGACGACAAAGAAGTACGCCGCATCGACTGGCGCCAGCGCGCCCTCTATGCCGGCGCGGCCGCCTGCCTGGTGCTGTGCGGCCTGCTCTGGGGCAACAGCTATTCGGCCAACCACGGCCGCCTGGAACAGCTGCGCGAACTGGCCCAGCAACTGAGCCGCCAGGGCGAGAGCGTCAATCCCAAGGACGAAGCCGAGCAGGTGCTGCCGCTGCTCAACAGCAGCTACGCGGCGACCCAGGTGTTCCCCGCCCCACATGACGCCGCCCTGCTCGAACGCGGCGGCCTGTACCAGGGTGCGGATGTCGACCCGAGCGTGCAACAGGCCTACCGCCGCCAGTTGGAAGCTGAGCTGCTGCCACGGGTGGCGCGTCAACTGGAAGGGCAGATCCGCGCCAATCGCGACGACCGCGAGCTGCTGCTCGGCAGCCTGCGCGCCTATCTGATGCTCAATCTGGCGGAACGCCGCGACCCGGCCTTCCTGCAGGACTGGCTGGCCGCCGACTGGTCGCTGCGCTATGCCGGCGACAATGCCACGCAGAAGGGTCTTGGCGCACACCTGCAGCGCCTGCTGGCCGAGCCGTTCACCGCCTACCCGCTGAACGACAAGCTGGTCGCCGAGGCGCGGCAGATCCTGCGCAGCGAGTCGCTGGCCAACGTGGTCTACCGCATGCTCCGCGAGCAGGCCCGCCACCTGCCGGAATACAGCCTGGGCCAGCAACTGGGTAGCCAGGCCACGCTGTTCCTCGGCAGCGACTACAGCATCCCCGGGCTGTATACGCAGAAGGGCTACCAGCAGTACTTCGTCGCCCAGGGCACCAGCCTGGTGCGCGACATCCTGCGCGACAACTGGGTGCTCGGCGAAGGCAACAACCTCAGCGACAACGACCTCGGCCGCCTGCTGGTGGACATGGAGCAGCTGTACTTCCGCGACTACGCCGACTACTGGGGCGAAGCCATCAGCCAGCTGGGCCTGGAGCCGATCGGCAACAGCGCCCAGGGCATCCTCCAGCTAAGCGCGCTGACCGCGGCCAACTCGCCGCTGCTGCAGATTCTGGTGGAAGTGCGCGAGAACACCCGCTTCGACCTGCCGGCGGCAACCGACCAGGTCGACGAGCTGGCCGCCCAGGCCAAGCTCGGCAAGAAAGCCAAACTGGCCGCTGCCGCGGCCGAACAAGGCATCGGCGCCATTGCCAGGAGCCTGCCGGATACCGCGCGCAAGGCCCTGCAACGGCGCTTCGAACCGCTGCACCGGCTGCTCGATGACCACAACGGCGCCGGCCCGCAACTGGCCGCCACCCTGCAGGCGCTGGATGCCCTGCAGCTGCAGCTGAGCGGCATGGCCCACGCCAGCGCGCCGGAGCAGGCCGCCTTCGAGCAGGCCAAGGCACGCATGGGCGGCAGCCCGGACGCGATCAACCAGCTGCGCAGCAGCGCCGCGCGCCTGCCGCAGCCGGTGGGCAACTGGCTGAGCCTGATCGCCGACGACAGCTGGCAGCTGGTACTCAACGACGCCTACGGCTACCTGAACAAGCGCTACCGCAACGAGCTGTACGCCTTCTACAAGGAGTCGCTGTTCAAGCGCTATCCGTTCAGCGCCAAGAGCGACAGCGACGTGGCCATCGCCGACTTCCGCGAGTTCTTCAAGGCCGATGGCGTGGCCGACGGCTTCGTCGAGCGCTACCTGAAAGCCTTCGTCAGCGACAGCGACGGCCAGTACCAGCTGCGCCACCTGGACGGCCAGGGCCTGCCGCTGTCACCGGCCTTCCTCGCGCAGATCAACCAGACCCAGACCATCCGCCGCAGCTTCTTCGCCGAGAACCCCAACGAGCCGCTGGTGCTGTTCAAGCTGGAACCCTTCGCCCTCGACTACAGCCTCAACCGCGCCGACTTCCAGTTCGGCGGCCAGCAGCTGGAATACCGCCACGGCCCGATCGTCGCCAGCGCCTTCCGCTGGCCGGCCGAGGGCGACGGCGAGCGCAGCAGCCTGGTGCTCGAGGAACAGGGCGGGCGGCGCGTCGGCATCGAGAAAAACAGCGGACCCTGGTCGCTGTTCCGCCTGCTCGACCAGCTGCAGGTGGAGCAGCACAGCGGCCGCGACGTGCTGCTGCTCAAGGCCAACCTGCAGGGCCTGCAAGCCAAGTACCTGCTGCACAGCCAGCGTTCGCCGAACCCCTTCGATGTCGCCCTGCTGCGCGACTTCAAACTGCCGGCGACACTCTGATGCGAGTCGCCAACCTGCTCTGGCACAGCGCCGCGCGCACCGACACCGGCAAAGTGCGCGAGCGCAACGAGGACGCCTTTCTCGACCAGCCGCAGCACGGCCTGTGGGTGGTCGCCGACGGCATGGGCGGCCACCAGAACGGCGACCTGGCCAGCCGCCTGATCGTCGAGAGCCTGGGTGAACTGACGGCCGAGGGCAGCTTCGAGCAGCGCCTGGAGCGCCTGCGCGAGTGCTTGCACCGGCTCAATCGCCACCTCAGCCTGGGCCTCACGGTAACCCGCTCAAACCCCGAGATGCTGGTCGGCAGCACGGTGGTCGCCCTGCTCGCCGAAGGCAGTCGGGTGGCCTGCGTGTGGGCCGGCGACAGCCGCTGCTACCTGCTGCGCGGCAGGCAGCTGTACCAGCTGACCCGCGACCATTCACTGCAGCAGCAACTGATCGACGAGCGCGGCATGAGCCCCGAGGAAGCCGCGCGCCAGCCGGCCGCCCACGCCCTGACCCGCGCCATCGGCGCGGCCGAGGAACTGCAGCTGGATATCCTCGAACTGGAGAGCCTGCCCGGCGATGTGTTCCTGCTGTGCAGCGACGGCCTGTATCAGGACCTCGACCACGACCAGCTCAGCGCCGCGCTGATCCGCCCCAGCGCCGGCCTGGCCCTGCAACGCCTGTTCGAACTGGCGCTGGACGGCCCGGCCCGCGACAACCTCAGCGCCGTGGTGATCAACCGATGAGCAGCGCGATGAACAGCCAGGCCGTGGCCACTGCCGCCAGCGCCGACCTGACCCTGATGGCCGGCAGCACAGCCAAGGCGCCGCGCCCACTGCCCAAGGACCTGCCGGAAGTGCTCTGCGGCCGCTATCGCATCGAGCGCCTGCTCGGCGTCGGCGGTATGGGCGCGGTGTACCGTGCCCGCGACCTGCTGCGCGAGCAGTTCGGTGACCCGCAGCCCTATGTGGCGCTGAAGACCCTCAGCGAGGACTTCGCCGAATACCCGGACGCCAACGCCCTGCTCTACAGCGAGTTCGCCCTCAGCGCGCGCCTGAGCCAGCGCAACCTGATCCGCCTGTACAGCTTCGAGGTCGACCCGCCTAGCCAGCGCGCGTTCATCACCATGGAACTGCTCAAGGGCTGCACCCTCGACCACCTGCTGCAGCAATACCCCAGCGGACTGCCGTGGCCGCAGGCGCAGCAGGTCAGCCTGAGCCTGCTCGAAGCCCTGCACTACGCGCACGGCCAGGGCGTGCTGCATGGCGACCTGAAGCCGAGCAACCTGATGCTCGGCGACAGCGAACTGCGCCTGTTCGACTTCGGCCTGGGCCAGGCCCTGGACGGTTTCCTCACCGGCCTGCCACGCCTGGCGCGCAGCCGCTTCGCCGCCTGGACGCCGCGCTACGCCGCCCCCGAACTGCTCGACGGCGCGCCGCTGAGTGCCGCTGCCGATGTCTATGCGGTGGCCTGCGTGATCTACGAACTGTGCAGCGGCCGGCATCCCTTCCGCCGGCAAAGTGCTAAACAGGCCAAGGCAATGGAACTGCCGCTGCATGCCCCCGCCGATATGCCCCGCGCCCTGTGGCCGGTCCTGCGCGCCGCGCTGGAGTTCGACCCAGCCAAGCGCAGCTGCCTGCCCCATTTGCTGCGCGCCTTCCGCGAACAGCAGCGCCCGGCTTCCCGGCTGCCGCGCTGGCTGCGCCGCCGGCCGGCCCTCTGACAAGGACGACAGAATGTTCAACCCCGCCAACCAGACCCACTTCAGCCTGACCCTCGACGGCCAGCGCCATGACCTGCAGGTGCTCGAATTCCACGGCCGCGAAGCGCTCGACCAGCCCTACCGCTTCGAGGTGGATCTGGTCAGCGAGCGCCCCGACCTCGACCTGCAGAGCCTGCTCGGCCTGCCCGCCTTCCTCGCCTTCAGCCCGGACGGCCAGGGCATCCATGGCCTGGTGCACGACGCCGCCCAGGGCGAGTCCGGCAAGCGCCTGACCTGCTACCGCCTGGTGCTGCAGCCCAAGCTGGCCTGGCTGGCGCAACGCACTAACCAGCGCATCTACCAGCAGCTGACGGTGCCGCAGATCATAGCGCAGGTATTGGAGGAGTACGGCATCCTCGGCGGCGCCTACCGCTTCCAGCTCGGCCCAACGGTTTATCCACAGCGCGACTATTGCGTGCAGTACGACGAGAGCGACCTGCACTTCATCCAGCGCCTGTGCGAAGAGGAAGGCATCCACTACCACTTCGAACACAGCGCGAACGGCCATGTGCTGGTCTTCGGCGACGACCAGACCAGCTTCCCGCGCCTGGGCCAGCCCACCGCCTACGTGCAGGACAGCGGCATGGTCGCCGACGAACCGGTGATCAAGCGCTTCGCCCTGCGCCTGGCCACCCGCAGCAACCGCGTGACCCGCCGCGACTACAACTTCGAACAACCGCGCCTGCTGCTGGAGGCCGCCGCCAAGAGCGAGCTCCAGCCCGACCTGGAAGACTACGACTACCCCGGCCGCTACACCGAGCGTACGCGCGGCAAACACCTGGCCCAGCGCAACCTGGAACGCCACCGCGCCGACTATCAGCTGGCCGAAGGCCGCAGCGACCAGCCCCGCTTGCTCAGCGGCCACCTGCTGGAAATCTCCGATCACCCGCGTCGCGAATGGAACGACCTGTGGCTGCTGCACGAGGTGATCCACCAAGGCAAACAACCGCAGGTGCTGGAAGAGTCGATCACCAGCTTTCTCGGTACGCACCGGGGGGCGGACGACTTCCAGCAGGGCTACCGCAACCACTTCAGCGCCAGTCCCTGGAACAGCATCTACCGCCCCGCCCTGCGCCACCCGAAACCACAAGTACTGGGCAGCCAGACCGCAGTGGTGACCGGGCCCAAGGGTGAGGAAATCCACTGCGACCGCTACGGCCGGATCAAGGTGCAGTTCCACTGGGATCGCCACGGCCAGGGCGACGACAAGAGCAGCTGCTGGCTACGCGTCGCGTCGAGCTGGGCCGGCGACCGCTATGGCGGCATCACCATCCCGCGGGTCGGCATGGAAGTGCTGGTGACCTTCCTCGAAGGCGATCCCGACCAGCCGCTGGTCACCGCCTGCCTGTTCCACAAGGAACACGTGGTGCCCTACGACCTGCCGGCGAACAAAACCCGCAGCGTATTCAAGACCCTCAGCTCACCCGGTGGTGGCGGCTACAACGAGCTGCGCATCGAGGATCGCAAGGGCCAGGAGCAGATCTACATCCACGCGCAGAAGGACTGGGACGAGAACATCGAGCACGACCAGAAGATCCGCGTCGGCCACGAACGCCACGACACGGTCGAGGCCAACAGCTACACCGAGCTGAAAGCCGAGGAACACCACACCACCCATCTGGATCGCAAACTGGAGGTGCGCGCCGACGACCACCTGACCGTGGTGCAGAACCAGCACATCAAGCTCGGCACTGCCCAACTGACCCAGGCCGGCCGCGAGATCCACCTCAAAGCCGGTCAGAAGATGGTCATCGAAGCCGGCCTGGAGATCACCCTCAAAGCCGGCGGCAGCTTTATCAAGCTCGACCCAGGTGGCGTCACGCTGGTCGGGCCGATCGCCAGGATCAATGCGGGTGGATCGCCTGGGAGTGGTTCGGGCATCGCGATCAAGCCACCGGTACAGCCGGGGGCGGCGGATGCGGATAAGGCGGGGAGTCTGCTGGATCAGGCATTGGTAGGTACAGTGAGGGAAACTCAATCAGTAACCCTGGACTATCCATTCTCCCTTTAAATGGAATGTATTTAAGAGACAAGGATTTAATAGTCGATATGTTAATTAGCCCTCCCTTCATACCTACCCCATTGACAGGGGAAAGCGATAAAGACTTTCTAGATCGAGCCATGATATGCGGAGCCCCAGGCGATGGCGGCTTTCCCCTGAGTTTTGATCTCAATTGGCATGGTGGTATTCACCTAACAGCACCGCGTGAAAGCGACGCTCCACTACCCGTTTGTGCCATTGCCGATGGTACGGTTGCCTACTTCCGACAACCGCTGGCTTATAGCAATGATGCATGGCATCCACTGAACTATCGTAACTGCTGGACGGATAATGGCTGCATCGTCTTGCGCCACGAAGCAGAGATTGGAGAAGAAACCCAAGTAATTTTCTACTCTATCTACCAACACCTTTCTGCCATCGAATTGGCTAGTCCTGAAGTCGGTAAAAAGGTTTCCCGCAAGGATTTTCTAGGCAAAGCTGGAAGAATCTATGGCACGCCGAATCGTATCCACTTTGAAATCATCTCCAGCGATGTACAAAAAATAATTGGTCGCTCAACCTCCAAACTAGACTATCAGATATCCAACGGAAGAACTGATAGCTTTTGGGGGGATGTCTACTTCCATCTACCTCCAGAGATAATCTGCTACGCGGAACAACCTACAAACTGGCACGATACCAGCAACATTTCTGCATCCTTATCGCGACCAACTACTAGTCTTTTTATCAGAATGCACTATGGTACCGGCCAGTGTACTTTGAGCACTTTTACAGAGGATGGCGAATTACTCGGCGAGCAGCATGAACCTCAAGGCTATGAATATGATTTATATAATACGGCTTGCCAACGCTATCCAGACTGTCCTAGCGCAGGTTATGAATTACTGCGCTTTGGCCGAGTTATTGGATCAGACGAACTACAGCCTACCAATGCCGCACATTGGCGTCAGATTGTAATTCCGAGTGGTACTGCCTGGGTCAATTTTAATGCAACAACGGTAACTCTTTTCAGTGATGCAGACTTCCCTCATTGGCAGGGCTGGCAACTGATAGATGACGATATAAATTCTGACAGTCATTGCCAGTCTCCAAAAATTAGAGAAGCACTAAAACTGAACGCAGATGGTTTATTCCCTGATGATACCGATGCCATTTCTATAGCCAGCTCACCAACATATGGCGGTTTATCATCCGAAGAAAAAACTGCGCTTTCCGGTCGCTACTTATCCGAACGTCAACGCAATACAACAATCCTAAACGAAAGCTCCAATCAGATCAGGCTTAGTCGCTGTATCTTCAAATTTCAGAGCGAATGGAGCAAAAATGACTTTGATACTCGCTATGGATGGCTATTAAAAGTTTCTGAAGGTGGCCCAATTCCACAGGAAAGTTATAACAAGCTAAAACTACATCAGCAAGCATTAGCATTTTGGGAGGATGCCGCACTAGATGAAATCAGCGCGCTACACTGGCATTTACCCCCTAGGGAGTTTATCTCCGCACTCAGAGCATGCAACTGGCTAAGTCAAAGTGAATTTAAAAAAATCTATCCAACCTCCACACAGGGAAATATTGATAAATATCTCTCATGTATAAATAAAACACTTTCAAAATACCTGATAACATCCAACCTTCGTCGCTCGCACTTCTTTGGACAGGCCGGCGTGGAAACAAATCAATTACTATGGATGTCAGAGCTATACAATGGTGATCCATACACTTACTTCAGACGTCTTGAGAAAGCTAAAAACTATGCAGGATGGCTTGGTAATATTAAGTGGAACGACGGGGGGAATTTTCGTGGCCGTGGTATGAAACAACTCACTGGCAGGGCCAACTACTCGGATTATTGGGTCTATCGTGGCTGGATTCAGGCCAGTTCATTTTTATCAAATTGGTGGAGAAAGCCACAGTGGTGGGGTATTTCGGGGAGCACTGTACTCCCTACTCAATACAGCAACTCACCGACCCAAGATACAGCAGCAGTTGCACAACTAGAAGCAACAATGCGCCCGCCAGAAATCAGCGACCCAGAGCTCGTAAACAACGACCCCTCCACCTCGATTGATACTGCTGGGTGGTTCTGGGCAAAAAACACCCTTATTCGCGTTGCAGACTCCAACGATACAGCGGCGATGACTAGAAAAATCAGAGGTGATGGTGCATCTGTCGGAGTAACTATTCCATGGCCAGTGGATGCCCATTTCACCGAGCGAGAAAACCTAACTAAAAGAGCAATGAAATTTATAGGCGATTACAAATGAGGCCACTAGGAACGATACTATTAGTAACTATCAGCATTAACACATATGCCGACAACCAAGACACCCAATTAAAATGCCAAGAAGTCAATGAAGGATCAGTAAAAAAACTAGAGCTCAGTGATCGTGAAGTCAGGTTTGAAGTATCTCAATACAAAAATAGTTGCGATCAAATATTCACCTACAGCCAAACAACGGGAAACAAGAATTTATTTATAATAAAATCATGGCCAACAATAGATGAGTTCGGAGAAAATGCCAAAAACGATATATTCACAACATTACTCCCAGATAAAAAAGCAACACTCATAGGTTCCATCCCTGTTAGCGCAAATTATATAAACGACTATACCTATAAAAATCTATCGCAAACTGGCGGATCAATTTACGAAACGATTTATATAATCAAAGCAAGATCTATATCCATACAGCAGCCAAGCAAGGAGCTTATGTTCTCTGGATCCCAATGTATTTACTCAAAAAAACATAGTGGCACCTGCAAAGAAATTACCGGGACATTTGAAAATCCGATTTGTATTTACAACATAGGTCACCGAAAAATTCTAGCTCCGCTCCCAGACTGCTCCGGGCTTTCTACAAAATAAAATTTATTGAAAACAGCATCGCCGCACATCAATTATGTGGTTTATCGACTTTATAAAAACTAGCGTATTGGCCATTTCAGCGTTTACAACTTCAATTTGTCTAGCAAATGAGTTATCCGAAAGCATCGAGATTCCGAATAGCCAATGGCGAGTCGAAACCCAATGTTCGACCGTCAGCCAAGCAACGCAATGCGCAATCTCTGTCAGTAACGGCGAGCAGAAAGAAAAAGTCCTCAAGTACCCTGCAGCCCCCGCATCGGCAAGCTATGAGGCAGGTGTCTTCCTACTGACCTTCGGCTGCGGCACCGCCTGTTCGGCGACTTACGCCTACAAGCTCGGCGGCTCACTGGGCGGGCCATTTCCGTTAGTGGAGGTCGTCGATAGCGAACGGGAAGTCGTGATGGTCTTGGGAGACCGATCAGTGAGCTTCTACCGCATGTTCGACGCCACCGATAAGCCGCTGCATGAGGTTACCCCCGAGTTCATCGGTTACAGCTTGCTGGAAAGCATCATCGACACAGGCATAGAGGATCATGTGTTTCGCATGACTTACCAGAGCAGGGCTGGCCTAGAGGTACTCGAATACGAGGCGCCTCAACTACCATAAGGCATGACGTGCAAACCTCCCCAGCAACGAGCTCGAAAGAAACTAACGTGATCGTACGCCACACTCTCGTTCTGCTCGGTCTGGCTATCTTACTGTTTGGAGCGACTAAGGTTAGCGCCAACACACTCAAGAGCGACCGTAGTGAATGCTATGGCTACCTCACCGAACTGGTGCGCAGCAGCAATTTCCCCTTCGTGCATGTGACGAAGGACAAGGCTAACCTGCTGATCGACAACGATCAGGGCGAGACGGTCTCTGCCCAGGTGGTGTTCGACACCGACGGTTCCGGCACCATAGGCTGGGTGCAGTACGACATCCAGCCCCACCAGTTGCTCAACATGTCCGTAGAGCTGGAAGAACCCGTGCTGCTGACTTTCAACAAGAAGTACGCAGGTCAGTACGAGCGCTGTATCCGCGAGAACTGACCTGCTCCTATCGTTTTGCCCTTATTCCACCGTCACACTCTTAGCCAGATTGCGTGGCTGATCGACGTCAGTGCCCTTGAACACCGCCACGTAGTACGACAGCAGCTGCAGCGGCAGGGTATAGAGGATCGGCGCCAGGGCGTCGTGGATGTGCGGCATGTTGACCACGTGAGTGCCGGCGCCGTTGCTCATACCGGCTTGCTGGTCGGCGAAGACGATCAGCTGGCCGCCGCGGGCGGCGACTTCCTGCAGGTTGGATTTGAGCTTTTCCAGCAGCTCGTTGTTCGGCGCCACGGTGACCACCGGCATGTCGCTGTCGACCAAGGCCAGCGGACCGTGCTTGAGCTCGCCGGCCGGGTAGGCTTCGGCGTGGATGTAGGAGATTTCCTTGAGCTTGAGCGCGCCTTCCATGGCCACCGGGTATTGCGCGCCGCGACCGAGGAACAGGGTGTGGTGCTTCTCGGCGAACAGTTCGGCGATCTTCTCCACTGTCTTGTCCATCGCCAGGGCTTCGCCCAGGCGGGTCGGCAGGCGACGCAGCTCTTCCACCAGTTCGGCGGCCACGCCGGCTTCGAGAGTGCCGCGCACCTGGCCGAGGGACAGGGTCAGCAGCATCAGGCCGACCAACTGGGTGGTGAAGGCCTTGGTCGAGGCCACGCCGATTTCCGGGCCGGCCTGGGTCAGCAGGGTCAGGTCGGATTCGCGCACCAGGGAGCTGATGCCGACGTTGCAGATGGCCAGGCTGGCCAGATAGCCCAGCTCCTTGGCGTTGCGCAGGGCGGCCAGGGTATCGGCGGTTTCGCCGGACTGGGAGATGCTGACGAACAGGGTGTCCGGCTGTACCACCACCTTGCGGTAGCGGAACTCGCTGGCCACTTCGACCTGGCAAGGGATGCCGGCCAGACCTTCGAGCCAGTAACGGGCAACCATGCCGGCGTGGTAGCTGGTACCGCAGGCGACGATCTGTACGTTGCGCACCTTGGCGAACAGTTCTTCAGCCTGCGGGCCGAAGGCCTGGACCAGCACGTGGTCAGTACCCAGGCGGCCTTCCAGGGTGCGCTGCACGACTTTGGGCTGCTCGTGGATTTCCTTGAGCATGAAGTGCCGGTATTCGCCCTTGTCGGCGGCTTCCGCGCCTTCGTGGTATTGCACCTGCTCGCGCTGTACCGGGGCACCGCTGGCGTCCCAGATCTGCACGCTGTCGCGGCGGATTTCGGCGATGTCGCCTTCTTCCAGGTACATGAAACGGTCGGTGACCTGGCGCAGGGCCAGTTGGTCGGAGGCGAGGAAGTTCTCGCCCAGGCCGAGGCCGATCACCAGCGGGCTGCCACTGCGGGCGGCAAGGATGCAATCGGGCTGCTGGGCGCTGATCACGGCCAGGCCGTAGGCGCCGTGCAGTTCGGGAATGGCGGCCTTGAGTGCGGCGGCCAGGTCGCCGAGCTGCTGCAGTTTGTGTTGCAGCAGGTGGACGATGGTTTCGGTGTCGGTATCCGAGCTGAATACGTAGCCCAGACCTTGCAGGCGGCTGCGCAGTTCTTCGTGGTTCTCGATGATGCCGTTGTGCACCACGGCCAGCTCTTCACCAGAGAAATGCGGGTGGGCGTTGCGCTCGCTCGGTGCGCCGTGGGTGGCCCAGCGGGTGTGGGCGATGCCCAGGTGGCCGTTGAGCGGCTCACCGGCCAGGGCCTGAGCCAGTTCGGCGACCTTGCCGACGCGGCGGCAGCGCCGCAGCTGGCCGTTCTGGGTGAAGACCGCCACGCCGGCGCTGTCGTAACCGCGGTACTCCAGGCGCTTGAGGCCTTCGACCAGGATCGGGGTGATGCTGCGTTCGGCGACGGCGCCAACAATGCCACACATGGCTGTTCTCCTAGGGTTGCACGGCGGCGAGGATCAGGGTGATGCCACGCGCCTTTATCTGTTCGGCCGCCTGGGCATCCAGGCGATCGTCGGTGATCAGGGTATGGACGCTGCTCCAGGGCAGTTCCAGGTTGGGAATCTTGCGGCCGACCTTGTCACTCTCGACCATGACGATGACTTCGCGCGCCACTTCGGCCATCACTCGTGACAGGCCCAACAGCTCGTTGAAAGTGGTGGTGCCGCGCTGCAGGTCGATGCCATCGGCGCCGATGAACAGCTGGTCGAAATCATAGGAGCGCAGCACCTGCTCGGCGACCTGGCCCTGGAAGGACTCCGAGTGCGGGTCCCAAGTGCCACCGGTCATCAGCAGCACCGGCTCGTGCTCGATGTCGCGCAGGGCGTTGGCCACGTTCAGCGAGTTGGTCATCACCACCAGGCCGGGCTTGTAGCCGAGCTGCGGGATCATCGCCGCCGTGGTGGTGCCACTGTCGATGATGACCCGCGCATGTTCGCGAATGCGTTCGACACCGGCGCGGGCAATGGCCTGCTTATGGCTCGATACCGGCTGCGCCGGCTCGCCGATCAGTTCCTGCGGCATGGGCACCGCACCGCCGTAGCGACGCAGCAGCAGGCCGTTTTTCTCCAGGGCGGCGAGGTCCTTGCGAATGGTTACTTCGGAGGTGGCGAAGGCACTGGCCAGCTGGTCGACACTGACCTCGCCCTGCTCGTTGAGCATGGCCAGGATGGTGTGGCGACGTTGCGGTGTGTTGCGCTTGGACATCCGTAAGTTTCGATTCGAAAGATAAGTGTGCGAATCAAAACCTAACGAAAGCTGCTGGTCAAGCCTGAAATAGACAAAAGGCGGCCTGGGCCGCCTTTTGTCGTGTGCGAAACTGCTGATGCCCGTTGGGCTTCTTCGCTTCGCGAATCAACCCAACCTACTTCTTGGTCGGGCGCTTCCAGCCTTCGATAGTGCGCTGCTTGGCGCGGCCGACGGCCAGGGCCTTGGCCGGCACGTCCTGGGTCACGGTGGAGCCGGCACCGGTGGTGGCACCATCGCCGAGAGTCAGGGGTGCGACCAGGGAGCTGTTGGAACCGATGAACACATCCTCGCCCAGCACGGTGCGGAACTTGTTGGCGCCATCGTAGTTGCAGGTGATGGTGCCGGCGCCGATGTTGGTGCGCGCACCGATCTCGGCATCGCCCAGGTAGCTCAGGTGACCGGCCTTGGCGCCCTCGCCCAGCACCGCGTTCTTCAGCTCGACGAAGTTGCCGACGTGAGCCTTGGCGCCCAGTTTGGCCCCCGGGCGCAGGCGGGCGAACGGGCCACAATCGGCGCCCTCGCCCAGCTCGGCGCCTTCCAGATGGCTGTTGGCTTTGACGATGGCGCCCTTGCGCAGGGTGCTGTTCTTGATCACGCAGTTGGGACCGATCGAAACAAAGTCCTCGATGACAACTTTGCCTTCGAGGATCACGTTGATATCGATGGTGATGTCACGCCCGACCGTGACCTCGCCGCGCACATCGAAACGATGCGGGTCGAGCAGGGTCACGCCCTGGGCCATCAGCTGGCGGGCCATGCGCTGCTGGTAGTGGCATTCGAGCTGCGACAGCTGGATGCGGTCGTTGGCGCCCAGCACTTCCATCTCGTCCTGGGCCGTCTCGGTGGCCACCACCAGGCCATCAGCCACCGCCATGGCGATCACGTCGGTGAGGTAGTACTCACCCTGGGCATTGCTGTTGGACAGACGGCCCAGCCAGTCGCCGAGGCGTTTGCCGGGCACGGCGAGAATGCCGGTGTTGCCTTCGCGGATGGCGCGCTGCGCCTCGCTGGCGTCCTTGTGCTCGACGATGGCCTGCACCACGCCGGCAGCGTCACGCACGATGCGGCCATAGCCGGTGGGATCAGCCAGGTTAACCGTCAACAGGCCCAGCTGGGCGTCGCTGGCCTGCTCGAGCAGGCGGGTCAGGGTTTCCACCTTGGTCAGCGGTACGTCGCCATAGAGGATCAGTACCTTGTCCGCTGCCAGCGCTGGCAGTGCCTGGGCCACGGCATGGCCGGTACCCAGTTGTTCGGCCTGCAGTACGAAGTGGATATCGTCAGCCGCCAGCCGCTCGCGAACCAGTTCGGCGCCATGGCCAATCACCACATGGATCTTGCGTGGCGAGAGCTGGCGCGCGGTGTCGATGACGTGGCCGAGCATGGGCTTGCCGGCAACCGGATGCAGCACCTTGGGCAACGCCGAGCGCATGCGGGTGCCTTGGCCAGCGGCGAGGATGACGATATCGAGGGACATGGCGGAATCCTGAGCGGGCACAGGCGGAACACCACCTGTGGATAAAAACGGCAGAAAAGAAAAAGGGTAGCCAAGGCTACCCTTTTACTTCGTTGCGATGAAGCCGGTGGCTTAGCCGCCGAACTTCTTGCGCATCTGCTGGACGGTGCGCAGCTGGGCTGCGACTTCGGCCAGGTGAGAGGCGGCGGAACCGTAGTTGAACTCCGCGCCGTGCTCATGCAGTGCCTTCTCGGCGGCCTTGAGGGCCTCCTGGGCAGCAGCTTCGTCGATATCGCCAGCGCGAAGTACGGTGTCGGCAAGAACCTTGACCATGTTCGGCTGCACTTCGAGGAAACCACCGGAGATGTAGAACACCTCCGCTTCGCCACCCTGCTTGACCAGGCGGATCGGACCCGGCTTGAGGTCGGTGATCAGCGGCGCGTGCCCCGGAGCGATACCAAGATCACCCAGGTTACCGTGCGCAATCACCATCTCAACCAGACCGGAGAAGATCTCCGCTTCCGCGCTGACGATGTCGCAATGGACTGTCATAGCCATATCTAGCCTCACATGAGCGCCCGTCGCCGGGCGCACAGGGGGTTACAGTTTCTTGGCTTTCTCGATTGCTTCGTCGATGCTGCCAACCATGTAGAACGCCTGCTCCGGCAGGTGATCGTAGTCACCTTTCAGAATGCCGCTGAAACCAGCGATGGTGTCCTTCAGGGATACGTACTTGCCAGGCGAACCGGTGAAGACTTCGGCCACGAAGAACGGCTGGGACAGGAAGCGCTGAATCTTACGAGCACGGGATACCAGCTGCTTGTCGCCTTCAGACAGTTCGTCCATACCGAGGATCGCGATGATGTCCTTCAGTTCCTTGTAACGCTGCAGGACGTACTGCACGCCACGCGCGGTCTCGTAGTGCTCAACACCTACAACCAGCGGATCGAGCTGGCGAGAGGTGGAGTCCAGCGGGTCCACGGCTGGGTAGATACCCAGGGAAGCGATGTCACGCGACAGTACGACGGTGGCGTCCAAGTGGGCGAAGGTGGTCGCCGGGCTCGGGTCGGTCAGGTCGTCCGCAGGTACGTATACGGCTTGTACCGAGGTAATAGAACCGTTCTTGGTGGAGGTGATGCGCTCTTGCAGAACGCCCATCTCTTCGGCCAGGGTCGGCTGGTAACCTACTGCGGAAGGCATACGACCCAGCAGTGCGGATACTTCGGTACCGGCGAGGGTGTAACGGTAGATGTTGTCAACGAACAACAGTACGTCACGACCTTCGTCACGGAACTTCTCGGCCATGGTCAGACCGGTCAGCGCTACGCGCAGACGGTTGCCTGGTGGCTCGTTCATCTGACCGTAGACCAAGGCTACTTTGTCGAGAACGTTGGAGTCCTTCATCTCGTGGTAGAAGTCGTTACCCTCACGAGTACGCTCACCCACACCAGCGAACACGGAATAACCGCTGTGTTCCATGGCGATGTTACGGATCAGTTCCATCATGTTTACGGTCTTGCCGACACCGGCACCACCGAACAGACCGACTTTACCGCCCTTGGCGAACGGGCAGACCAGGTCGATAACCTTGATGCCGGTTTCCAGCAGCTCGTTGCCGCCCGCTTGTTCAGCGTAGGACGGCGCAGCGCGGTGGATTTCCCACTTTTCTTCTTCGCCGATCGGGCCAGCTTCGTCGATCGGGTTGCCCAGCACGTCCATGATCCGGCCCAGGGTCGCTTTACCGACCGGTACGGAGATGGCCTTGTTGGTACGGGTAACGTCCAGGCCGCGTTTCAGACCTTCGGTCGAACCCATGGCAATGGAGCGAACCACGCCGTCGCCCAGCTGCTGCTGAACTTCGAGAGTGGTTTCGGCGCCGGTTACTTTCAGCGCCTCGTAGACTGCCGGCACCTGATCACGCGGGAATTCCACGTCGATGACGGCACCGATGATTTGAACGATACGTCCGCTACTCATCTTTGGTTCCTCTGAATATTTGAACCGTTCTTAAACCGCGGCAGCGCCGCCGACGATTTCCGAAATTTCCTGGGTGATCGCTGCCTGACGCGCCTTGTTGTAAATCAGCTGCAGGTCTTTGATGAGGTCGCCAGCGTTGTCGGTGGCATTCTTCATCGCGATCATCCGGGCCGCTTGTTCAGCCGCGTTGTTCTCAACCACTGCCTGGTACACCTGCGATTCCACGTAGCGCACCATCAAGCCGTCGAGCAGCTGTTTGGCGTCGGGTTCGTACAGGTAGTCCCAGTGGTGCTTGAGCTCAGCTTCCGGAGTCGCCACCAGGGGAACGAGTTGTTCCACTGTCGGCTTTTGCGTCATGGTGTTGATGAACTTGTTCGAGACCACGGACAGACGATCGATGCGACCATCGAGGTAGGCATCGAGCATGACCTTGACCGAACCGATCAGATCGTTGATCGACGGTTCTTCGCCCAGGTGGCTGATCGCAGCAACAACATTGCCACCAAAGCTGCGGAAGAACGCCGCGCCTTTGGTACCAATAACGCAGATATCAACCTCTACGCCTTGCTCGCGATTGCTCGCCATGTCCTTGACCAGAGCCTTGAACAGGTTGGTATTCAGACCACCACACAGACCACGGTCCGAACTCACCACCACATAACCGACACGCTTGATGGCGCGTTCGATCATGAACGGATGGCGGTATTCCGGGTTGGCGTTGGCCAGATGACCAATCACCTCACGGATACGTTCCGCGTAAGGACGGCTGGCAGCCATGCGCATTTGTGCTCTGCGCATCTTGCTGACCGCCACCTTTTCCATGGCGCTGGTGATCTTCTGCGTGCTTTTGATGCTCGCAATCTTGCTGCGAATCTCTTTTGCGCCTGCCATGTAACACCTATCAGGTTAGCAAGCGGGGATCTTGCGACCCCCGCTGCGGCTTACCAGGTTTGGGTGGCCTTGAACTTCTCGATACCGGCTTTCAGCTGGCCATCGATGTCGTCATTGAAGTCGCCCTTCTCGTTGATCTTCGCCATCAGTGCGGCGTTCTCACGGTTGAAGAAGGCGATCAGGGCCTGCTCGAAGTTGATGATCTTGGCGACTTCGATGTCCACCAGGAAGCCACGCTCAGCGGCGTACAGCGACAGAGCCATCTCAGCGATGGACATCGGCGCGTATTGCTTCTGCTTCATCAGCTCGGTTACACGCTGACCATGGTCAAGCTGCTTGCGAGTGGCTTCGTCCAGGTCAGAAGCGAACTGGGCGAAGGCCGCCAGTTCACGGTACTGAGCCAGAGCGGTACGGATACCACCGGAAAGCTTCTTGATGATCTTGGTCTGTGCAGCACCACCCACGCGGGATACCGAGATACCGGCGTTGACGGCCGGACGCAGACCCGAGTTGAACATGGCCGATTCCAGGAAGATCTGACCGTCGGTGATGGAAATCACGTTGGTCGGAACGAACGCGGAAACGTCGCCAGCCTGGGTTTCGATGATCGGCAGAGCGGTCAGGGAACCGGTCTTGCCAGTCACGGCGCCATTGGTGAACTTCTCGACATACTCTTCGGAAACGCGGGAAGCGCGCTCCAGCAGACGGCTGTGGAGATAGAACACGTCGCCCGGGTAAGCTTCGCGGCCCGGCGGACGGCGCAGCAGCAGGGAGATCTGGCGGTAGGCAACGGCTTGCTTGGACAGGTCGTCGTACACGATCAGGGCGTCTTCACCGCGGTCGCGGAAGTATTCGCCCATGGTGCAACCGGCATACGGTGCGATGAACTGCAGGGCAGCCGATTCGGAAGCGGACGCAGCCACCACGATGGTGTTGGCCAGGGCGCCGTTTTCTTCCAGCTTGCGTACGATGTTGGCGATGGTCGATTGCTTCTGACCGATAGCCACGTAGACGCAACGGATACCGCTGTCTTTCTGGTTGATGATGGCGTCGATGGCCAGAGCGGTTTTACCGATCTGACGGTCACCGATGATCAGCTCGCGCTGGCCACGGCCAACCGGGATCATGGCATCGACCGACTTGTAGCCGGTTTGTACCGGCTGGTCGACCGACTTACGCCAGATCACACCCGGCGCAACCTTTTCAACAGCGTCGCTCGCGACGTTGTTCAGCGGGCCTTTGCCGTCGATCGGGTTACCCAGGGCATCAACCACACGACCCAGCAGTTCCGGACCAACCGGGACTTCCAGGATGCGGCCGGTGCACTTGGCACTCATGCCTTCGGCCAGCGACTGGTAGGCACCCAGAACCACGGCGCCGACGGAGTCGCGCTCAAGGTTCATGGCCATGCCATAGACGCCGCCCGGAAACTCGATCATTTCGCCGTACATAACGTCGGCCAGACCGTAGATACGCACGATACCGTCGGAAACGGAGACCACGGTACCTTCGTTGCGGGCTTGGGAAGAGACGTCGAGATTCTCGATACGTCCCTTGATGATTTCACTAATTTCGGAAGGATTGAGTTGCTGCATTGCTCTGCTGCCCCTTCAAACTCAAGATTTCAACGCTTCGGCCAGCTTCGCGATTTTGCCGCGAACCGAGCCATCGATAACCAGGTCGCCCGCGCGGATCACGACACCACCGATAAGGGTGGCGTCTTCCGCAGCGTGCAGACGCACTTCTCGACTGAGCCGTGCGCTGAGAACCTTGGCGAGTTTGTCTTGCTGTTCGGTGCTCAATGCAAAGGCACTGGTCACTTCCACGTCCACCGACTTTTCCTGCTCAGCTTTATACAGCTCGAACAGTTCGGCGATTTCCGGCAACAGGTCGAGACGACCGTTTTCGGAGACAACGGAAATGAAGTTGCGTGCCTGGGCATCGAACTTGTCACCACACACGTCAATAAACGTGGTGGCCTTTTCTGTACTCGTCAGACGCGGGGCCTTGAGCACGCGTTGCATGGTGTCGTCTTGCGACACCGCTGCAGCCAGGCCGAGCATGGCTGACCAGGAGGCCAGTTGCTGATGGGCCTGGGCGTGCTCGAAAGCAGCCTTGGCGTAAGGTCGGGCCAGCGTGGTCAGTTCTGCCATGATCGCCCTCGCTTAGATTTCGGCTGCCAGTTTGTTAACCAGCTCCGCATGCGCGTTTTGATCGATGGTTGCACCCAGGATCTTCTCAGCACCGCCGACAGCCAGAGCACCCAGTTGGGCACGCAGGGCGTCTTTGACACCGTTCAGTTCCTGCTCGATCTCGGCCTGAGCCTGAGCCTTTACACGGTCAGCTTCGACGCGAGCCTGATCACGGGCTTCGTCGACAATCTGGGTACCGCGCTTCTTGGCCTGCTCGATGATTTCAGCAGCCTGGGTTTTGGCTTCGCGCAGTTGCTGAGCCACTTTCTCGTGGGCCAGTTCCAGATCGCGAGCCGCACGGTTGGCGGCGTCCAGACCTTCAGCGATCTTCTTCTGGCGGTCGCGCAGAGCTGTAATGACCGGAGGCCATACAAACTTCATGCAGAACAGCACGAAAATGAAGAACGCAACGGCCTGGCCAATCAGGGTTGCATTAATGTTCACGCCAATACCTCGCTCTCGTTGTCAGTCCACATTCTCAACAGCGAGAATTACTGGGCTACTTGAGCAATGAACGGGTTAGCGAAGGTGAAGAACAGGGCGATACCAACACCGATCATGGTCACGGCGTCCAGCAGACCGGCGACGATGAACATTTTAACTTGCAGCATCGGAACCATTTCCGGCTGACGCGCAGCGCCTTCCAGGAATTTGCCACCCAGCAGGCCGAAGCCAATGGCAGTACCCAGGGCGCCCAGGCCGATCAGCAGGGCAACAGCAATCGCGGTGAGACCAACTACAGTTTCCATTTTTCCTCCCGACTTTTACGTCGTATTTGTTTAAAAGGTTAAGTGAAGCGGTAAAGCGGTTTTCGTTACCTAAAGAGGCCGAGGCCTCTTAGTGGTTGTCTTCGTGCGCCATCGACAGGTAGACGATGGTCAACATCATGAAGATGAACGCCTGCAGGGTGATGATCAGGATGTGGAACACAGCCCACGCCCAGTTCAGCGCAACACCCAGGGTGCTGAGCAGGAACATGCCACTGCCGAACATCACGGCAATCAGGATGAAGATCAGTTCGCCGGCATACATGTTGCCGAACAGTCGCAGAGCCAGGGAAATCGGCTTGGCGATCAGGGTGACGAACTCGAGCAGGAAGTTCACCGGGATCAGCAGGATCTGTACGGCGATGTTCTTGCTACCGAACGGGTGCAGAGTCAGTTCACCGAGGAAGCCGCCGATGCCCTTGACCTTAATGCTGTAGAAAATGATCAGGCCGAAGACTGCCAGGGCCATGCCCAGGGTGGCGTTCGGGTCGGTGGTCGGAACCACGCGGAAGAACAGGTGATCGTTACCGGTAATGGCCGCAGCGGCCATCGGCAGGAAGTCCACCGGCACCAGATCCATCAGGTTCATCAGGAAGATCCAGACGAAGATGGTCAGGGCCAGCGGAGCGATCAGGTTGTTGCGGCCGTGGAACGTGTCCTTGACGCTACCGTCAACGAACTCGATCAGGACTTCGACGAAGTTCTGCAGGCCACCCGGTTGGCCGCTGGTGGCGCGCTTGGCGGCCGAGCGGAACAACAGAATGAAGATCAGGCCAAGAAAGACCGACCAGCCCAGGGTATCCACGTGGAATGCCCAAAAGCCCATCGCCTTTGCTTCAGCTGCGGTGTGGGCGAAGCCCCAGTCGCCGCCTGGCAGTTGCCCGAAAGTCAGGTTCTGCAGGTGGTGCTGGATATAGCCCGAAGCGGTTTGTTCTGCCATGTTTGCCTCAAACGCTCTAAGGTCTCGAAAGTCTTGTTCTCATCAGCAGCGGTGCGAACCAGTTGACCAGTTGGGTCAACAGGAAGACACCGAACAACGCCAGTGCTTCCAGAGGTTTCACCCCTGCAAACGCCAGCGTGAATAACGCTGCCGTCAGAATCAGTTTGCCCGCCTCGCCGGCATAAAAAGACCGGACGATGTTCTGAGCTGCCCGCGCCCCGCTGAAACGGAACGCCTTGTGGGCGAAATACAGGTTGGGCAGCCAGGCAATCAGCCCCCCACAGAGTCCCGAGTAACCGCTTACCGGGCCGCGCCATCCATATAGAGCAACAGCAGCCAGCAGTAGTACGATCAGTTGGGCCAGCAGCACCGGAAATACCGGCAAACGATGGAAGGGCAGGCGGTTCTGCGTGCGGGCATCCATCACTACTGTTCCTCTGGCGTCGGCCGCCTTTAAATCAACGACTTGGCATAGTTTGTGCCGACAAAATGCGCGCAGAGTATAGGGGGGGTTCTACCCCCGTTCAAGCCGGCCGGTAGTGAATTCCGACCGCCGCTACAGCACCAAAGATGTGCAATTGTTTCTTCGAATCAGCGGATGTGCGCCAAAACACCCTGCAGTTCGTCCAGGGAGTTGTAACGGATGACCAGTTGGCCTTTGCCCTTCTGGCCATGCTTGATCTGCACCGGAGCCCCTAGCTTCTCGGCCAGGCGCTGTTCCAGGCGATTGATGTCCGGGTCGGACTTGACCACAGCGGCCGGTTTTTCCTTGTTGCTCAACCACTGGCGCACCAGGGCTTCGGTCTGGCGCACGGTGAGGCCACGTGCGACAACGTGTCGCGCACCTTCGACCTGCTGTTCCAGCGGCAGACCGAGCAGGGCACGGGCATGGCCCATTTCCAGATCACCATGGGACAGCAGGGTCTTGATCTCTTCCGGCAGGGCGATCAGGCGCAGTAGGTTGGTGATGGTCGCGCGCGACTTGCCCACCGCATCGGCCACCTGCTGCTGGGTCAACTCGAACTCCTGCTGCAGGCGCTGCAGGGCCACGGCTTCCTCGATCGGGTTGAGGTCTTCGCGCTGGATGTTCTCGATCAGCGCCATGGCGATGGCCGCTTCATCCGGCACTTCGCGAACCATGGCCGGGATCTTGTCCAGGCCGGCCTGCTGGCTGGCGCGCCAGCGGCGCTCACCAGCGATGATCTCGAAGCGGCCGCCACCGATGGGACGCACCACGATCGGCTGCATAACGCCCTGGGCCTTGATCGAGTTGGCCAGTTCCTCAAGAGCGGACGGGTCCATGTCGCGGCGTGGCTGGTATTTGCCGCGCTGCACCAGATCCAGTGGCAGGTGCTGCAGCTCGCGGCTATCGGCCTGTACCGCCTGTTCTTCCAGGGCGGCGCTGGTGGTGCCGCCGAGCAGTGCGTCGAGCCCGCGACCGAGTCCGCGTTTCTTGATGGCCATGGGATTCCTTATGCAGTAGCGGTTTTGGCGCTGGAGCGCTGGCGGCGCACCAGTTCGCCAGCCAGGGCCAGGTAGGCGATGGCGCCACGGGATTGCTTGTCGTAGACCAGCGCCGGCATGCCGAAGCTGGGCGCCTCGGCCAGGCGTACGTTGCGCGGGATGACTACGTCGTAGAGCTTGTCGCCGAAATGCGCTTTGAGCTGTTCGGTGACGTCGTTGGTCAGGCTGATGCGCGGGTCGTACATGGTACGCAGCAGGCCTTCGATCTTCAGGTTCGGATTGAGCAGCTCGGCGATGCGCTGGATGCTGTTGACCAGATCGCTCAGGCCTTCCAGTGCGTAGTACTCGCACTGCATGGGGATAATCACGCCGTCGGCGGCAACCAGGGCGTTGACCGTGAGCATGGACAGCGCCGGCGGGCAGTCGATGAGGATGTAGTCATAGTTCTCGCGGATCGGCGCCAGGGCGTAACGCAGGCGACTCTCCTTCATCTTCATTTCCAGCAGGGCGACTTCCGCGGCAGTCAGGTCGCGGTTGGCCGGCAGCAGTTGATAACCGCCGTGCTCGGAGAACTGCATGGCCTCGCCAACCGTACTTTCGCCGATCAGCACGTCGTAGATCGAGTGCTCCAGCGCCTGCTTATCCACACCGCTACCCATGGTGGCGTTGCCCTGTGGATCAAGATCGATAAGCAGCACACGGCGCTTGGTCGCGACCAGCGAGGCAGCCAGGTTGATGCAGGTGGTCGTCTTGCCCACCCCGCCTTTCTGATTGGCGATTGCGAATACCTTGGCCATCTTGTGCTTCCCCCTAGACCGAGCGTCGCAGTATCAACAGGTGACGCTGGCCTTGGCAACCGGGAACCTTGAGCACGTGCGTGCTTTGCAGGCGAAAGTCCGCTGGCAGGGCCTGCAGCTCATCGTCCGGGTGCACGCCCTTCATCGCCAGCCACTCGGTGTCGCCGTCACCGAGGTGACGGGTCCAGTCGGAAAAGTCCTGCAGCGAGCTGAACGCGCGCGAGCAGATGCCGGCAAACGGCTGCTCGGGACGGAACTCTTCGACCCGGCTGTGGATAACTTCCAGGTTGGCCAGTTTCAGCTCCAGCTTCACCTGAGTGAGGAAGCGGGTCTTCTTGCCATTGGAGTCGAGCAGGGTGAACTGTCGCTCGGGAAACAGGATGGCCAGCGGAATGCCCGGCATGCCGCCGCCGCTGCCAACATCCAGCCAGCTGGCACCGCGCTCGGCGACAAAGGGCACCACGGACAGGCTGTCGAGCAGATGGCGCGAGACCATCTCGTCCGGGTTGCGCACGGCGGTCAGGTTGTAGGCCTTGTTCCACTTGATCAGCAGTGCCAGGTAGGCCAGCAGCTGTTCCTGTTGTTGCGCGGATAAGTCGACGCCAAGCGTCTGCGCGCCTTGCGCGAGTTCTTCGGCATGGCGTTGGGTGACGGCGGACATCAGGCGCTTTGCTCCAGCTGACGGCCAGCGCCGCGTTTCTTCAAATGAATCAGCAGCAGCGAGATGGCTGCCGGCGTGACGCCCGGGATACGCGAAGCCTGGCCGAGGGTTTCCGGACGCGCCTTGCCCAGCTTGCCCTGAATCTCCTTGGACAAGCCGGAGATCCCGGCGTAGTCGATATCGGCTGGCAGTTTGGTGTCTTCACTGGCGCGCAGACGCTGGATTTCTTCCTGCTGGCGGTCGATGTAGCCAGCGTACTTGGTCTTGATCTCGATCTGCTCGGCGACTTGCGGATCACTGGCACCGTCGCCGGTAATTTCGATCAGGCTGGCGTAGTCGACTTCCGGGCGGCTGAGCAGGTTGAGCAGGTTGTACTCATGGGCCAGCGGCGTACCGAAGCGCTCGACAATCGCGTCGCCCTGGGCTGTGCCCGGGCGTACCCAGGTGCTCTTCAGGCGCTGTTCTTCCTGGACGATGCCTTCGCGCTTGGCTTCGAAGACGGCCCAACGGGCGTCATCGATCAGGCCCAGCTCGCGGCCTTTCTCGGTCAGGCGCAGGTCAGCGTTGTCTTCGCGCAGGATCAGCCGGTATTCGGCGCGCGAGGTGAACATGCGGTACGGCTCCTGGGTGCCCAGAGTGATCAGGTCATCGACCAGTACACCGATATAGGCCTCGTCGCGTCGCGGACACCAGCTTTCCTTGCCCTGGGCGCGCAGCGCGGCGTTGGCCCCGGCCAGCAGGCCCTGGGCGCCGGCTTCTTCGTAGCCGGTGGTGCCGTTGATCTGCCCGGCGAAGAACAGACCGCCGATGACTTTGGTTTCCAGGCTGTACTTCAGGTCGCGCGGATCGAAGTAGTCGTACTCGATGGCGTAGCCGGGACGCACGATGTGGGCGTTCTCCATGCCACGAATCGAGCGCACGATCTCCAGCTGCACATCGAATGGCAGCGAGGTGGAGATGCCGTTGGGATACAGCTCATGCGTCGTGAGCCCCTCAGGCTCGATAAACACCTGGTGGCTGTCCTTGTCGGCGAAGCGATGGATCTTGTCCTCGATCGACGGGCAGTAGCGCGGGCCGATACCTTCGATCACGCCGGAGTACATCGGCGAGCGGTCGAGGTTGCTGGCGATGATCTCGTGGGTACGCGCGTTGGTGTGCGTCATCCAGCAGCTGACCTGTTGCGGATGCATTTCCTTGTTGCCCAGGAAGGACATCACCGGAATCGGTGTGTCGCCGGGCTGCTCGGTCATCAAGGAGAAATCCACCGAGCGGCCGTCGATACGCGGCGGGGTACCGGTCTTCAGGCGACCGACCCGCAGTGGCAGCTCACGCAAGCGGTGAGCCAGGGCAATCGAGGGCGGATCACCGGCACGACCGCCGGAATAGTTCTGCAGACCGATGTGGATAAGTCCGCCGAGGAAGGTGCCAGTGGTCAGCACCACGGAGTCCGCGAAGAAGCGCAGCCCCATCTGGGTGACGACGCCTTTGACTTCGGCGTTCTCGACGATCAGGTCGTCGGCGGCCTGTTGGAATATCCACAGGTTGGGTTGGTTTTCCAATATCTCGCGGATTGCCGCCTTGTACAGCACACGGTCGGCCTGGGCGCGAGTGGCACGTACCGCCGGGCCTTTGCGGCTGTTGAGCACACGGAACTGGATGCCGCCTTTGTCGGTAGCCAGTGCCATGGCACCACCGAGGGCATCAATTTCCTTGACCAGGTGGCTCTTGCCGATGCCGCCGATGGCCGGGTTGCAGCTCATCTGGCCGAGGGTTTCCACGTTGTGGGTCAGCAGCAGGGTCTTCACGCCCATGCGTGCGGCTGCCAGCGCAGCCTCGGTACCGGCATGACCGCCACCGATCACGATCACGTCAAAACGAGAAGGGAAATCCACCACGCACCTCGTGCCTGTAGAGAAAGGGAGGCTTTTGCTTTGAAAAGCGGGACAGCCGGCAAGTATAGGGAGTTAGACCGGGTGAATGAAGCCTTCTGCACAAAAAATAGCCAGCCGGTCGGTTCTCAGGCTTATAGAGAATAAAAAGAATGAATTTATATAAAGCCTTATTTTTATTTTTATATATGGTGCCGACCATTTCTGTGGATAGATTGCTGTATCCCTTACGCAGCAAGCTGTACAGCGATTGATAACCCTGTGCCATTCCTGACACTTTCCACTGGGCAATCTGCGGATCACCTGTGGATTAAAGCCATTGTTATGCACAGGCGGTTTTATCTTCAGCTTATCGACCGGCTTATCGACCGACCTCAGGCCGGGTTTTCCACAGGGTTTAAGTCGGACGTTGGCGGTTTGCATAACCATCGGGCAGGACAAAACCGGCCTGCTTGATCCAGGCCTATGGCTAAGTTGGCAGCTCTATTTGCCGATGCAGAAGCTGGAGAAGATGCGCCCGAGCAGGTCATCGGAGCTGAACGCACCGGTGATTTCGCCCAGCGCCTGCTGGGCCTGACGCAGATCTTCGGCCAGCAGCTCGCCGGCACCGGCCAGGGTCAGCTGGGCGCGGCCATGCTCGAGGTGGCTGGAAGCCAGGCGCAAGGCTTCCAGGTGGCGACGGCGGGCGCTGAAGCTGTTCTCGGCGGTCTGTTGATAACCCATGCAGGCCTTGAGGTGCTCGCGCAGCAGGTCCAGCCCATCGTTGGATTTGGCCGACAGGCTGAGGGTGACGTGGCCATCCGCGCAGGTGGTCAGCTCGACCGCTTCCGCCGACAGATCGGCCTTGTTGCGGATCAGGGTGACCCGTGCCGGATCGGGGCGCTGATCGAGGAATTCCGGCCACAGCGCGAAGGGATCGGCGGCTTCCGGGGCGGTGGAGTCGACCACCAGCAGCACTCGATCGGCCTCGCCAATGGCCTTGAGCGCGCGCTCCACACCGATCTTCTCGACCTGGTCGTCGGTATCGCGCAGACCGGCGGTATCCACCACGTGCAGTGGCATGCCGTCGATGTGGATATGTTCGCGCAGCACGTCGCGGGTGGTGCCGGCGATCTCGGTGACGATAGCCGCCTCGCGCCCAGCCAGGGCGTTGAGCAGGCTGGACTTGCCGGCATTGGGCCGGCCGGCGATGACCACGGTCATGCCGTCGCGCAGCAGGGCGCCTTGCCCGGCTTCGCGCAACACTGTGGATAAGTTGTCGCGCACGCCATCCAGCAGGCCGAGCACATGGCCATCGGCGAGGAAGTCGATCTCTTCCTCAGGGAAGTCGATGGCGGCTTCGACATAGATACGCAACTCGATCAGTTTCTCGGTCAGGCCATGCACGCGCCGCGAAAACTCGCCCTGCAGTGAGCGCAGGGCGTTGCGCGCGGCCTGCGCCGAGCTGGCTTCGATCAGGTCGGCGATGGCCTCGGCCTGGGCCAGGTCGAGCTTGTCGTTGAGGAAGGCCCGCTCACTGAACTCGCCGGGCCGCGCCTGGCGGGCACCGAGCTGCAGGCAGCGCTGCAGGAGCATGTCGAGTACCACCGGGCCGCCGTGGCCCTGCAATTCCAAGACGTCTTCGCCGGTAAAGGAATGCGGCCCGGGGAAAAACAGCAGCAGCCCCTGGTCAATCACCTGGCCATCGCCATCCTGCCAGGCGCCATAGTGAGCGTGACGGGGCTTGGGTTGCAGTTCGCCGAGGCTGACGCCGATGGTCCGCGCCAAGGGGCCGGACACCCGCACGATACCGACACCACCACGGCCTTGAGCGGTGGCGACGGCGGCGATGGTTTCTCGGGCGGTGGACAACATGACTGAGTACTCATTGAGCAAATGACGGATAGCAAAACGCCCCACGAGGGGGCGTTTTGTACGGCAGGTGAGGCGTCAGGCTTTCGCCGTAGCAGCCTCGATCTGGCGGGTAATGTACCACTGCTGGGCGATGGACAGGACGTTGTTGACCACCCAGTACAGCACCAGACCAGCTGGGAACCAGAGGAAGAAGAAGGTGAAGATGATCGGCATCATTTTCATCACCTTGGCCTGCATCGGATCCGGCGGAGTCGGGTTCAGGCGCTGCTGGATAAACATGGTAGCGCCCATGATGATCGGCAGAAGGAAGAACGGATCCTTGATCGACAGGTCGGTGATCCACAGCAGCCATGGGGCCTGGCGCATTTCGACGCTTTCCAGGAGAGTCCAGTAGAGGGCCAGGAATACCGGCATCTGTACCAGGATCGGCAGGCAGCCACCGAGCGGGTTGATCTTCTCCTTCTTGTACAGCTCCATCATCGCTTGGGACATCTTCTGGCGATCGTCGCCATGTTGTTCCTTCAACGCGGCCAGTTTCGGCGATACGGCACGCATGCGCGCCATCGAACGGTAGCTGGCGGCGGACAGCGGGAAGAAGGCCAGTTTGATGATGATGGTCAGGACGATGATCGACCAGCCCCAGTTACCCAGCAGGCTGTGGATATGTTCCAGTAGCCAGAAGATCGGCTGGGCAATGAACCACAGAATGCCGTAGTCGACGGTCAGTTCCAGACCCGGGGACAGTTCGCCGAGGTATTTCTGGATTTTCGGACCGGCATACAGGATAGCGCTGGCTTCGCCTTTGGCGCCGGCGGCTACGTTGAGCGCAGGGCCGGTGAAGCCGACGATGTAGTTGCCCTGGGCATCCTTGCGGGTCTGCACGACGTTGCTGTCGTTCTTGTTCGGGATCCAGGCGGTCACGAAGTAGTGCTGCAGCCAGGCGACCCAGCCACCCTGCACGGTTTCCTTCAGCGGTTGCTTGTCGATGTCCTTCATCGACACCTTGTTGTACGACTTTTCCGGGGTCCAGATCGCCGCGCCCAGGTAGGTGGCGGTGCCGGTCGCGGTGGTCGACGAAGGGTCGCCGCTGTTGTCGCGCTTGAGCTGGGCGTACATGTTGCCGCTCCAGTTCTGCGCGCTCTGGTTGTCGATCAGGTAGCGCACGTCGACGTGGTAGGACGACGGATCGACACAGCCCGGCTTCTTCAGTGCCTGCTGCTTGGCTGTGCACTGGGCGTTCAGGCCGCGTTTGAAGCTGTAACGCTTGATGTAGTTGATGCCGGCTTCGCTGTACTGCAGGTCGACCACCAGTTGGTCCTGGCCGTCGGCGAGCTGGTAGCTCTGCTGGGCGCTGGTCCACAGGGCTCGGCCCTTGGCGGTATCCGGCGCGCTGTTGCCGATCAGGCCGCTCTGCGCCAGGTACAGCCGCTCGCTGCCATTGTCGAACAGCTGGAAGGGCACATCCGGACGATCTTGGCGACGCGGGTAGGCCAGCAGGTTGAGCTGGACGATATCGCCGCCACGGGGATCGATGGCCAGTTGCAGAACGTCGGTCTTGACCTGGATCAGCTCGCTGCTGGCCGCGACTGTGGTCTGCGCCGGCTGGCTCGGTTGCTCGACCGCACTAGGCACATCGCTTTCAGCAGCAGTCGAAGGGGTATCTGGCAACGAAGCTGTCTGATTGCCGCCAATGGTGGCGGTCTGGGCCGGCAGAGCTGCCTGGCCGTAATCCTTGTTCCACTGCAACACCATCATGTAGGCGACGATGGCCAGGGCGACGAGCAGGATCGAGCGTTTGATATCCATGGATTACTCGGTCATCGAAGGGGAGGAAGAGGTTGGAACCGGGTCGTAACCACCGGGATTCCAGGGATGGCAGCGGCTCAGGCGGCGAATGCCAAGCCAGCCGCCACGCAACAGGCCATGCAGTTCGATGGCTTCTTGCGTGTAGCAGGAACAGCTGGGATAGAAGCGGCAGTGATTGGCCATCAAAGGGCTGATGGCGTAGCGATAGAACTGGATCGGGATGATCGCGAGTTTACGCATGGGGACTGTCGCTTACCCCTGGTTCGGTCTGTGGTTCAGGGGCTGGTCGCTGTCGGGCCAGGCGTTTCCACAGTTTGCCAAACTGCTCGTGCAGTTCTGGGTTGTGCAGATCGCCTAGACCTTTGCGAGCCACCACGACAATGTCCAGCCCCGCGAGCAACGTCTGGTTGAGCCGGAAGGAATCCCGGATCAGGCGTTTCAGGCGGTTACGCTCGACCGAAAGCTTGACGCTTTTCTTGCCGATCACCAAACCCAGGCGGGGATGGTCAAGATCGTTGCTGCGAGCGAGGAGCAGGACATTCTTGCCGGGGGCTTTGCCGCTGGGTGAGTCGAAGACTGCTTTGAAGTGCCGGGGGGTTAGCAGGCGCTTTTCCCGACTGAAGTCTCGACTCACTACCCGTTCCGGTTTATCAGACGGTCAGACGCTTGCGGCCCTTGGCGCGACGACGCGACAGGACGGCACGGCCGTTTTTGGTGGCCATGCGAGCGCGGAAACCGTGAGTGCGAGCGCGCTTGATAGTGCTGGGTTGGAAAGTGCGTTTCATGGTGCGTTACCTGGGTGGTCCACTACGGGCCGGAATGGCCCCCGTTTAAAGAGACCGGCGATTCTAGTGAAAGCCGCGCCTCAGGTCAATTTCCAACCAGGCTCTCAAGCAAAGAAAGATAAAAAGAAAGAAATTCTTAAAAGACTAGAAGTGTTTATAGCTCTTAGTAAGGGTGTTTTCTGTGGGTAAGTCCCTGCAGGCCATGCCTGCCATGGGTTGTAGCGAAAAATAAGTCTGTCGGTAACCGGTGCTCTACGTGTGCCAGGCCTGGTGGTGAGCTGTGGATGAATGGCCGTTTTACCCACAGGCGGGGTTGTCAACGAGTTTTACCCAAGCTTTTCCAGAGCCTTCAGTTACCCTTATCCACAACCTTTATGGAAACCGACGGAAATCTTGGAAATACTAATAAATCCTTGATTTTACTCGGCTGCAGGCGCTGATTCGTGTGGATAACTCTGGGTGGCGCGGCTACAATGCAGGCTGATTTTTTGCCTCGCGAACCGTAGCGACCTAGGGGATGTCAGTGTCCGTTGAACTTTGGCAGCAGTG
>JBOFCR010000112.1:0-17714 GCA_051646165.1 Pseudomonas sp. | reverse complement strand
TTGATGAAGTTAATCTTCTGCTGGCAGTCAGCGGTATCAGCTTCCGACAGGCAGTAAGTTAGTGCTTCCCTTACGAGACTAACTTTCGACAGGTACTCGGTGAGCACTTCCTTGATGGTGTCGGCTTCCAACCTGCAGTCAGCGATCTCTCCGTACATGACCGCGATTTCTTCACGCGTGGGTTGCTTGCTCATATCCCGGCCTTCTCCCCGATTCCACTACAGCTTGGCTAGTATTTCTTTGGCCCTGCTCATTTTCGACTGGCAGTAGCTGATTTCCTCTTCGGTGAGATCGATTTCCGCCTGGTAGTCAGCGATTTCCGCCTGGTAGCGGGCGATTCCCTCTTTGGCCCTGCTCATTTCCGCCTGGTAGCGGGCGATTGCATCGTTTACGGATTGCCAACTCATGCCTCGTTCCTCTTTTACAGAATTGACTCTCATATGGTCTGCTTGCCGCTTGCAAGATATTGGCAGCAGGGCGTTTTGGGCTCGCCACAAAATTGGCAGCAGGGCTCGGCACCGTGGCCAGCGGCGAACAGATACCACTCGGGGCTATTTGGCGCGTATTCGCATTCCTCGAGCGGGGTGCCTGCTTCTGCAGCGGCAACGCCCTCTCGATACCAGCGGGATTCGCGATGGTCAATTTTCTTGGGCATTGGGCGGGCTCCGGACTCGACTGGTTTTTGGGTGGCATTGACGTCAAGCATCAACGACACCTCCGATCACGTCGGCGATACTGGCCAGCTCGTGCTGGATGCGCGATTCATGGCGCAGCTTTCGCAAGGCCTTGCCTTCGATCTGACGGACGCGCTCTCGGGAGATTTCCATCTTTTCGGCGATCTCATCCAGCGTCGAATCGACAAAGAAGCGCTCGTGGATCACATTCGCCTCACGCGGCGTCAGTGAATCGAGCGCGTCTTGAAGAATGCGACCTGCTTGTGCGTGGCTGGCGAGCCGCAGCGGGTCGGTCGTGGCTGATCCGCAAACCAGCGCCTGCATGCTGTCGGCATCCAGATCGATGCTGGAATGGTTCTTCGCCAGCGGACTGAGCTGAGCGTCTGACCACAGATCGGAGGGTGATGCATTCAGGAAGTCGCACAGGTTCCACGCACATTCCCGCAGCAAACCATCCGGCGTCAGCGGCGATCGAGTGAGGTTGAGGTATGGCAACAGCGTTCCGTTGTAGCTGATGCCCACCGCGTTGGCGAATGGGCCGCCGGGGCGATGCCCAGCCCGCTCGATGGCACGCAGCAGACGTGCATTGCGCACGGAAATGCGAACACGGTAGTCACTCATGTGAGTCTCCTTGTACTAAAATTGGGTTCATCGCCGACCTCCTGCACACTGCTGGCACATGACCGTCCTGGGCTGTAAACAACCAAACGGCCAACATGATCAAGGCCACGCCGGATCCCGCTAGGGTCCATTTATTTTCCATTGAGATTCTCCAAGTTGCCCACAGCGATATGGGTGTTGATGCTGCGCGCGATGGCACGACCGAGATCTACGGGAACCGCGTTGCCGATGAGCCGCCCGAGAACCTTGAAGCTCACTTCGCCGTCCTCCGGCACGAAGGCGTAGTGGCGCGGAAAGCTCTGGAGGATCGCTGCCTCCCTCAACGAGATAGCTCGGTCCTGTCCCGGGTGCCCGAAACGGCCATTGCCGAACCCGTAGCACTGTGTGGTCATGGTGGGCGCGGGTTTGTCCCATTCCATGCGGCCATAGACGCTTGGGTAGGTGCGCCCGCTCTCGGCGCGGTGACAGTCCGCGACCAGTTCGTCCGGCCAATCTCGCCACGTCCCACCCGGCTTCGAGGCTTTGATCCGTTGGAGATTCTTTTGGGACAGCGTCGATGCCACGTGTAGCTTGTCCCTCGGCGCCGCTTCACCCGCGCTCAGCTGGCGTAAGCGGCCGATGGCCTGACGAACCGTCCTGGGCTTTTCATGGGTCGGTTCGATCATCTCGATGTCACCATGACGCGAGGCCAGCAACACCATGCGTCGGCGCATCTGTGGTACGCCGTAGCGTGAGCTATCGACGACATCGAACCAGACCTTGTAGCCGAGCCGCTTCAGCGTATCGACGAAGTCATGGAACACCGCATGATTGGCGACCGTGGGGACGTTCTCCATCGTGATGACGTCTGGACTGGTTCCCTTTGCCAAGCGAGCGAACTCATACAGGAGGCCCCACTTTCCATCCTTGCCGTCGAGCTCGTAGCGTTGTGCATAGGTCGAGAAGGGTTGGCATGGAGCGCAACCCGCGAGAATCGTGACGTCTGCATCTCCGAACAGAGCCTTCAGTTCGGGTACGTCCACTTTGCTGATGTCCCGCTCGATGAATCGAGCTTGGTTATTGGCCTCGTAGGGAAAGCGGCAGGCTGGGTCCAGATCGATACCGGCGACCACCTGTAGCCCTTCCAGCACGAAGCCATGCGTCAGGCCGCCAGCCCCGCAGAACAAATCAACACAAGAAATCGTCGTCACATCAAATCTCCTCTTTCGGTTTCGACCGTCGGATGTTGCTCCTTCGTCCAGTTCTGCAGCTCGATGTAGTTGTCTCGGATCTGCCTGGCGCATTGGTTGTTTCTGGTCACCACGCCGATCTGCAGGGTGTCAGCCGGGTTGCCGTCAGCTGCCAGGAACGCGCACGGCGCCATCAGCAGGCGCTGATCCGGCTTCGGTGGTGTCGGGCACTGCGCCTGCAAGTCCGAGGCTTTGATTGTAGAGGCGCAGCCAGTCAGCAGGGAGAGTGCAAGCGCTGCTGCGCCAGCGGTCACGGAACACCACGACTTCACGGTCGACATACTGGATTGCCTCCTGCTGTTGCGCGGCCTGCTGATCCAGGCGTGCGCTTGATTGCTGGGTGATGCCGGCCTGGCCGGCCTCGACCTTTGCTTTAAGCTCGCGCTGGTCAGCGGCCTGCTGGGCGATGCCTTCCTTGAACTGCGCCATGTCGGCGTCGGCGATGTCTGCGCGCCATGACCAGCCGCCATAGAACGCGAAAGCCAGGGTACCGGCCAGCAGCATCTGATTGGGCGTCACCATTTGCGCGGCTCCACGAATGCAAATTCCAGCTGCCACATGTACTCCATATCGTTCGCGCGGGATTCGCGCAGTGCTTGGTATGATGCCGCCAGCTCGGCAATGGTCGCGTCACGCTGAGCCAGCGCATTGTGCAGATCCTGCGCCATTTCGCTGATCTTCTCTGGCGTCATGCTGGCGTAAAATCCTAGTTCGATCTGATGCTCGCGGACATAGCGTTCTTGCAGTGCTTCATAGTGATTAGTCGGCATCACTCTACCCCTCAGAAAGAACCACGCCGTTCTCGATCCAGAGGCTCTGGAAGCCGTAAGGCATGGCCGGCTTCGCCTTCATGGTGCCGCACATAACGAGGCTGTCCAGGTTGCCGATGTCGACCAGCTTGCTGACCATTGCGCAGAGCTGCGGGCGGCCCTTCAGCTCCAGCACGTCGAGCCGGTCTAGCACGGCGAACTTCAGGCCGGACAGCTGGGCGATGACCAAGGCCAGCATGGTGTTGCAGCGCCAGCGCGCCGACTCGCTGCACAGCTCGAAGGCCCGGCCGCCGTAGGTGATCTCCATAGACTCGCTGATTGCTGGCACGCTCCAGCCAGACAGCCCGGCCAGCATTTCCAGCGCGGTGTTGACCGGCGCCAGCGCCTTGTTCAGCAGCGTGGCCGGGATGCCTGCCGGCGCCAGCTGCTCGGCAATGGCCAGCCAGGCGCTGATCGACTTGTGCGCGGCGGTGGCCTTCTCGTTGGTTTCCTTGGCGACTGCGATCAGGTTGTAACGCTCGGTCAGTGCGTCGCGCTTGGCCTGCGCTGTGCTCAGGGCGATGCGCAGTGCGTAGATGGCGTCGATGGTTTTAGCCAACGCCTTCTCGTCGGCTTCCGGCTTGTTGGCCATGGCTGCGTCGAGATTGGTCTGCGCGGCTTGCGCTGCAGCGATGGCCTGGTTGTCGTTGGCCAGGGTGCGGCGCAGCAGGGCGACCGATTCCGAGGCCTCGGCCTGATCTTTCAGCATGTCGCGCTTCGAGTCGGCGGTCAGGGCGCCAGCGTACTTGTGTAGCTTGCCGTCGATCAGCTCCAAATCGGCGTCGCAGCATGGGCAGTCGTAGGTATCGTCACCGGCCATGGCGGCCTTGACGGTGGCCAGCTTTGCCTCCCAGGCGTCCAGGTCTTTCTGCGTGGCGTCGCGCTTGGCAGTGGCGCGGCTCAGCATGCCCGCCTGGTCGCGCAGCTCGGCGATGTTGGCGGCGTACCTATCTGCGTCAGCGGCCTGCTGTTCCAGCTTGCCCTTGTGGGCCATGCCGTTTTCGATATCGTGCTGGATCTTGTGGCACTCGGCCGCGGCTTGCTCGATCTGCTCGTGGGTGACCTTGGCGCCCGTTGGAGTCTCGAACTCCCAGTCTTTGGCCTTCTCGCTGCCCCACACTTCGCCAGTCACGGCCTTCCAATCGCCCTTGGCCTGGCTGGCGCGCTGCTTGGCTTCCTCGGTCATGGCTGGGAAGCCGCTGCGTGCGATGGCGATGATCTGCTCGACCAGGGCCATGTCGCAGCCTGCGGCTTTCAGCTCGGCGGTGATGTCCTCGGGCGAGGCCTTGCAGCCGGTCAGCTTGAACAGGGTTTTGCGGCGCTCGTCGGCGGTCATGTTGTCGAATGCCTCGGCGTCCAGCACCAGCGGCAGGAACTCGTAGCCTGGCGACTTCTCCAGGCTGGCGCCGATTTCGTGCTCGCCTTTTGGCAGGCGGTACTGGCCGAGCACTTCGCCACCTGGGCCGATGATGGTGACGCGGCCCTTCTTGGCGCCGTTGCTATCGTGCACCAGCTGGCCCAGGTCTTTCTTCAGCGCCACACGGCGCGGCTTGCCGGTCAGCGCCATGCTGATGGCGTCGCACAGCGAAGACTTGCCAGCCTCGTTGCCGCCCGCGATCAGCGTGATGGGCTGGCGGCCGATGATCTCGGCGCGCTGCAGGCCCAGGATGTTCTCGATTTGAATCCCGACGATTTTCATGTGTTTCCCCGTTGTTGTGGTTGCATTGGTTGGATGATCTGGCCGGCGCTGATCTCGGCATGGCTATTAGCGGCCTTAGTGACACCAGAGTTTCACTGGGGCGAAGGTTTCAGCCGCTTATTCTTGGACTCGCCGCGGCCATCCGGGCGCTTACTCACTCTATCTGCCACGATTCCCGCGCAACGCGCCGCTCAAACGCTTCAACTTCGGAGATCAGGTAGGTGACGCGTGCGCCCAGCTTGCAGAACACCGGGCCGAGCTGCTCCTGCCGCCAGCGGCGCAGGGTTTTGACCGACATCCCCCAGCGGGAGGCCAGCTCGTTTTCGTTGATGGCAACGCGGGGTGCATCGCCGGGAAGTGGTCTGGGTCTTTCCAGAGGAGCCAGCAGGGTTCGGTGCCCGTCGTCGTCTGGTTCGCTGACGATGCCGTTTGTCTGCAGTTCCAGCACCAGGTCGCCGGCTATCTTCTTCTTGCAGCCGACCTTTGCTTGGATGGCCTTCGGGCTGATCTGGCCACCTGTTACGACGTGGGCAAGGGCAAGCTCGTAGGGCGTGACCTCGATGATGTTGGCGGCGCTGTCCTGGATGCCATGGGCTGCATCATCCAGTGCGTCATGCTCTTGTTTCATGTGTTCCCCTCAGTTTTTGGCGGCGAGATTGCCGAGCTGCTTGCGCTGCGTCGGCGTCAACGCCAGATTGTGCCCGTACTTCTCAAGCCTGGCGCTGATGTCGTTGGTAAAACTGCACTCCCAGTCGGTGCGTGCATTCAGCTCGGCAGTCACCAGCACCACGACGAACTTCTTGGTGGATCCGTAAGCGTCTTGAATGCTGGTGGTGCCGGTCATTTTTGCTACTCCATAGAGCCGAACTGCTCGGTTCCTGTTTGCGCATGTGCATGTTCGCTATCTGCGCTGTTTTCGTTCTGGTGCTGAGTATTGTCGCTGACGGTTTCCTCGTCAAGCGGTTTCTCGTCTTCTTCCGTGTCGATGATTGCGGGCGCCTCTGGCTCGCGGTTGCGCAGATCGTCCAGGTCGACGGCGAAGGTGCCGGTAACGTCGCGCTCTGCAGGGATCACGTCCTCGACCTCTTCGCGGGTCTGCAGGCCCATAAGCAGCTCGGGTGCGTACAGGCGGCCCAGGAAGCTGGCGGCCCGGTAGCGCAGCATCAGCTCGGGCAATGTTTGCCACTTGCTGCCGTTCTTGGTCATCCAGCCCTCGTCGATGGCCATCTGGATGGATACGGTCGGGCCGTCCAGGCGTTCGCCGGTTTCTTTCTCGATGACCCAGGCGCGGCAGGTCTGATGCCGCACAGTGACCTTGCGCTTTTCCTCGGTCTTCTGGTTGCTCTTCCAGACGGTCGCGGTATAGGTGACATCGGTCAGCTCACCGGGCTCGCTGATCTCGAAGCGCAGCGGGCTGAATCGGCCGCAGCTGTTGATGGCCGCGATGATGAACTGACTAGACCAGCTGGGGCGCCCTTCGATGACGTGCAGGTTCTGCATCACGGCGAGCGGGTCGGCATTCATGCGCTGGGCCATATTCAACGCGACGATGCAGTTCGGCAGGCCTGCAGGGCTCGGCGTGTAGCCCGTCACCTTGCCGCGGTCCTTCACTTCGGTGAATGCCCGGTACTGGGCCGGGACCAGGGTAGAGCTGGCGAGCGCCTTGGCCACTCGCTGCAGCTGGTCGAAGCCTGCGCCGGTCAGCAGGGACATGGGCGAATCGTTGCGCGGCGCCACGGCGGTCTGCTGCAGCTGGGCCAGGGTGGTTTGTTCGGTCATGGTGTTGCTCCTAGTTGCGGAATTTGCAGGTGGCGAATTTTGGGCAGAACTTCGGCGAGCACAGCATGCTTTTGCTGTTGCCATAGAAGCTTCCCGATTTGATTATTCTGGCCGCGTGATCTAGCAGGCCTGGATCGTCTTCGGTGCCGATCAATGCAGCGCGGGCGTTCGGGATTTCGCCAAGGCCGACGCGGGCGGTTGTCTTGGACGTTTGCAGGCCGATGATCTGGGCGGGCAGCGTGACGGCCTGCCCAATGCTGATCTCTGCCAGCAGCTCATAGACCGCCATCTGCGCGCCATGGCCAGCCGTTACTGCCACGCCGTCAGTTCCCACTGCGCGTCCGCCCGACTTCAGGTCAGCAATTCCCAGTTCGCCGTCGACTCGACGTATGCGGTCGGTTGTGCCGCTCAGGCTGATTCCAAGGTCACTGATCACCAGGAGGTCGCAGCCGACTTCGACGCCGACATAATCCTGCAGCGGTGCGATCTGGCTGCAGTATTTGCTGATCAGCAGGATGCCGACCTTCTCGGCATCTTTCGGGCTGTCCACGTCCCATTCGACAGGGTACTCGGGGTTATGCAGCACGTTTACGAACTCGCCTGCTGCGTCGTCGATGCTGATTGGCGACCCGTCCAGAACCGCCTGGTCATAGACCGCGGTGCCTGCATGTATCGCGGTGCCGAGGTGGGCCTTGCCGTTGCCTGGCGAGCGGATTCCCTCAAGGTTCTTTGCTGCCCAGCGGGCCGGGCAGTCGAATAGCTCGCCTAGTGAACTTGCGCGGATGTTGATCATGCCAGGTACTCCACTAGCCACCAGGCGCCGGCGGCGCCGATGATGCAGCCGACGATGAAGCCTTCTAGCATCTGGCGCAGCTTGCTCGGCTCTTTCGGGGGTTGGATCTTGGTTGCTTGCGATTTCATTTTTATCGCCTCTTAGTTTGTGATTCGTCCAAGCTCGTCTTCTAGGGCATCCGCTATGTCTCTGAATACAGCGATCAGATTGATCATGTCCTGAGCCGTAAAATTGCCAATTTGCAACCGATCATCAAACGATGTCATCTGTGCAATGTCGCCATTATCCAGAATGATGCCGACCGCTATCTGTATGCCTTGTTTTTCTATTTTTGCTGCTTGAGATTTCATCGTGCGCTCTCCTGATCAATGCGGTTTCTGTCTGCTACCAGGGCCGCTGCCAGCCTGTAGCAGGCCTGGCGCAGCATTTCGTGATTCTGAACACCGAAGTGCTTGGCGATGCTGCGCCAGCCGAAGCGGGCGCCGAACTTCATCATCATTGCCGACTCGACCATGGCGCGCCATTGAGGCGGCGATCTGGCGCTCGGCCTCGTCGGCCAGCGCCAGAATGGCCGCGACGATGACTGCCCATCCGAACTAATGATTTTCGATGAACCGGACCAGATGCAGCGGGAACGACTCAAGTTCTCCGCTCGGCCACTCGACCACGGCGCAGGGGTACAGGCCGACGCCGCATTCAGAAATCTCTTCGTAGTCGGTGCTGATTGCGTGAAATACAGCCTCGCCGCGCTCGACCACCTTGCCGGCCGTGCCGCGCCCTTCATAAACCCACTTGCAGACCATCACTTTGCGCATGCTGCTCTCCTGTTTGAGTTGGTGGCCGTAACGTGGCCTGACGCCATGGTCCATTTCAGGGAGCGCCGTCGTTGTTTCGGCGCCTGTTCGTGAAGCATGGGGCGAACATTAGCGAAGGAACCAAAGCGCGTCAACATGGTCATTGGAAATTGATAGGTTGACGCATGTTCTTGCTGTGAATAGATTGCGAGGCATCAGAAACGCAACAGAGGACGCAGCATGAACTTAGGTAAATCTATCAAGGTGGCTTTGGCCAAGGCTGGGAAGAATCAGCACGAACTGGCCGAGCAGATGGGGCTCAGTTTTCGCTTCGTCAACCGCATGGCCAACTCCAAGACGGCGAAGATGGCCACGGCCGAGAAATTCGCTACGGTCTTCGGCATGAAGGTCAGCGAGTTCATAGCTATCGGAGAGGAATGACATGAAGCTCAAGGCATCACACGAAACAGAAACGTTTGTAAACGCTCGCGGCAATTACGTCATCGAGCAGAAAGGCGGAATAGTGGGCGATCAGTCGGTTGAGCTGACGCCTGAGCAGATGCGGCTTCTGATTGCCGACATGCAGTTGCAGCTGAAATCATCGGTCTTGGTTTGCGAGGATCGCTGAAATGGCAGCTCTCCCGTACATGCAGCTGTACGTGGCCGACTACTTGGCCGATACGGCTCACTTGACCACTGAAGAGCACGGCGCCTATCTGCTGTTGCTGTTCAGCTATTGGCAAACAGGGAAGCCGCTGCGCGCTGATCGCCTTGCCTCTGTTGCCAGGCTTTCCAACGAACGTTGGACGGACGTTGGACGGACGTTGAGTGAATTTTTCCATGTGCGCGGCGGCATCTGGACGCACTTCAGAGTCGAGGCAGACCTCGAAAAAGTGGCAGGAAAGCAGAAAAAAAGCAGTGACGCGGGCAAGGCATCGGCCAAGGCAAGAGCCCTTGCAAAACAAGGGCTTGAAGAGCAGTCGGCAACGGACGTTGCAGCGAACGTTTCAACGTCCGTTGAACGGACGTACCAACGGAACGTCAACCACACGCGCTCGCGAGATACAGATACAGATACAGATACAGAAGCAAAACAGAGCAAGATCAAAAGCATTGTCGCATCGGGGAAAGCGCTCGGAAGCAAAACGATAACGCTGGCTGATCTGGTGCGGATGGGCGTCAACGAAAAACACGCACGGGACTGGCTGGCGATCCGCAAGGTGAAGCGTGCCCCGCTGACCGAGACAGCGATGGACGGGATCATGCGCGAGGCGGCAATTGCCGGCATCACCATCGCCGACGCAATACGGCATGCAGCAGAGAACGGCTGGCAGGGGTTCAAGGCATCTTGGTTGCAGCAGGGTCAGCAGCGTGGTGGCGTGATCAATCGCCAGCAGCAGATCGAGGACATGAACAACGCCGTCGTCGAGCAGATCCGGCAGGAGCAGCTGAGCAAGCAACAGGGGCTCCAGGGTGATCTGATCGACCTGGGTGAAGTCATCGAAGTGACAGGGGAGCGGATCGAATGACCGAGAACGACAAAGCCGAGTTCGGCGCACTGATGGCCACGGCGTACAGCGTGTACGGCAAGCCGATAACCAAGCCATTTGCCGACCTATTCTTCGCGGCGCTGAAGGTTCACGAATTGGCCGTTGTGCGTGAAGGCCTGAACCGCCACCTGCAAGATCCCGAGGCTGGCCAGTACGCGCCAAAGCCTGCGGACATCATCCGCCAGATCCAGGTCAGCCAGCACGACGAGCGCCCGGAAGGTGACGAGGCCTGGTCGATTGCCAGCAGCGCCAGCGACGAGCGTGTCACTGCCGTGCTGAACGACGAGATCCAGGGCGCGCTGTGGGTCTGCCGTCCGCTGATCGACATCGGCGACAAGATCGCGGCACGCAAAGCATTTCTGGACGCATATGCCAGGCTGGTTCGCGCAGCCAGGGAGAGCGGCAAGCCGGCGAAGTGGTACGTCTCGCTCGGCCATGAAAGAGCTGGTCGCGCCGTGGCCATCGAGAGCGCTGTGCGCCTTGGTCGTCTGCCGCAGGCCGAAGCTGCCCGCATGCTGGAGCATGTGCCGGCCGAGACCATCAGCGGCGACGGGGCGGCCATCGCTGGCCTGCATAACAAGGGCAAGGTGGTCAAGCCGTCCGAGGGCATGCGCGAGAAGTGGCAGGAACTCAAGCGGGCAGTCCAGGCGAACAATGCCAAGCGCGACCAAGAGGCAGCGCGGCAGCTCGAAGAGGCCAGGGTCGAACTTGCAGACCGAGCAGACGTGAACGAGGAAAACGGAAAGTATGGCGAGTCGTAGCGTTTTGATATGGCGGGAAGGCCACGGCGCTGCGCCAGGTGAAGAGATCGCATGGCAGTCCTGGCGATGGTAGCGGGTAGAAGGAAAAACGCAGCAGGCGAAGATTTAGACGGCTTTACGCAATTAGCAGTAGAAAGGCAGAAATGCCGCACGATTTTGGCAGATAAGCAATTGAAAACAATGGCAGAAGCGTCAGAAAAACTCATAAGTTACTGATAAACGGAGCTTTTATGAAAAACGAACTGAAAAAGCTGGCCGCGGCCATGCGCGATATGTCCGACATGGTAGGCGATCACCACTGGTATGCGGATAAGGCTGTTGAAGAGCTTGGCACACTTCGCGCTGAGCTTGACAGGATGAACCGCGTGGCTGATGCGAACAACGTAGAGCTGTGCAGGGTCATGGAAGAGCTAAGGGCGCTGAAGAGCGAGAAGGCTGAGCCAATTCAGTACGGCCAGCTTGACCCGCAGCAGCGACTGGATGTGGCGCGGGGCGTACCGGCTGCTGCGGATGGGCTGGAGGTGGTGGCGTGGCTGTGCGAGTGGATCGCCGATAAGCGGGGCGGCGTTCATTCAGGACTGTCAAAAACCAGCTTGGAAGGTTTGCGCCGGTCGCATGGTGATGACGTTCTGATCGTTTCCGATGAACCACTCTGCCGCCTCACCGACGCCCAGCGTCTACTGTCACAGCTCCGCGAAGAGCTGGCGCAGCGGGATGCGGAGATTGAGCGGTTGCGCATGCAGCTTGCTGCCTGCGGGGTTGTTGCGCTTGCAAACACGCCAGAAAGCGCCACCAAAGCCCGCGATATGCACCCTGACTACCGCTCTGCGTCTTGCGACGACGTGGCCGGTGCAGTTGATCGCGAAATGGCTTATCGCGCCGCCCTCGAATCGCAGCAAGCCGCCAGTGTGGGCGGGGATCTTGAGGCGCCGAAAGTGGTTGGCTACCTGCTCGAAAAGGGTAATGGGCTGCTCAGCCGTATGAATGCTGGCGATAATGACTTTCCGCTGATGACCGTCGCCCAGCACGAACGCATTGTCGCCGCCCTCTCGCCGGCAGGTGGCTGGGCTCCGTTCAATCTTGGGCAGTTTGCTAAGGCCGCGCTGAAAGGCGGGCAGGAGGCGGTTGCAGAAGTGTCAGCCGAGACATTCAGCTCAGACGGCACGAGCGACATCATCACTCGCAACCTACCCATCGGCACCAAGCTCTACACCGCCCCGCCAGAACAGGCGAGCGCATGGGTGGCGGTGAGTGAGCGGTTGCCTGCCGATAAGCGCGACGTGATGCTGTATTGCGGCGATACCAAAGAGCATTTTGTCGGCTTTAGCAAAGGCGGCTGCCTGTTCCAGTTTGCCCAAGACGGCAACGGCATCAGCATCGTCTGCCGGCCTTCGCACTGGCGCTACATCGAAGACAGTTACGCCCCAACTCCCGGCAATGGGGGATAAGCTTGCACAAAAAGTCTATGGCTACTTGAGATGATAAAATAGCCCGCTTGTGCGGGCTATTTTGTTACTTCACTGCTTGCCCATAGTTAACTGTTTTGTAGCTAACTCTTTAATAATTTTTACGCAGATGTTCCGTCAGTTATTAGTCCGTAAGTAGCGAGCTGCGTCAGCAATGATTCCAGCGCAGCATTGCCGCCGCGCGATCCTGTTATTGTTGGTTTGGAAATAGGCGCGTTTCCATTAAATGAAATGCCTGCCGAGTTCCAAGAGAATCGCTTTGCGGAAAAATTACCTGAATACAGGTCGCCCTGCCCGGCGCCTTTTGTTGTTATACCAAAAGACACGTCGAGAGCGGTATCGCTGGAGGCGGCAAGAGATATAGATCCAACGCCATGCGAAAACGTAAAGAGTGAGTCTGCCGAAGTGATGAAGTTGTAGCGTGTAAGAATCTTGCCAGCCCCACCGTAAACGTCTAGCCGGTTGGCGGCAGAACGTACAATACCTATTTCTGTCCTAAAATCACTGCCGTCTTTAGTTCTCCATGTAAAGCTACTACCAGTGCCAATAGTCGGGCTTGGCTGAGCATTATCGCTATCCCAATCTTGGCAGGAATTATTGTAAGAGGCCACGGCATAAGATTCTGTGCCGCGAAAAGTAATACCGCCATCGCCAGCGTACAGGAAAGACCACACGTTTGACCTTGCGGAAAGCTTGGCAGTTGCACCGCCATGCACATCTGCACCTAACCCAGTGCCGCCGCCAAAACGGAAAGTCCATTGGTATATTTTGTTGTTATCTGAGTTCCTAATAATAACAGCCGTGCTGTTCTTATAAAGGCCGCGTACATATATATAGTTGCAGCAAGTATTTGCGCTATAGTCACCATCTATTGTTAGTATCGGTCCTGCACTAGCGGAAACCTGTTTACCTGTTATCTTTATAATGTTGTCGCGGGTATCTTTTGCCTCGCCCAGCGTAGGCACGACATTAGAATAAACGGCGGATGCCGTGAAGTCCTCCACATAAATGTCAATCTCTGCAGACATCACGCTATTAATTGACAGCGCTCTTGCGGCGACGCCAAGTCCATAAAAACCTATCCCCGTAATGCCGCCTCCGCTGACCCGGCGAGCTCCGCCTGAAACTGACGAAAAATTAACCATCAGATGACCAGCCATACCTCCCCATGTAATTGACGACGCAGAATCCTCACCCGCGCCGGCGTCGTGCTCTGCTCCTTTGCCGGCCCCGAGCCACAGCACGTTTGAACTTTGCTTGTTAATGGTTCTAGTAATAAGGTAATTGCCTGGCGGAAAAATAAGGATGCCGCCGCCCGCGGCAGCCACGGCAGTTTCTGCCGCCTGAATTGCGGAAGTGTCATCTGATACACCGTTACCTACTGCGCCGTAGTCTTTAACCGATGCTACATCGCTTAGCCGTGCAGCGACCGTGCGCCGCTTATAGCCAACGAGTGCAGCACCTTTTGTCGGGTTTGTGTTATTTGCAAGCAGCATTGCAAGGTCGGCTGCGCTCCCGCTTGTAGGAGCTACGGTGATGGGCTGGCCAGATGAGTCAAAACCGAGCAGCAGGTTTGCGCGCTGAGCGGCAGGAAGCAAGCGCGTTGGCTCTGGGTCGCCGATGGCGACCCTGATGGCTCCGCTGCTATTAGCATTCGCCTGCTGGATAAGCATAGTGATGCGATCAAAAACGTCTTCGTGCGTGGCTGCGAAAAACTCGCCTTGATTAACGATGTCGGTCTCTTGTACTGGGCTCATTACGCGCTCGACGTACAGGCCAAGCAGCAGCGGCAGCGGCGAGGTAAGCGTGAGGATGCTAATGGCGTTGCCATCGACTTCAGGCTCTCCGGCACCGATCAGCGTGTAATCGACGCCGATTGCCAGCGCCGTGGATGCGCCAGTCGCTGTGTCGATCTTGAAGGCGCGAATATCGCCATTGCTGAAGAAGCGGAACGGCAGCGGGAAGGAGGTTGCCACTCCGTTGCCTACGAATGTCACGTTGTTCGTTTGGGATGAAACAGTCATCTGGTGCACTCCTGGTTGATGGTGCGGCAATGCCGCCCCTGTGGTTGTGGTTACTTGTCGCGGTTGCCGGTGAACAGTTCGTACCACGGCGGCGTTTCGCCGTCGTCAGCGCGATCCAGCCAGTCGATCACTCGGTTGGTGGCGATGCCGGGCGTCTTGGTCGCGGTGCCGATCATGGCAATGACTGCCTTGGCGGCGGTGACATCAGGGTCGCCCTGCTTGGCCTGCGTCACGGCATTGCCGAACTGCTCGGCGAAGATGTCGATGGATGATGTGCCGCCGCCAAAGCCCTGGATGCCAGTGATGATCGGTCGCCCGAATGGCGGCAGGCCAGATCCTACAGACGCGAAGGTCTCCCAGGCCGCGGTGCTTGCCCACTCTTCCGGATCGTCTTCATCGTCTGGGATGTTGCCCTTGACCAGCGCGACCATCAGTCCTTCCACGGTGAACAGCAGCGCCATGTCGACGGCCCAGTTCATGGCCTGGCCGATGTCCTTGAAGCTGGTTTCTCCGGTGCGACGCCGGGCAATGGCCATCTTGCGGATCATGTAACCGGACAGCATTGTCAGGCCGCGCACCAGCTCGTTCTGGCGGGTCTGGCGCGATAGGGTGCCGCGCTCCATGGCGGCGCGGTCGGCGAACACGCCAGAGCCAGAGGCCTCGACCACGCGCTGATCGGCGTAGGTCACCAGTTCCTGCCCGACCAGATCCATGCTCATGCCTTTCTCGTATGCGCCCATCCAGGTGACGGCATCCATGAACATCTGCGTCTTGTTGTTCAGGTAGAAGCCGGCCGTTGTCATCGCCTGGCGCCAGCCGCCCTTGCCATTCATCTGATCCTGCACCAGGGTAAGATCCTTGTTGTACGACTCTACGCGGGCCTCGCGCATGAAGCTCGAAAGCTCGTACATCTGATTCCAGTTGTCCGGGCTGAAGGCGTTGCGGTAGCCCTGCAGCGCCCAGCGCTTGCCGAGCACGACCAGGGGGTGCGTGCCTGCCAGGTTGAGCATGGAGTTGGCGATGTTGAACAGCATCACGTTTGCGGTAAAGCCGGTGCGCAGCCAGCGTGCCGATGCGGTCATGTAGCCGCTGTCGACCTTCTCGCCCTCGGCGGTGTCCTGTAGCCAGATTTCCAGCGCGGTGAACAGCTCTTTCAGGTTGCTGCGCTCGAATGCGCCCTGCACTTCCTTGTCGTGCAGGAAGCGCCAGGACTGATTCACCGGGTCGGTCATTACGATGTCGCGCACCACCTCGTTGACGTGGCCTGTCACGACGCTGAAGTCCAGCTTGACCGGGCGCCCGCCAGATCCTACGCGCTCGATGCGGTGGCCTTCCGGGGTGTAGGCCTTGGCGGTGCGCCCGGCTGTCATGTTCTTGAAGGCGTTGGCAACGTCGTCCTGGCTGGTCTTGATGCTCAGGTCGCCGTCGTACTTCAGTGGGAAGTATCCGCCCTTGAACACGCGGATCTTGCCGTCTGCCAGCTTCACCGGGTACGGATCGCCGGTCACCTTGGCCGGGGCCACGCCAGTGCGCCGCGCCTCGTTCTCGGCCACCTCCGGCCAGAACTTGTCGATCCAAGCCCACAAGGCTTCCACGAAGTCGGCGTCGTTGCTGTCCAGGTTGCGCATAACGGCCTGGATGGTCTCGGCCGTCCAGATGCCGCGCTGCTCGCTAAGCAGCGCCTGGCGGTTGCCCTCGTTGCCTAGGTTGGCCATCAGCATGACCATCTGCATGCGGGTCATCGAGTCGCCGATCTCGTTGATCGCCACCAGCTTGCTCGGGTCATTCATGCCGCGGATCTGGTCGTTGCTGTAGAACATGCGGATCAGGTCGGCGAGCTCCTGGTGCTCGGCCTTTTCACGAATGAGGGCATTTCGGCCAGCTACCTGCACGGGCGTGGTGATGTTCTCCTGCACGGCGCCGAGCTCGTCCTGGCCATCCAGCTCGCGGGCGATCTGATCCACCGGCAGCAGGCCCAGCCACTCGCGGCCCCAGCGGCGGATGTCGTCGGCAAACGACTTGTTGAACTGGCTGTTGCGGGCCTTCGAGGCGTTCAGCTCAACGGTGGCCACAATGGCATCGCGTAGCGGCTCGAATTCGGCCCACTTGTCACCCTTCAGCACGTTCAGCTTGTTCTTCGCCATCTGGTCGATCTGCCGGATCATGTCCACCACGTCGGTCAGCTCGCCGATGGTCAGCTCTTTCCAGTTGGTGCGCTCGGCGCGGTCCAGCAAGATCCACTCGGGCGGGTTTACTACGATGTGATCGTCGGCCAGCGAAGCCAGGAAGGTAGCCAGGGCTTCGCGCTGCTGGCGGATGGCGCGGCGCGGGATGCCGAACTCGTACTTGGTCAGCAGCTGGTCGACCTGCTCCAGGAAGTTGAACAGCGGGGTCACGGTGGCGCCTTCTTCCTCGGCGCGATTGGCGGCGGCCTTGGTCGCGGTGTACTCGATCCGGCCGTCAGGGTAGGCAAGTTCGAAGTTCTCCACGCTGGCCTCCTGCAGGCGCTTACGCTTGGCGCCTGGCTTCATGTAGGCCTTGGCCTGGCCGCGCTTCTGTGTGGCCAGCTCCTGCGCCTTCACTGCCTCGCGGTACAGGTGCAGATTCATCAGCTGCTTTTCCTTTTCCTCGTAGGCCTTGGGCATGTTGCTGGCCAGCAGCGCCTCCTCGACAGCCTTGGCGGCCTTGGTGCTGGCACGCTGGAAGGTGTACGGGATTACGTCACGCAGGCGCAGCCGGGCGATGTGCTGGCGCGCGGCCTCTTTGATGATGCGGTGCTGCGACGGCTTACGGCCTGCCTGCCGGGCCAGGGCGCGCAGCTGGATGGCCTGCACCTCTGCCTCGCGCTCGCCGACTGCGGCCATGGCCTTCTCTGCCAGGCTGCCATCCTTGCGCGGGTCGGGGTAGCGTTCGCTCATGCGTCGCTCGGTTTCCAGCTTGATGCCCTCGGCCAGGCTGGGCACGGCGCGCATGTCTGTCAGCATTTCCACCGGGTTACGGTATCCCAGCAGGCTGGCGGCAATCTCCGGATGCACGCCGTTCTTGATGGCGCGGGCGCGGCCCAAGAATCGCGCCTCTTTGCTCTTGGTGCCGAACAGTTCGGTAACGGCGGCGGTGTCCAGGCGCAGCACGCGGCCCAGCTGCGGGTGCGGCGTGTTGCCGAACAGGTATTTGCGCGCCTGGTAGGCCGGGATGGCCTCTAGCTCTTCGCGCACTTCAGCCTCGACGCCACGGCGCTGCTCGTTGTACCACTCCTGTTCCTTCTGCTGCTCGGCCTTCAGGATCTCCTGCTCGATCTCGCTGGTGGCATCGTCGCGGGCCTGGCGGCTGGCGCGCAGGTAGTTGGCGCGCTCGTCCTCGGTCATCAGCTCAAGAATGCTGCTCTCGTAGCGCTCCGATAGCGCCAGGGCTTCCTCTGCCTCGGTGATGGCCTCGTTGCTGGCCAGCAGCCTGTCAAACACGCTGCGCACCTCCGGAGACAATTCGACGTTGAGCCGGCGTAGATCCTTGTAGAT
>JBOFCR010000089.1:0-28356 GCA_051646165.1 Pseudomonas sp. | reverse complement strand
ACAGCAACTAGAACCTGTTTACGATCTTCTGAATTAGAGCCAGACAAGGCAAAAGCGGCCGAGGAAGCGGAGTTTACGATTTGTAAATGAGCATTCCGAGGCCGCTTTTAACGCGGTATGGCCGCGAGTCAGGAGATCGTAACCAGGTTCTCAGACCTCGAGCACGATCTTGCCAAAGTGCTCGTTGCGCTCCATGCGCGCCAGCGCCGCAGCCGCCTCGTCGAGCTGGTAGACCCGATCAATCGGTAGCTTCAGCACACCGTCAGCCACCGCAGGGCCAAGCACGCTTGCCGTACGCTCGATCACCGCCATCAGCTCCTGCGGCGTGCGCGAGCGGAAGGACGCGCCGACGTAGGTGATGCGGCGCATGTTGTGCAGGTCGAAATCGAACTCGCCGACATTGCCGCCCAGGCGACCGATATTGATCATTCGCCCGCCGATGCGGGTCGCCTGCAGGCTGCCATTGATCAGCGACCCGGCGACGAAGTCGACCAGCAGGTCCACGCCCTTGCCCTTGGTTGCCTTGTTGACCTGCGCGACCCAGTCCGGCGCCTTGGAGTCGATCGCCACATCCGCACCGAACTCGCCAAGTCGCGCCAGGCGCTCCGGCGAAGTGGAAGTGCCGATGACCAGCCCGGCGCCGAGGAACTTGGCCACCTGCATGCCCATCAGGCCAACGGCGGAACTGGCGCCCTGAATCAGCACCGACTGCCCGGCGGCCAGCTGGCCATTGCTGCTGATCGCATCGTGCATGGTCTGCAGGGCCACCGGCAGCGTGGCCGCCTGCTCGTAGGACACCCCTTGCGGGATCGCATAGATCATCCAGTCGAAACCCAGGGTGTATTCGGCGAAGGCGGCGAAGCCAGCGCCCATGACCCGGTCGCCGACCTGCCACTTGGTCACGCCCGCGCCGATCTCGGCGACTTCACCCGCCCACTCCAGGCCCATCGGCGCATTGGCGCCACCGGCAAAGCCGTGGGCGAGCCCCTGCATGATCAGCAAGTCGGCACGGTTGAGGGAGCAGGCCTTGACCCGCACCAGCACCTGGCCAGGGCCAGCCTTGGGTACCGGAACATCCTTCATTACGGGGCCGTTGGCACTTGAAACGATTGCACGCATCGCTAGTTCTCCAGAATTTTCTTGCCTGGCCCCGGAGCAGCGCGCGACGCCTGGTCCGGGGCAGAAAGCCAAGCCGCTCGGCAGCTCAGATCTTGCGAATGGGGTTGGAGCCGTCCCAGTTCTGCGAAGACTTCTTCACGAACTCGAAGAACATGCCCTTGGGCCCGCTGATGTCGGAAAGCTCGACCACGCTGCCGGGGTGCAGCTCGGTGTCGAAGTAGCAGAAGCGGCCCTTCTCGCCGCCAATCCGGCCTTCATGGCCGATCTTGTGGCCCAGAGCCAGGGCCTGGTCGTGGATGGCCTGGTAATCCTTGGTCCAGTAGGCGACGTGTTGCAGGCCTTCGCGGCCCGCATCGAGGAAATCCTTGTACATGGACGGCGCATCGTTGAGCTGCTGGATCAGCTCGATCTGCAGGTCGCCTGAGTTGGCGATGGCGACGCTCATCTCCAGGTTGGAGTCCTCGCCGTGATAGCGGAAGTAATCCATCTTGACCCGCTCGACATGGAACCAGGGGCCGACCCCCAGCACATTGATCCAGTGCTCCATGGCGGCCTGGATATCACGCACCACATAGCCGTTCTGCGCGACTGCGCCGAATAACTTGCTCATAGCTTCTCCATTGTTCTTGTTGTGCAGGCGCCCTGCTCCCGCGCGGCAACCGGGTCCAGGCGGGGCAAGGCGCGGGAATGGCAAGCGGCGCCCGGCTGGCACCGCAGCGAGTCGTGGCTCAGGCCAGTTTCTCGGCATTGAAGAAACCGCTGATCTGCTGGGCCAGCATCAGGTCGCCTTCGACCTGCAGCTTGCCGCCCATGAACGCGGTCATGCCGTCCAGCTCGCCGGTCAGCAGCGCGATCAGGTCATCGTCGGCAATGGTCAGGGTGACGTTCGCCGCATCGGCGCTACCGTCGGCCACCGTGCAGTTGCCGCCGTCGATGGTGGCGTAGGTGGGGGTCGCGACGTTGAACTGGATGGTGCACTGCACCCCGGCAACGGCATCGCTGTTGAGGGCGGCGGGCAGGCGCTGCAGGAACTCGTTGGCACTCATGGGGTTACTCCTGTTGTTCGGATGGATGAAGCACAACGATGCCGACCGAACCCGCCGTGGTTGAAAGCTGGCGTTACGCTTTCAGGACTTGGAAGGCTTTCGCAACCTTGTCAGACTGCGCCAACCACCCTGGCTGGCAGCCCTGCTACGGGCGACTGGCCCACGTCGTTGCGGTGACATCTGCGGCGACTGTAAAGGCCGCCCCAAGAGTGGGTATTGACCGAATCCGCGCGCTTATGACCGAGCGCGCTCGCCCGGCAGACGCCTGCACAGCAAGCCTTGCGATAAGTAGCGATGATGAAGAACGAGTCGTTGAACCCCGAGCATTTCAGCGTGGCCGTCCACTTCCTGCGCCTGCTGACGGACTACGTTTGCCAGCACGGCCTGGCGATCGAAAGCCTGCTGCAACAGGCCGGCATCGAGCAGAAATCCCTGGACGATCCCAACGGCCGAATCCCCTTCGCCAGCTTCGACCGCCTGTGCAGCATCACCGCCGAGGCACTGGATGAACCCTGCCTGGGCCTGCGCCTGGGCCAGAGTGGCCGACCGGGCCATCTGGGTTCCTTCGGCTTCGCCCTGATGAGCTGCTCCACCGCTTGGGACCTGATGCAGCAGGCCTCGCGCTACTCGGTGCTGGCCATCGATGCCGGGCACCACGTCACCGAAATCCGTGGCGACGAGTGCATCCGTTACTGGCGCAGCAGCCTGCCGGGCGGTGCACCGCTCAGCCGCATCCAGGACGAGCTCAACCTGTCCGCCTGGCTGACCCTGGCGCGCTGGTTCACCAACCGCGAAGACATGAGCCTCAACTGGGTGTCGTTCCGTCACCCCCGCCCCGCCGACACCCGCCTGTACGAAGAAATCTTCCGCTGCCCGTTGCGCTTCGGTGCGGCGGAGACCGCCCTGGGCTTCAACGCCGAGTACCTGAAACTGCAACTGCCGCACGCCGACGAGAAGCTGCGGCGGATCATGGACGACCTCTGCGAGCAGTTGCTCAAGCAGCTTGGCAATGCCCTGGAGCCCGCCTGGCTGGCCATCGCGCGGCGCGCGGTGCTGGAGTCCTTCAACCTGGGCGAGCCGCGCATCGCCAGCGTGGCCAAGGCCACCGGCATGAGCGAGAGCCAGCTCAAGGAGCAGCTGTCGCAGCGTGGCCTGAGCTTTCGCAGCTTCATCGACGACCTGCGCAGCTCGCTGGCCCTGGGCTACGCCCGCGACCCCGGGCTGAGCCTGGTGGACATCGCCTACCTGCTCGGCTTTTCCGAGCAGAGCGCCTTCCAGCGCGCCTTCAAACGCTGGACCGGAATGACACCCGGCCACTACCGGCGCGCCCATGCCGCGCCAGCCGCCGAGCCCGACGCAGCCCCGTAAGAACCCGCACGCGCCAGCTGCGGTCAATCGCCCACCCGCTACAGTCAATCCCTGGCGCGGGCGAGGCGACATACTTCCCGGCAAGAACAATAGCGGGAGGTTTGCAGTGCATCATCACCACGACGTCTTGATCATCGGGGCCGGCCTGTCCGGCATCGGCATGGCCTGTCACCTGACACGCGAGTCGCCCGAAACCAGCTTCGCCATCCTCGAACGGCGCCAGGCCATCGGCGGCACCTGGGACCTGTTTCGCTACCCGGGCATTCGCTCGGATGCCGACATGTTCAGCTTCGGCTACTCCTTCCGCCCCTGGAACAGCCTGCAAACCCTGGCGGACGGCCCGGCCATCCGCCAGTACATCACCGACACCGCGCGCGAGCACGGCGTCGAGCAGAAGATCCGCTTCGGCCTGCAGACCATCGGCGCCGCCTGGTCGAGCAGCGAGCGCCTGTGGACGCTGAGCGCGGTGGAAGAAGCCACCGGCAACCTGCGCACCTTCACCTGCAAGTTCCTCATCCCCTGCACCGGCTACTACAACTACGACGCCGGCTACCTGCCGAACTTCCCCGGCGTGGAGCAGTTCCAGGGCCAGTTCATCCACCCGCAGCACTGGCCGGAAAACCTCGACTACCAGGGCAAGCGCGTGCTGATCATCGGCAGCGGCGCCACCGCCGTGACCCTGGTGCCGGCGATGGCGCAAGACGCGGCGCACGTCACCATGCTGCAGCGCTCGCCGAGCTATGTCGTCAGCGTGCCCGGACGCGACCAGATCTCCGCCGTACTGCGCCGTTTTCTGCCGCAAAGCTGGGTGTTCGGCCTGGCGCGCAAGCGCAATATCTGGCTGCAACGCGCCATCTACAAGGCCTCCGAGCGCTGGCCCAAGCTGGTGCGGCGCTGGCTGCTGGCCGGGGTGCGCAAGCAGCTCGGCGGCAGCATCGACATGCGCCACTTCACCCCGCGCTACCTGCCCTGGGAGGAACGTTTGTGCGCGGTGCCCGACGGCGACCTGTTCCGCGTCCTGCGCGAGCGCAAGGCCTCGGTGGTGACGGACCAGATCGACACCTTCACCGAGCGCGGCATCCTGCTCAAGTCGGGCATCGTGCTGGAGGCGGACATCATCATCGCCGCCACCGGCCTGCAGCTGGAGGCACTCGGCGGCACCGAGCTGTTCATCGACGGCGAACGGCAAGCCACCAGCGAGCGCATGACCTACAAGGGCGTGCTGGCCCAGGGCATGCCCAATATCGGCTGGATATTCGGCTATACCAACGCGCCCTGGACCCTTAAATCGGATATAGCCGCCCACTACCTGTGCCGCCTGCTCAACCACATGCGCGAACAGGGCCTGGAGGTGGTGACGCCGAGGGCGCCGGACGACGAAATGCTGGCGGAAAGCGTGATGGACTCGATGCAGTCCGGCTACGTCCAGCGCGGTGGCGATGTACTGCCACGCCAGGGCCGCAACGCGCCCTGGCGCGTGTTCAACGACTTCAAGCTGGACCAGGCGATGCTGGTCCGCCAGCCCATCGAAGACGCGGCGCTGGAGTTCGCCAAAGCCCCGTAGAACCCGCCGAACGGCCCCTGTCCTCCAGGGGCCGCCGCGCGCTCCTGACGAATGCCGCCCCGTGCCTCCGGGGTTCGCATTCCCTGACTACTATGAAAGCCATTCCTAAAACCTATTGGCTGGATCGATAGCCAGATACCAAGCTTGATGCCGTGGTCAGGTACATACAAAAAAGAGGAGATAGTCATGACAAATGAAGCCAAGTGCCCATTCTCGGGCGGGGCCAACAAGAACACAGTGGCGAAAGGCGCACCGACGAATGCCGACTGGTGGCCCAATCAGCTCAACCTGCGAATCCTGCACCAGCATTCCACCCTGTCCGATCCGATGGACGAAGGCTTCGACTACGCCGAGGAATTCAAGACCCTCGACCTGGATGCCGTGGTCAAGGACCTCACCGCCCTGATGACCGACTCCCAGGACTGGTGGCCTGCCGACTGGGGCCACTACGGCGGCCTGATGATCCGCATGGCCTGGCACGCGGCCGGCACCTACCGTACCGCCGACGGGCGTGGCGGCGCCGGCACCGGCAACCAGCGCTTCGCCCCGCTCAACAGCTGGCCGGACAACGGCAACCTGGACAAGGCCCGCCGCCTGCTGTGGCCGGTCAAGCAAAAGTACGGACGCAAGCTGTCCTGGGCCGACCTGTTCATCCTCGCCGGTAACGTCGCCCTGGAATCCATGGGCTTCAAGACCTTCGGCTTCGGTGGCGGGCGCAGCGACATCTGGGCCCCGGAAGAAGACGTCTACTGGGGTTCGGAAAACCAGTGGCTGGCCACCAGCGACAAACCCAACAGCCGCTACTCCGGCGACCGCAACCTGGAAAACCCGCTGGCCGCCGTGCAGATGGGCCTGATCTACGTGAACCCCGAAGGCCCGGACGGCAACCCCGACCCAGTGGCATCGGGCCGCGACGTGCGCGAGACCTTTGCGCGCATGGCCATGAACGACGAAGAAACCGTGGCCCTGGTGGCCGGCGGCCACACCTTCGGCAAGGCCCACGGCGCCGGTGACCCGGCCCTGGTCGGCCCCGAACCGGAAGCGGCCGGCATCGAAGAACAAGGCCTGGGCTGGATCAACAAGCTGGGCAGCGGCAAGGGTGTACACACCACCACCAGCGGCATCGAAGGTGCCTGGAAACCCAACCCGACCACCTGGGACAACGGCTACTTCGACACCCTGTTCGGCTACGAGTGGGAACTGACCAAGAGCCCGGCCGGCGCCCACCAGTGGGTAGCCAAGGACGTCAAGCCGGAGCACCTGATCCCGGATGCCCACGATCCGTCGAAGAAGCATCCGCCGATGATGACCACCGCCGACCTGTCGCTGCGGATGGACCCGGCCTACGAGAAAATCTCGCGGCACTTCCACCAGAACCCGCAGGCGTTCGCCGACGCCTTCGCCCGCGCCTGGTTCAAGCTGACCCACCGCGACATGGGGCCGATCACCCGCTACCTGGGCAAGCTGGTCCCGCAGGAAGAGCTGATCTGGCAGGACCCGATTCCCGCCGTGGACCATGCCCTGGTCGATGCGCAGGACGTCGCGGCCCTCAAGGCCAAGATCCTCGCCTCCGGCCTGTCCATTCCTCAACTGGTCAGCACCGCCTGGGCCTCGGCTTCCACCTTCCGTGGCAGCGACAAGCGCGGCGGCGCCAACGGCGCGCGCATTCGCCTGGCACCGCAGAAGGACTGGCCAGCCAACCAGCCGGCCGAACTGGCCAAGGTGCTGCAGGCGCTGGAGGGCATCCAGAAGGACTTCAACGCCTCGGCCTCCGCTGGCAAGAAAGTCTCGCTGGCCGACCTGATCGTGCTGGGCGGCGCCGCAGCCGTCGAAGCGGCGGCGAAAAAGGCCGGCGTCAACGTGACAGTACCCTTCGCCCCGGGCCGCATGGACGCCTCGCAGGCGCAGACCGATGTCGACTCGTTCGCCGTCCTGGAACCGAAAGCCGATGGCTTCCGCAACTACGCCAGCAAGGGTCTGGAAGGTATCAGTGCCGAACTGCTGATCGACAAGGCGCAACTGCTGGGCCTGACCGCGCCCGAGCTGACCGTGCTGGTCGGCGGCCTGCGCGCCCTCAATGCCAACGTCGGCCAGGCCAAGCACGGAGTATTCACCAAGCGTCCGGAAACCCTGAGCAACGACTTCTTCGTCAACCTGCTCGACATGAGCACCCAGTGGCAGAAGTCCGGCACTGACGGCGTTCTGGAAGGACGCGACCGCAAGACCGGCGACCTGAAGTGGACCGGTACCGTGGTCGACCTGGTGTTCGGCTCCAACTCCCAGCTGCGCGCCCTGGCCGAGGTCTACGCCACCAGCGATGCGTCGGCGAAGTTCGTCAATGACTTCGTCGCGGCCTGGACCAAGGTGATGAACCAGGACCGCTTCGACCTGGCCTGACCGGGCACCGGCTTAACGCCCACCACGCGCCGCCGCGGCCTGCTTCGGAACCCACCGAGGCCGGCCAAGGCGGCGCAACTCTTTCTACGGGCGGCTGTGGCGAAGACACTGGCCACACGACTGGAAAGGAGGCACGAGATGGAACGATTCACCGGCGGCTGCCTGTGCGGCGATGTGCGGATTGTGGCCTCGGGCCTGCCCTACCGGGTCGGCCTCTGCCACTGCCTCAACTGCCGCAAGCACCACGGCGCCCTGTTCCACGCCTCCGCGATATTCCCTCAGGCGGCGGTGACTATCACCGGCGAAACCCGCGACTACGCCGGGCGCTATTTCTGCCCGCGCTGCGGCTCATCGGTGTTCTCTCACAGCGCCGACGAGATCGAAGTACACCTGGGCGCCCTGGATACCCCCGACCAACTGGTGCCGACCTACGGGCTGTGGACCGTCCGGCGCGAGTCCTGGTTGCCGCCGTTTCAGCTCAGCAAAAGCTACGAGCGCGAGCGTGACGCCGCAGGACGCTTTGAGGTGGGTGCTCCCTAGCTCCGTAGGCGCTTCTGATGGTCTTTCTCTGCCACTAGCTGTCGATCACAAGCCTCCGCTTCCGGCCAGAAGCAGCCGTTGGCTGCTTTGCTATGAGGCCCGGAGGCTCTAAAGTAGCGAGGCCTGTTCACAGGGATGTAGTTACTTAAACCACCTCGCACAAAGAGCAATAGCAGGGAATGTATGAGAGAGCATGGGTGCCTGGCGGTGGTTCGGTTTTTGCTGGTTGCTCTGGCGCTGCTGGCGCATTCACATGCCTATGCGCTGGAGCCTATTGCCGTTGATGCCAGTCTCGATGGCCTGTCGCTGGTTGGTCATGCCGAATTCCAGCGCGATCCACACAATCACGAGTCGCTGCAGCAACTCGCCCCCTCCGCTTGGAAGCAGCTGACCCAGGCTGACCTCTATCAGGGCATCACCCGCGACGGCTTCTGGCTGCGGCTAACGCTGCACAACCCAGGAGCGGATGCACAGCCTTGGGTGCTTGTTGATGACACGCCATGGATTGATTCCATGACGGTTTTCGTGACAACCCCGACCCCATGGCAGCAGGAAGTCGGCGACCGCGTGCCATTTTCCAGGCGCGCTCTGCCTTCGCCCCTGCCTGCGGTCATGCACAGCATCGCCCCCGGCGAAACACAGCAGGTTTTCGTGCGGCTGCGCTCAGTGTCTGGCGACGATATGCGCTTGACCTTGCGCCTGTACCAGCCTGCTGCGCTCACTGCGGCCCTGCAAGCCTATACCGCCATCTATACGACACACTTGGGCGTATACATCACGCTGGGTGCCATCTGGCTGCTGTTCGGTATCGTGCTGCGTCAGCCGACCTTTCTCACCTATGCCATCTTCGTCACGTGTACTGGCTTCGCGTGGTTCAACTTGCGCGGCCTGCTCGCGCAGCACCTTGCGCCGAATACCAGTTTCTGGACGAACGAAGGCCTCGGCCTGCTGGTCAGCGGCGCGCTCTGTTTTTCCTTCCTGTTTACCCGCAAAGCCCTGCGCCTGCACTCCGTTGCTCCGACGCTCGACCGCGTGGCCCTGGGTTTTGCGTTGGCAAATGCCGTGGTGGCGATCTTGTGTGCGTTGCGCGCATTGCCGCTCGATACACTTTCCCTCCTGTACCGATTCTTCAACGCCACGGCGATTATCAATGCGTACTTTGCTTATGTCAGTTGGAGGCGCGGTACACCGCATGCCATTTGGCTGCTGATTGGCTGGGCGACCTTCGGCCTCAGTGCGCTCAGCGTCACCTGGGCCTGGTACGGGATCAAGGGCGGGCTTCCTGCAATCAACACGATCGCACCGATGACGATGACTCAGAGTGCCGCGCTGATCGAAGTCCTGTGCTTCGCCATCTCTCTCGCCCTGTGGATACGTACCCAGCAGCAGGAGCGTCTCGCTGCTGAGCATTCGGCCAATACTGATGGCCTTACCGGGCTGAATAACCGCAAATGCGTCGAGCGTCGTCTGGACGAACTGATGAAGCAGCCTGCTGCACGGGATACACGCTGGCTCGGGATTGTTGATATCGACTTCTTCAAGACGGTCAACGACACCTATGGCCATGCTGCCGGCGATGCAGTACTGCGTAACTTTGCCAAGATTTTACGCGCCAACTCGCGCCAGGCTGACACCGTCGGCCGTTTCGGTGGCGAGGAGTTCGTCCTGGTCCTTGAGCGTATTGATCGCGAAGGCGCTGAACGCATCACCAACCGCCTGCGTGAAGCCTTCGAGGCGGCGCCGACCGAATTCGAAGGCCAGATCATTGCGCACACGCTCAGCCTGGGTCTGGCTGCCCATGCCTGCGAGACCGATTCGCAGCTCTGGTTCCAGCGCGCCGACGCGGCGCTCTATGAGGCCAAGCACTGTGGGCGCAACCGCGTTTGCATTGCAGGCGGATAGCCCCTGATTCGTTGAGATATCTGGGCGTGCGCCGCTGGCCGACATTGGTTCATCCTTCGCCGATGGACCAACGCCCTATCTCTTGCCCCAAGCAGCCTGCCAGCATGGAAGAGGAGCAGCTTATCAGCCCACCTGGTCCGAGCTCGAAGAGCTGTGACATAGATGAATAGCAGGCTCACCTGGCTTCCTGCAGCAGTACCTCGTGTGCTCGGCTGTGAAGTGCTTGGGCGATTGAGCAGGCCATAGTGACTTGCAACCCTTAGCCGTTCGCATAGGTCATCATAAATCTAATGGCCAGACAGCGCAGGGCTGCCTGGCCAAGGCTGAGGGCACTAGGGCACTGGGTTGAACAGGCGACCAAGATGCTCCTCTAACGTTGTCATCTTGAAGTCGGGTATTAAGTCGCCAACATTCGGGCTTGAGTCGGTATACCCATGACTATTGAAATAATCGACAAGTGGGATAATTGTCGAGAACTTGTGCCCGTTTAGATGAAATAAGGGCTGAAGGGCCTTCATCGTATAGTAAAAAAAGGACTTCCCAGAGGCGACAACCTTCTTACCGCTGAAGCGCTGAAGCAGTGCCTCCAGTTCATGAATGGAATATGTCCCGGGCGCAATGAAATTCAAGCCCCGTCCTAATGGTCGATCAAAATTCTGAATTACGAATCGTGGAATATCTTTCTGGCATGTATAGCTGAAACGCCGATCCTTTATGACCGGGAAAAGGAATTTGCCCTTTTCGATTTGATGCAGCCGAATGTCGAAGACATCTTCCATATAGGATCCTGCACGGATGGCAGTCCACGGCACTCCACTTTGCGCAAGCAGCACTTCAATATCATGCTTGGCATCGATCAGAGAAAGCTCACTCGGCTTGTCCGCGCGAAGCACCGATACATAAACCAGGTGTTTGAGTTGGGCGCGCCGAGCCGCCTCGATGACAGGCTTGGCTGCCGCTACCTCTGAGCGTTTGTCATTGCGCACCCCCATTGGGGTGATGAGAAACGCAGCATCCGCCCCCTGTAGCGCAGCGTATACATCTTCGGGATTCATCATCGATCCCTCAATGATCTCTGCCGTCGGATATTGAGCTCTGGCCTTATTCGCGTCTCTGGCCAGTAGGCGGATCTGCATGCCCTGCTCGAGAAATTCATCGATGAAAATTTTGGCGATATGACCAGAACAACCAATGGCGGCGATAACTTTCTTATCTGCACTCATGCTGTACTCTCTGCAATTTCAAGATCGGTTAATCAGCTCAAAAAAGAAATTGGCTCTGTCAAAGTCGACAAAGCCAGCCCCACAAGATCATGAGCAAGGTCGATGAATCATTTTACAAGCGGAGCCCGAGACCACTCGCTTAAGCGTGCTTTAGCAGTTCGAAATGGTTTAAGGCACGCAAGTAATAAGCAGACGCCTAGAACAGCGCTTAATGAAGCCACCCAGATGAGTGAGTAACGCAGGCTTAGGTCGTTTCCAAAGAAATAATCTGTCATGAGCGCTACTGCTGTAGGCCCCAAGCCAAGTCCGATAATGTTAGTGGTGAATACATACAGGGCTGATGCCTGCCCGCGCATGGGGTTAGGCATGATTTCCTGAAGTGCCGCTGGGGCAAGACCGAATGGCACAGCGATGAAGAAGATGTTGAAGCCGAAGAGGAGCCAGACCAGTCGCACATCATCGACGAGGTACATGATGTTGAACGGCAGCGCACAGAGAACCGCCAGCAGAGCGATTCGCACATAGGCATCCTGCATACCCCGCGCGCTGAAATAGTCAGCAATCCGCCCGCCGCAGATTACGCCCAGAGGACCACTGATCAGTACGATCAGGCCGTAGTTGATTCCGACCTCTGCAGGCGACAGGCCATGAGTGCGCATGAAGAAGGTGGGCATCCATGCCTGCGCCCCGTAGGTGGCAAAGGCGATGAATGCAAAACCCAGGTTGTGAAGCGAAATGGCACGCCGGATCTTGGAGAAATATGCACCTACCTCGCGCAGAGGCAGAGACACACCGGCCGACTCGCCTAGCCTCACCGGCTCTTTGAGGGCAAGCAATGTGAGGCAGAACAATAGGCCCAGTACGCCAAGGGAAATGAAGATAAAGCGCCAAGGAACCACCTCGCCAAATCCCGGCACAACGATTGTGCTTTCAGCAGACGCGAAGGTGATGATTATCCCGCCGAGCAGAAATGCCAGTCCGCTGCCGAGGAAAATCCCCATTTGATAAACAGCGAAGGCAGTCCCTCGTTTAGCAGGTGGAAAACTATCCGCCATCAATGAGTAGGCCGCTGGCGTCAGTGATGCTTCACCTACGGCCACCCCAACACGGGCAACCAGCAGGTGCCAGAACTGACTCGCCATACCGCAAAACGCGGTCATCAGGCTCCAGGCAAATATTCCCGCCCCGATTACACCATTCCGACTACGTGTATCGGCAAGACGTCCCAGGGGGATGCCTGCCACGGTATAGAAAAGTGCAAATGCCAAGCCCATCAGAAGGCTGATTTGGGTATCAGTAATAGCAAGATCATTCCTGATGGGGCCTACCAAAAGGCTGATGACTTGCCGATCCACAAACGCCAATACCAAGGCGATCATGAGAATGAATACAGTCCCCCACGCCCTGACAGGACTCGGGTAGACCGACTGTTTATCTAAAGCCATAAAACTACTCCTAAAGGCCTCCAGGAAGGAGGCCACAACGCGGATTTGCGACGACTATCGGATACCCGAGGCCCGCAGAGCGGACGGAGTGAAGTCGTTGTATGGCGGGCTGTAGTTGTATTCCGGGCCGGAACCTTCGTTGTTATACATACCGGCAGCCGTGTATCGACCTGCTTGCAGGTCATACAGCGTTTCAACAGCAAAGGAGGGAATCTGGCGATGATATTGCTGAAGCAAATGGCCTTCGCCGACTCGCCACAGATTGCCGCGGCCGTCGTAGTGATCGGCTTCCAGGATCATCCAGGAGTCTTCGTCAATGAAGAAGTTACGCTTGGCGTAGATGTGGCGAATGCCTTCTTTGAGCGTACCTTCCACTTCCCACACACGGTGCAACTCATACCGGGTTAGATCGCTATTGATATGGCCAGGCTTGAGAATGTCAGCGTATTTGACATTGGGGTCGGCCAGTTTATAGCTGTTGTAAGGAACATAAACCTCCTTCTTCCCAACCAACTTCCAGTTGTAGCGATCAGGCGCACCGCTAAAGAGGAAGAAGTTGTCTACTGTACGCATGCCATCGGCGTTAGCGTCCGGGCTGTCATAGACAACCTGCGGTGCTCGGCGAACTCGGCGTTGCCCAGAGCTATAGGTCCAGGCCAAACGAGGCAGTGCAGTAGGGTCCAAAGTGTCATGGACCAATAGCACGTTCCCGGCATAGCGGGCTGGCGCAATAGTACGTTGCTTGAGGAAGGTGAAAATGCCTTTCAGTTGTTCAAGATCAGCATCTTTCACGAATTGTGGATATGCCAGCGACTCTTGAACCTGAACAATTGTGTAATCACCAGAGCTGGTCGGTGTCGCGTTCACATACCGGCGCTGAAGGTTGATGCGATATCTTGTTTTATGGTTCCACAGGACTTCTGCACCTGTCGAAGGAACAGGGAATGCAAAATACTTGAAGTCGAAGTTGGTGATCCCATCCCCGCCATTGACAGTTCGAGCTTGCCCGGCAGTGTCATGGACCTCCTTATATACCGACGCAGGAAAACCCACACTGCGCCGGGACTGGTAGATGGGCATCCGGAATGTTTCCGGGTAGCGGGTAAACAGAGCCACCTGCCCCGGCGTCAGCTTATCGATATAGCGTTTGTAATTTTCTGCCGTCACGACAGTAATTGGTTTGTCGTCTGCAAATGGATTGGACACATAGTTATTAATCACCGGCGCAGCGTCAGTGGGCAATCCACCGGACCACGCCGGGATGGTGCCACTGTCATTGGCTTGTGGGTCAGCGCCAACTGGCGTCAGGGTAGTGCCCAGGCTCGCAATCTGGGCAGGGGTCAGCACGTCAGCATAAGTTGCCCCGGATACTACGGCGACGGATGCTAAAATCGCGGCACGGCTAAGCAGTACTTTAATTGTCATTTTATTATCCTATTAAAAGCTAACCGCAGCGCTTACCGAGACGAAGTCGCGATCAACGATATTGTTATATTTCCCGTCGAAATAATCGGTGTAGTTAATGCCGACAGAGTACTTGGCCAGATACTCGGCGGTTAACCCGACGCTAATGGCCTTGGCATTCTCAGTGAAGTTCATGCTGTAACCGCTCACGTCGTGAGAGAATGCAAGACTCGGGATAAGGTTGATGCCGGCGAAGACGTTGTTGTAGTCCAGGCTTGTGCGCACACGGTAGCCCCAGGACAGATCACTGAAGAAGCCGTCGGTGGTACACCAGCTATCCGCTTTCGGGGAGGCGGCGGGTGGGCCTTGTGTGGCACAACGACCTGCAGCGTTAGGGCTTTGACCAAAGGTGGAGTCACGGCCGAACTGAGTATCACCCTGTTGGTCACTTATGCCGCCGATGTAGCTAGCGCCGACTTCACCGATGATGGTCATGCGACTAGCGCCAAGAACCTGATCGATGAACTTCACTGCGGAAACCTGAGCCTGCCAATATTCCTTGCGCTCATATCCCTGGATATAGCTGTTGACCGGAAGATTGCCTAAGTCGCGATGGGTGTAGTCGCCGAAAATTGCAGTTGCAGTCCGCCCAAGGTCTGCAGTGCTGATTTGAATCGGCATGTTGGGGCGATAGCTAAGCTCCCCAGCGAGTGACCAGTCGCTCACGTTCGTCTGGAAACTAACCCCGTACAGACGGATGTCTTCTGGATACTCGAAGAAATACCCCGATGGTCCTGAGACACCGCCAAGACCTGCCACGCCCGGTCCACCTGTCAGACCGGGACCCGCCACATAGGACTGAAGCGGTGCGCGACTGTGGTAGTTCATGGCATAGAAGCCAAACTCCGTACTGTTCAAGCTCTCCGCTTGGTAACGAAGGGCTACACCGAACTGTCCACTGTCTCGGGCTTCCTTGTCTTTTCGTGCTCTGACCGAGTAATTGGCTAGCGTTGGATTGGCCAACCAGCCATGGTCCAAAGCAGGGTCGCCTGTTGCATAGTCTGGGCCGTTAACCACAAGTCGATCCACGCAGCCTGTAGCTGTTGGGTCTATCCCGAAGAAGGTGCCACAGTTTTCTACCGAGGTCGGTTGAAATTTCAGCTGGTAGAAAAACTCCATACCGAGATTGTCGCTGAGCCCTTGGGACACATAGAACATCTCAACGGGTAACAGGGCCTCTTTAACTTCCGAGCCTGGCCGCCTTAGCGCAGCCACGTCAACCGGGTTAATGGTGTTGATCGAATTCGGAATGAATACACTCTCGCCCCAGCTAACTACTTGTCGACCCAGCCGGGCGCTACCAGGATTGTCTTTAATGTAGTAGTCGTGGTAGACGAAGGCATCTAGCAGATAAGCACCTGAAGCTTTTTGCAGTGGCTTACGGCCAGAGTCGTCAATATCATAAAATTCCTGATGGCCGTCTTTGAGTTCGAAGTCATACCAGTACTTGCCGCGCAAGAACAAGCCGGTATCACCGTACTTAAGCTCCAGGTCATGGATGCCTTTGAATACTGTTGAGAACACATCGCCTTTCTCAAAATTTCGACGTCCATCATCACCGGTGCGAGAGGTGCCTGTGCCTCCGCTCGATGTAAAGATAAAGCGCTCATCTGGATTGGCGGTAGCGATGTTAGTACCAACAGAAAGCTGGCTGACTAGCTGACCTTGGACCTCTCCGACATTAAACTCGTACGCCTGTGCGCTGGGGTTTATCGAGAGCACCATTGGTGGTAAAGCGGCGAGCATTATTTTCTTGTTATATTTCATTGTTATGCACCTTCACTGTTATTACTGTTGGGACAGAAACTCCGTGACAAGCGAATTGAATCGATTGGGATATTCCCTATTTGGAAGATGGCCGCATCGATTCATTACCATGACATCTTTGTTTTGAATTGCCTGGAAGCTTTCCAAGCATTCAAGTGGTTGAACTTGATCCTGACGCCCCCATACAAACAGGACGTCATTCTCAAGTTTTGCCAACCTGTGGTCGTCGCAAAGCAGCGGCGTTGGCAAGCCGTTACTGGGCATACGAAGGGGGGGATTAGCGATAATTGCAGGGTTGCAGCTGGCCTCGAAGCGCTGTTCCAACTCTGCGGCACTGAAAACATCTGGGTTATACGTCAATGTCTTGTTCAGGCTTTTAAATTTAGCCAGCGTCGGACCTTCACCCATGTAGTAGCCGATTAACTTGATTACTGCTTCCGAGTATGGGGAACCTGTCATGCGCCCGCCGCCAGGGCTTACCAGAACCATCTTCCCTGTTGTTCCTGGTTTACTCATGGCGTGATACAGGGCTGCTGACGCCCCGAACGAGCTACCCAGCAGATGTGGGCGGTCTAGCGACAATGCGTCTATAAGTCTTGAAATTACCTCTCCGGCCATTTCCAGAGGGTTTGCCCAACCATCGGCAGGCAGCAGGTTTTTAGTAGAGTTCCCCCAGCCCGGGAAATCGATAACGTAAACTGTGAAGTTCTTGGCCAGTTCGGCAATATTCCTGGAGTAGTACACTTCACCAGAAGTCCCAGGAGAGCCACCATGCAACAAGATAAGGTCTGGGCCGCTGCCATAAGTTGAACAACTTACGCGCCAGTTTCCCAACTGAACTTGGCTGCTATTCATTTTCTTGTCCTTATTATATGAGCACGCAGGTGTGCGCACGCGCATACATGCGCGCACCTGCGGTTAATCAGTTCAGAATTGAAATAAGCGCTTGGCCTAATTCCAGTTCGGCCTGGGCGCTATGAGCACGCGACCGCCATGCCACATAACCGTCAGGTCGGATGAGGGCAGCGCCGTCGATCTCGATCTCATACCGATCCAGGAAGGTTTCTTCGGTATCGATGAGATCGGCGCCGCCAATGCTGTACAGGGCAATGTCCAGCCCGTGAGTGCGGCTGAGCTCGGCAACAGCGCCGGCCCACTTGTAGCCTTCCTTGCCGGCGAAGAGGGAGAACTCGGGACGCGCGAGATCAATCGTGGAGATTGTCCGGCCCTCTTTGGCGAGCCAGACATGGGGGGCTCGATGCCCAGGGCGCGCCGATGGCGCATAGTCGGTGTAGGGATCACTGACTGTCGGAGCGGTGGTCCCATCTGGGGTTGTCAGGTGGGACTCATAGACAAAGCCGAGTTCCAAGCCGAGCTGGTTCCCATAGCGACGTGCAGTCTGGAGCACTTCCTCGGGGCTGATATCAGCAGAAACTCCGAGGGCAATCATCGCCATCCGCACAGCTTGCTGGTGGTTATGCAGAGACTGCTCAGCAACCCATTTGGCTACCGGCTTGCGCTCGGTCGTGTAACTGTCGAGGAGCCGTTTGCTCGCTTTGCCACGCAGGAAGAGCGCGAGCTTCCACATGGCGTTGTGCATTCCCTGAATGCCGGTATTGACCCCCAGGCCGCCTGTCGGCGGGAACATATGAGCGGCATCACCTACGAACACGACCCGACCACGTTGCAGCTCACGGCAGACAGCAGCATTCATTTGCCACTTGCCAACGGATTTGACGTCGACCTCGAGATCCGGCACGCCAACACCCGCACGGATCCACTCAGTGCAACGCTCAGCGTTAAAGAGATCGGTAGACCACTCTTCGAGAGGAACGGAGATCTGGCACAGCCAACGGCCACGCGCATCCAGAGCCTGGAACACACCGGCAGCTTTTTCGTTGGATACGAACAGCAGGATTCCAGGTCGTTCGGAGGCGTACTTCTCGACATCAGCGTGGAAGTAGCAGTTGATGAAGTTGGCTACTTTCTGTGGGCCTTCGAGCGGCATATCCAGGATCTGCCGCATGTTGCTGGCAGCGCCGTCTGCCGCAACCAGTGCTGCGCCGGTGACGACCGACTCACTGCCGGTTTCCAGATCGCGAACACGGATTTGCACCTCGTCGTCGCCGTCCTGATCACCTTTCAGGAACTCAACCATCTCGTGGCGGAAGCGGACGTCCACCATCCCGGACCGAAGTACCTGCTGCATCAGAACCGGTTCGATCTGATCCTGAGAGGAAAGAACAGAGCTAACTGGGCTGATGTCTGGAGTGGCGCCACGGAACCCCTTCGACTCGATCTGGCCGGTCTCTTTGCCAACGATTGAGGTCAGGAACCGGATTGGGCTTTTCCAGTGGACGGGCAGGTCCAGCTCGCGCAGTTCCTCATAGATCTCAGCGCCCCAGGTACGGGCGATCTCCATGGTGCGGGAGTTGAAGTTACGGGTTTTGGGATGCCAGCTGGTTCTGCTGTTTCGCTCGATCAGGATCGTCTTGATCCCGCAGCGTCCCAGCTCAATTGCTGCACCCAGCCCAACTGGGCCAGAGCCCAGGACAATTACTGGCTTGCTGTCTTTCTCGTTGTTGCTCATCACCATCTCCACGTAAGCCGATTGGTCGGCTTTTGTTATGCGCAGCGGCACAAACCTCTGCAGCCAGAAAACCAGAATCAGAATGGCATTCCGTATTTCTAGGCAAAGTGATGTCGGCTGTCAATACCCGGCGAAGGCATGGAGAGAAGGATTCAGTCGAAAGGGCCAGTCATCAGACCTGGCCTGTTAGGGCGGGGAGAGGCTGCGGTGTACGCGTCTAAATCTCATGCATTCGGCTGGCGCCGAACGCCGCGGGAGGAGGAAACGCTATTGAGAAAAGATGCTGGCCCTAAGCAAGCGAGTCAGCTGGTTGCACAGCTCCTCGTCGGTTTGCGGGGCATGGCTCCCCACTAGAACCGGGAAGAAAATCAGGCGTTGCTGGAGAGTGGCAAACACCGCGCGAACTCCAACATCCACGGCTTCGGGATCAATGACTTCACGACCATTTTCCACATACTCCTGCAGATGCTCAGTGAGCAAGCGGGAGATGTGGGCGATGTTTTTCGCAGCCCGCTCATAGCAGCCCTGGTCTTTCATCATCAACGTTGCGCCCAGTAGGCCCCGATTGTTCGAGTAGTACTCAACCAGTCGCTGAACCAGGGCTCGCAGGTTTTCGTCGACGCTGTAGGTCTGCCAGGCCCCTGGCGGGAATACCTCGTCAACAGCCAGTAGGTCGCTGCGTAGCGCCTCATGCAGCGCCGCCAGAATGCTGGCTTTGTCCTTGAACCGCGAATAGATGGCCGCCATCCCGCAGCCGGCTAACGCGGCCACCTCGGGGATGGTGATCTCGTCAAAGTCCTTCTCGTAAATGAGCTTATCCATCGCTCGGAGAATGCGCTGAAGCACCGCACTGCTCCTGGCTTGCTTGGGAGGGACAACCCCCTCCACCCGCCTGATCACCTCAAGGTCGTACTGGTGGGCATCGCCCCGTTCGCCGGATCTGAGTTGCTGATCAGACATGCATTTCTCCTGATGAAATTGGCGATCTGGCCAACCTCTGGGTTTTATCACTTTTACCAAGGCTGAGCATGTTTGCATGCCTGCAGCACTGGTCGGTCTTCGCCACAGTATTTTCAGTTGGGGCACGTGCATGCTAAGGTGGAAATAACGGAATGTCATTCCGCTTATTGGCGGTCTTTCTCTAGAGACTGCATCCACCGCGTAATCGCATCACTTTCAGGACTGCTGCCATGACCGCCAAAGCCTCAATTTCGTATGACGTTCGCTCTCAGGTTTCGCCAGAGGAATGGGAGATTCGAGTAAAGCTGGCTGCTTGCTACCGTCTGATTGCCCATTTTGGATGGGACGATCTGATCTTCACGCACATCTCCGCCAAGGTGCCTGGGACTGAGCATTTCCTTATCAATCCGTACGGGAAAATGTTCCACGAGATCACTGCGTCCAGCCTGGTGAAGGTGGACCTGAAGGGGGACAAGGTTCTGCCATCTCCGGATGACATCAACCCGGCTGGGTACACCATCCACAGTGCTATCCACGAGGTACGGCCAGATGTGTACTGCGTACTGCACACGCACACACCTGCAGGTATTGCCGTCTCCGCCCAAAAGCTGGGCCTTCTGCCTGTTTCGCAACAGTCCTTGTTCGTGCTGGCTAGCCTCGCGTACCACGCCTATGAAGGGGTAGCGCTCGATCATGACGAGAAGGCCCGTCTTCAACGCGATCTTGGGGCTGCTACTTTCCTGATTCTTCCCAACCACGGCTTGCTGACTGCGGCCTCATCCATTGAGGACGCATTCTTGGGCATGTACACCCTGCAGCGCGCCTGCGAAATCCAGGTGCTCGCCCAGGCCGGTGGAGGCGAGCTGACTTACGTGCCGCAGGCTGTCCTGGATGGCGCTAAGAAAATGGTCGAAGGGGTTCTGAAAACCAATACTTCTACCGGCGCAGCAATTGCCTGGAGCCCACTGATCCGGTTGCTGGATCAGCGCAACCCTGGCTACGAGCTCTGATCTGGAGTCACGCCAGTGGACACCGGCATAGCGGGGACTTACTGAGACCTTCCGGAGTGCGTGGAAGATAACGCTCCTCCGCCGCACCTCTCGATCCACCCAAGAGCAGCCCCCGCCTGCTCTTGATGCGCAGGGTTACGAGCCATGCGCCGCCACAGCAAGATCATCCATCTGCTGCGAGATATCTAACTTCCCTAAGTTGAAGGGCACGCCACAAGCGTGCCTGTTTCGCCGACACCGTTCTTGAAGCGGGCGCAGTGGCACGACGAGGCCCTGTGCAACAGACAACCGGAGCCAGAACAATGAGCAACGTAGAAAGCATGCCTTTGCCCGCACCAGGAATCCTGGTTGAGGCCGAGGATTTCGATAACTACGGCGGTTGGGTACTCGACTCTCAATTCGAAACGGTCATGGGTTCACCGTACCTGCTCGCCCACGGCCTGGGCCGCCCCGTTGCCGATGCGACCACGCTGATTGCTGTCGCCACACCTGGTGAATACCACGTATGGGTTCGAGCAAAGGACTGGGTGCCCTCGCACCATCCCGGACGGTTCACCCTATCGATCAATGGCACCCTGCTCGAAACGGAGTTCGGCGCCAACGGCCAGGACTGGTCGTGGCAATCTGCAGGGAAGGTTTCTCTCCCTCAAGGCAATGTTGCCCTGGCCCTGCACGATCTCACCGGCTTCGACGGGCGCTGTGATGCGATCTATCTCGGGGCGGATGAGACTCCCCCACCAAACGAGGTTGGTGAAGCCAGTCGGGTTTGGCGTAAGGCCCTACGCGGGCTGCCGGAACATCCGGTTGATGCAGGCGAGTACGACGTAGTAGTTGTTGGTGGCGGCATCTCTGGGTGCGCCGCCGCGCTCGCCGCCGCTCGCCTTGGCCAGCGTGTGGTGCTGATCCACGATCGTCCTGTTCTCGGTGGAAATGCGAGTAAAGAGATTGGCTTGATGCCGCGAGGCACCCAGGGTGCTCTCCTCAAGGAGCTATCAGCACGCACAGCCGACGGCGACTTGGCGGCACTCTCTCTACTCGAGGCAGAGCCAACCGCAACGGTGTTCCTCGAGCACCGGATTATCAGTGTCGCCAGGGAAGGTTCGAGAATCGTCTCGGTGAACGCAGTCCAGGCGCATGGCGGTCATGAGCGTTGCTTCAGCGGTGCCATGTTCATCGATAGCACCGGCACGGCGATGCTGGGTGTTCTTGCCGGGGCGCAGACGCTCTTCGGGCGTGAGGCCAACTCGGAGTTCAACGAGCCCTATGCGCCTGAAGTCGGCGATGACATGCACCATGGCAACACGCTGTTCTTCCGTACCCGGATGGCGGGGCAGCCAACCCCGTTTCCGGACGTGCCCTGGGCGCTCGAGGTGTCCAAGGACTACGCCAACCTGAGCGGGCAACTGGTAGAGCCTGGCTTTGAGAACGGGCCCGGGCCGAAAGCCGGAGCGAACCCGGATACGCCAGCGTTCAAGTTTGGCAGATCAGCCAATACCTTCCCGGCGACCCATTTCTGGGAGTACGGGCAATGGCTCGATCCTTATGTCGAGGGGGAGCACATTCGCGACCACCTTCTGCAGGCGCTTTATGGGACGTTCTCGAATGTGAAAAATCTCGAGCCTGAGAAATACGCCAATCTTGAGCTGGAGTGGATCGCCTATGTCGCCGCACAGGGGGAGTTCCGACGCTACCGAGGCGACTACGTCCTCACAGAGAACGACATTCGTAACCACACACGATTCAGCGACACGCTAATCGCCAATGACGGTTCGTTCTGTATCCACTGCGCGTGGGAACCAGGCGAGGGCAAATACGATTTCCGCCTCAAGGACTGGATTTTCGACGGGCGCGATAGCGAGTCGTATGGGATCCCGTTTCGCTGCCTGTATTCAGTCAACATCGACAACCTGCTGATGGCCGGAAAGCACATCAGCGTTACCCATGTTGCAGGGTCGGCGACCAAGCTCATGGGTAATGGTGCGCAGCATGGTGTGGCCGTCGCCGCCGCCGCATCCTTGTGCAACAAATACCGTGCGACGCCGCGTGAGCTGTATGAGAACTACCTCGGCGAGCTCCGCGGACTCGTGCATCAGCTCACCCGTTGTGACCACGATATGCATAACAATCCGCCCACTCGTAAATTCGAGTCGGTCCCGGGCTAAACAGCGGCCGGTTGGGCTACCAGTAAACGGTCCACTTATTCACGAACACGTGCCTTCACCCATAACAACTTCAGGAGTTCAGCATGTCCCGATTGCCAGCACCGCTGGATCGTCTGGCCTTCCCGGTCATCGGTTCCCCCTTGTTCATCATCAGCACCCCGCGCCTGGTGATCGAGCAATGCAAAGCTGGAGTGGTTGGCGCCATGCCGGCACTCAATGCCCGCACATCAGCACAACTGGATGATTGGCTGACGGAGATTACCGAGACACTGGCTGCCTACAATCAGGCCAATCCAGACCAGCCTGCAGCGCCGTTCGCGATCAACCAGATCGTGCACAAGAGCAATGACCGCCTGGAACACGACATGGAGCTCTGCACGAAATACAGAGTGCCCATCATCATCACCTCACTGGGAGCTCGCGAGGACATCTATGCCGCCGCCCACTCCTATGGCGGTGTGGTACTGCATGACGTCATCAACAACGCGTTTGCTCGCAAGGCCATCGAGAAAGGGGCCGATGGCTTGATTGCAGTTGCCTCAGGTGCAGGTGGCCATGCCGGGGTGAAGAGTCCGTTTGCGCTGATCCAGGAAATTCGCCAGTGGTTTGACGGCCCTGTTGCCTTGTCTGGGTCGATTGCCACGGGTGGTGCCATTCTCGCAGCCCAAGCCATGGGGGCGGACTTCGCCTACATCGGTTCAGCGTTTATCGCCAGCGAAGAAGCCAACGCGGTCGAGGCATACAAGCAGAGCATTGTCGATTGCACATCCGATGACATTGTCTACAGCAACCTCTTCACCGGTGTGCATGGCAACTACCTGAAACCCTCCATCGCGGCTGCAGGTCTGGACCCCGACAACCTTGCCCAGAGTGATCCGAGCAAGATGAATTTCGGTGGAGACGCCAAGAAAGCCTGGAAAGATATCTGGGGCTGCGGTCAGGGTATCGGGCCGATTTCCAAGGTGCAAAAGGCAGCTGAATACATTGATCAGCTTAAGCGCGAATATGCAGAGGCTAAGGCTCGGCTTAGCGTTGCTTAGGTTTATCGGTCTGGGCTGGGTGGTTTGCGTCAGTGCTGCTTATGGCCGACAGCTGTCCTAACGGGACAGCCAATTGGCCAGATTTGCCAAAACACAGCGGGATTGGCGTTTAACGCGCCAATCCCGCTCGTATTTTCAGCCGCGCGACAGAGCGGGGGTACGCGGCGGGATCAGGCGTTTGCTGCCGGTCGACTCGAACGCCGCGGCGAAGCGCAGCAGTACCGAGTCGTCGTAGGCACGGCCGGCGAAGGTCAGACCTACCGGCATGCCGATGTCGGCCATCACGCCCATCGGCACGGTGACGGTGGGCACGCCCAGATGGCGAATGGCGAGGTTGCCGTTGGCTACCCAGATACCGTTGCTCCAGGCGATGTCCGCCGAGACTGGGTTGACGTCGGCATCCGCCGGGCCGACGTCGGCCACGGTGGGGAACAACACGGCGTCGAGCTTGAGGCCGTCCATCCAGTCTTCCAGGTCCAGTTTGCGGGTCTGCTCCAGGCCGCGCAGGCCGTCCGGCAGGGTGGCGATCTCGTTCCAGTTGTGCAGGCCGCGCTTGGCCATGTTGACGTATTCGTCCATGCCGGCAGCCAGCTCGTCTTCGCGATTGGGCAAGGTGCCCGGGTCATGCGGGAAGATCTGCGGGCCGTCGACATCGGCCAGCTTGTTCAGCTTGGGATCGCCGTTGGCGCGCAGGAAATCGTCGAACGCCCAGCCCGAGAGCTCCCACAGCTCGTCATGCAGGAACTCCCTGGACACCAGGCCGCGGTTGTACACGGTCGGCGCGCCAGGGCGGTCGCCTTCGCAGTTGGACACCAGCGGGAAGTCCACTTCGATGACTTCGGCACCAGCGGCCTCCAAGGCCTTGCGCGCCGCTTCCCAGAGGGCGATGACCGAGGCGCGGGTATGGATGCGCTGGCCGGTCGGGCCGCCGATACCCGGCTTCTCGCTGGTGCCGGCCAGTTCATCTTTGTTGATGAACATACGCGGCACGCCGAGGCGTTTGCCCTTGAGCGCGGCGCCGTTGGCGGCCAGCTCCAGGTAGGACGCCGGACGCACTTCGGAAGCCTTCGGAATCGGCACCCAGGGCTGCAGGCGCCACAGGTCGCCGCGGTTGTCGGCATCGTCCGCCACCACCACGTCGAGCACTTCGAGCAGGTCGGCCATGGTCCGGGCGTAAGGCACTACCACGTCCATGGTCGGCGTCAGCGGCCAGTTGCCACGCACCGAAATCACCCCGCGCGATGGCGTGTAGGCGCACAGGCCGTTGTTGGAAGCCGGGCCACGGCCGCTCGACCAGGTTTCCTCGGCCAGGCCGAAGGCGGAGTAGCTGGCGGCGGTGGCGGTGCCGGCGCCATTCGATGAACCGGAGGCGAAAGGTGCAGTGAGATAGCCGGCGTTGTACGGGCTCTCGGCACGGCCGTACACACCGCGCTGCATGCCGCCGTTGGCCATGGGTGGCATATTGGTCTTGCCCAGGCAGATGGCGCCGGCGGCGCGCAGGCGCTCGACGGTAAAGGCATCGCGCTGGGCGACCAGATCCTTGAAGGCAGGGCTGCCGGAAGCGGCAGTGAGGCCCTTGACCAGGTAGCTGTCCTTGGCGGTGTAGGGAATGCCGTCGAGCGGGCTGAGGGTTGCGCCCCGCGCGCGGCGGGCGTCGGACGCTTCGGCCTCCTTCAGCGCTTCGGCGTTGCGTGCCACCAGCGCATTCAGCGCGGTGGGCGTGGCGGGGCCGTCATAGGCATCGATCCGGGCGAAATAGGCCTGCACCAGCTCGACCGCAGTGGTCCGGCCGGATTCGAGCGCCGCACGCAACTCGGCAATGGAAACCTCAGTTACCTCAATCATCTTGTTATCACCGCTGGCTACTGATGGGTGGCGCAGGGAAGCCCTGCCGCCCGCTGAACTTTGCGTTCAAAGTGTCAATTATGTCAAACAGTTACCCTGTTATGTCAAACACTCGCTCACTGCGCCTCGCGTCTCACTGCATGAGCCAACAGGGGGAATTTATAGGCTATGTACCCGTTACGTGTTGCGCAGGCATGTAGGTTGGGTTGAGGAGCAGCGCGACGAAGCCCAACGAGTCCAGCACCGGACCTGTTGGGCTTCGCTGCGCTCAACGCCAACCTACGGGAGTTGCCTGACCTGCGGCCGATCCATAGCTGGCAAAATCCATGCGTTTTTGGCCATCTCCCAGTAGCGTGTTGCGCCCTCTGACTAGCACGCTTTCCGTGCTGCCGAATGCACTGGATTATTCCCCTTCGGGCCAGCGCAAGTGCTGTTCAGCGATAGAGCCGCTGTCGCGCCTGCGCGGGAATGACGAGGTAAACCTGACTGCATCGCCCGCCCGGAAAACGCACCCTGCCGATACCGTCACTCCCGCGCAGGCGGGAATCCAGAAAGGCCGGAAGGGTGATGCAACACGTAATGCCCCCCAGCAACCAATGCGCCGTGCATTGCAGCAGTAGCCAGGAACGGCCTCAGAACAGGCCCAGCTGGCGGTCGACCAGCCGGCCGAAGTCATCGTCGACGAACGGCAGGATGGCATCGGCCACCGGTTGCAGCTGGCGGGTCAGATAATGCTCGTAGTCGATCCGCGCGCGCCGTGTCTCCAGCGGCTCGGGGCCGGCGGTGGTGATCACGTAGCTGATCCAGCCGCCGTTCTGGTATTGCCGCGGACGGCCCAGGCGGTCGTTATGCTCGTCGGCCAGGCGCGCCGCCCGCACATGCGGCGGCACGTTGCGCTGGTAGTCGCCAAGGCGCCGGCGCAGACGCTTGCGGTAGATCAGCAGCTCGTCGAGCTCACCGGCCAGGGTGCTGCGTACATATTCACGCACATAGTCCTGGTACGGCTGGCGATGGAAGATGCGCGAGTAGAGTTCCTGCTGGAACTGCTGAGCCAGCGGCGACCAGTCGCTGCGCACGGTTTCCAGGCCCTTGTAGACCACCTCGCTGCTGCCGTCCGCACGTTTGACCAGGCCGGCGTAGCGCTTCTTGCTGCCCTCCTCCGCACCGCGGATGGTGGGCATCAGGAAGCGGCTGAAGTGCGTCTCGAACTGCAGTTCCAGGGCGCTGGTCAGGCCGAACTCCGTTTGCAGGTGCTCGCGCCACCACTGGTTAACGTGCTGCACCAGCGCCCGGCCGATGACGGCCGCCTCTTCCTCGCTGTGCGCACGGCGCAGCCAGACGAAGGTGGAGTCGGTATCGCCGTAGATCACCGCATGGCCCTGAGCCTCGATCAGGGCGCGGGTCCGGCGCATGATCTCGTGCCCGCGCAAGGTGATCGACGAGGCCAGACGCGGATCGAAGAAGCGGCAGCCGCTGGAGCCCAGCACGCCGTAGAAGGCGTTCATGATGATCTTCAGCGCCTGCGACAGCGGCTGGTTGCGCTCGCGCTTGGCCACCTCGCGGCCCTCGGCCACCCGCGCAACGATGGCCGGCAGGCAGTGCCGCGTACGCGAGAAACGCGCATCGCGAAAACCCGCCACCGAATGTTCATCGCCGGGCTGACGCATGCCTTCGATCAGCCCCACCGGGTCGATCAGGAAGCTGCGGATGATCGACGGGTACAGGCTCTTGTAGTCGAGTACCAGCACCGACTCGTAGAGCCCGGGGCGCGAGTCCATCACGAAGCCGCCAGGGCTGGCCTGCGGCGGAAGCTCGCCGAGGTTCGGTGCGACGAAGCCCTGGCGATGCATCAGCGGGATATACAGGTGCTCGAAGGCCGCCACCGAGCCGCCGTTGCGGTCAGCTGGCAGGCCGGTAACGCTGGCGCGTTCGAGCAGGAAGGTCAGCAGCTCGGTCTTGGCGAAGATCCGCGTGACCAGCTCGCAGTCCTTGAGGTTGTAGCGCGCCAGGGCGGGCTTGTCCTCGGCGAACATGCGGTTGATCTCGTCCATGCGCTGGTACGGCGTGTCGATCGACTTGCCTTCGCCGAGCAGGGTCTGCGCGACGTTTTCCAGGCTGAACGAGGGGAAGCTCCAGGTGGCCGAGCGCAATGCCTCGATGCCGTCGATGATCAGCCGGCCGGCGGCTGCGGCGAAGTAGTGGTTATGGCTGCGGTGCTCGCGCCAGTGCATCTCCTCGCCGCCACGGCCCAGGCGCAGCGGCACCTTGAGGCGCTGGGCATGCTCGTGCAGCACGCGCAGGTCGAACTGCACCAGATTCCAGCCGATGATCGCGTCGGGGTCGTGGTGGGCCATCCATTCGTTCAGGCGCTCCAGCAGCTGGGCGCGGTTGTCGCAATACTCGAGCTGGAAATCCACCCCGGCTTCATCGCCATTGGCCGGCCCGAGCATGTACACCTGGCGCTCGCCGCAGCCTTCCAGGGCGATGGAGTACAGCTCGCCGTGCTCGGTGGTTTCGATATCCAGGGAGACCAGGCGCAGGTTCGGCCGGTAGTCCGGCGCCGGCTTCAGCTGCGCATCGAGCAGCAGGCCGCTGGCGTCCGGCGTACCGGCGAACAGCACCGGCGCGGTGATGAAGCGCTCCATCAGGTAGCGCTCCGGCGGGCGGATATCCGCCTCGTAGACATCCACCCCGGTCTTGCGCAACTGCTTGTCGAGGTTGATCAGCTGGCGGTGCTGCTGGCAGTACAGGCCAAGCACCGGGCGCTGGCGGAAATCGCACAGGCCCAGCGCCCGCAGCTCCACGCCGCGCTCCTTGCGCAGCAGCGCCTCGGCCTGTTCGCGCTGGGCAGCGGGGATAAAGGCCACCGACGGCTGGCCAGGCAGACGCACCAGGCGCGGGCCGGCGTCGGTCG
>JBOFCR010000065.1:0-3805 GCA_051646165.1 Pseudomonas sp. | reverse complement strand
CGCAGACGCTGAAAGACATCTACGGCGTGGGTAATGCCAAGGGCCAGCGCCTGCCGCTGATCCAGGTGCCGACCACCGCCGGCACCGGTTCCGAGGTGACCCAGATCGCCATCATCACCACCGGCGAAACCACCAAGATGGGCGTGGTCTCGCCGCTGCTGCTGCCGGACCTGGCAGTGCTCGACGCCGACCTGACCCTCGGCCTGCCGCCAGCGGTGACCGCGGCCACCGGTATCGACGCCATGGTGCATGCCATCGAGGCCTACACCAGCAAGATCAAGAAGAATCCGCTGTCCGACCTGCTGGCCCGCGAGGCCCTGCGCCTGCTGGCCGCCAACCTCGACCAGGCGGTGCACAACGGCAGCAACCGCGAGGCACGCCAGGCCATGCTGCTCGGCGCCCTGCTGGCCGGCCAGGCCTTCGCCAACGCGCCGTGCGCGGCCGTGCATGCCCTGGCCTATCCGCTGGGCGGGCACTTCCATATCCCCCACGGCCTCTCCAACGCCCTGGTGTTGCCACATGTGCTGCGCTTCAACGCGCCGGTCGCCACCGCGCTGTATGCCGAGCTGGCCCCGCTGATCCTCGGCGAGCGCTTCAAGGGTGGCAGTGCCGAGCAGTGCTGCGCCGAGTTCATCAACGAACTGGCGGCACTCAACGAACGCTGCGGCCTGCCCAGCCGCCTGCGCGATGCCGGCGTGCCGCAGGACATGCTGCAGCGCATGGCCTGCGACGCCATGCTGCAGCAGCGCCTGCTGGTGAATAACCCGCGCGAGGTCAGCGAGGCCGACGCTCTGGCCATCTACCAGACGGCGTATTGAGTTGGCCCCTCTCCCACCGGGAGAGGGGTGGTCAATGGCTTGCAATACAGCCCGCGAATCAAACTATCCCGCACTCCAGCCAAGCCTTAGGCTGGTATGCAAGCAAGACGAGAACAGCCCATGAGCCAGCCCCAACACCTGCGCAGCGACTACGCGCACTTCCAGCCGATCACCACCCGCTGGCACGACAACGATGTCTATGGCCACGTCAACAACGTCGTCTATTACAGCTTCTTCGACAGCGCGGTGAACACCTACCTGATCGAAGCCGGCGGCCTGGATATCCATGCCGGCGAGGTGGTCGGCTTCGTGGTCAGCTCGTCGTGCGACTACTTCGCCTCCATCGCCTTCCCCGAGCGCATCGAGGTCGGCCTGCGCGTCGGCAAGCTGGGCAACAGCTCGGTGCAGTATGAGTTGGCCATCTTCAAGGCTGGCGAAGACCAGGCCTGCGCCGCCGGCCGTTTCGTCCATGTCTTCGTCGACCGGGAGAGCAACCGCCCGGTGAGCATTCCCGACACCCTGCGCCAAGCGCTCGCCCGCCTGCTGCGCGACTAAGAGCCTATTCAAATGCTGCTGCGCGTCGGAAAAACCGCGTTGAAACTGGCTTCGGAATGCTCATTTACCACTCGTAAACTCCGCTTCCTCAGCCATTTTCGCCTTGTTTTTCTCTAGCTCGCGAGCCTTTGGATAGGCTCTAACAAACAACCCCAACAGAGGATTCCGCCATGCAAGACGCCGTTATCGTCTCCACCGCCCGCACGCCGATCGCCAAGGCCTTCCGTGGTGCGTTCAACGACCTCAAATCGCCGAGCATGGCCGCCGTCGCCATCCGCGCCGCGGTCGAGCGCTCCGGCATCGAGCCGGGCGAGATCGAAGACCTGGTGATGGGCACCGCCATGCAGGGCGGCACCGCCTCGACCAACCTCGGCCGCCTGGCGCTGCTGGCCGCCGGCCTGCCGCTGTCGGTCAGCGGGCAGACCATCGATCGCCAGTGCGCTTCGGGCCTGATGGCCATCTCCATCGCCGCCAAGCAAATCATGGTCGACGGCATGGCCGTCACCGTCGGCGCCGGCCAGGAGCAGATCAGCCTGGTGCAGAACACCCACATGAAGTGGACCGCCACCGACTACGACCCGGCCGTGGTGAAAATGGCCGAGCACGCCTACATGCCGATGCTGCAGACCGCCGAACTGGTCGCCAAGCGCTACGGCATCAGCCGCGAAGAGCAGGACGCCTACTCCCTGCAGTCGCAGCAGCGCACCGCCGCCGCCCAGGCCGCCGGCCTGTTCGCCAATGAAATCGTCCCGGTCAGCGCCCGCAAGAAGCTGGTCGACAAGGAAACCGGTGCGGTCACTTTCGAAGACGTGATCCTCAGCATCGACGAAGGCAACCGTCCGCAAACCGTGCTCGGCGACCTGACCAAGCTCAAGCCGGTGATCGAAGGTGGCTGCATCACCGCCGGCAACGCCAGCCAGCTGTCCGACGGCGCCAGCGCCAGCGTGCTGATGAGCGGCGCCCTGGCGGCCCAGCGCGGTATCCAGCCGCTGGGTCTGTACCGTGGCATCGCCGTGGCCGGCCTGGCTCCGGAAGAAATGGGCATCGGCCCGGTGTTCGCCGTGCCCAAGCTGCTCAAGCAGCATGGCCTGAGTGTCGACGACATCGGCCTGTGGGAGCTCAACGAAGCCTTCGCCTGCCAGGTGCTGTACAGCGCGCAGAAGCTCGGCATCGACCCGGCCAAGCTCAACGTCAACGGCGGCGCCATCTCCATCGGCCACCCCTACGGCATGAGCGGCGCACGCATGGTCGGCCACGCCCTGCTGGAAGGTAAGCGGCGCGGCGTGAAGTACGTGGTGATCACCATGTGCGTCGGCGGCGGCATGGGCGCTGCCGGGCTGTTCGAAGTGCTGTAAGCACTACTGCGCGGCGGTAAAACAAACGGAGGCTGCGGCCTCCGTTTTTGTTGATCGCTCCTACGCGGAGCAGATCGTTCCCACGCTCACGTCATGATCGTTCCCACGCTCCGCGTGGGAATGCCGCCCTCGACGCTCCTGCGTCCACCCGCGCTGAGGTGCCGCCCGGCAGTTCTGTGACGCGGAGCGTCACCGGATCGGCGCCCACGCAGAGCGTGGGTGCCATCAGTACCGGCCGCTACGGCGCAGCTGTTGATCCTTCCCACACGGCGCAGGAGCCATCACTCCCCCGGATCAGCTCAGGGCTGTAGCCAGAAGCGGCTGTCCGCCGCCGGCAACCCCTCCGGCAGGTCACTCTGCAGGATCAGCAGGCGTCGCTGCGACAGGCGACTACGACGTATCTGCTCGCCAAAATGGCGCAGGAACAGCTCGCGGAAACTGCCATCGGCCTGGATCAATGCCAGCCCTTCCTCGAAACGCTGGCGCAGTTCCGGCTCCGCCCGGTTGAAGGCGAAGTAAACCGGCAACGAGTAGACCAGAGCCAGATCTGGCTCGATCATCAACCGTGGCTGCTGCTCGGGATGGTCGCCCACTTCCTGCCAGGCCTCGTGCACAGCCCGGTGGTAATAGTCGAAGCGCCGCTCGGCCAGCATCGCCAGCAGGTTCTCCGGATGCGCCGAGCCCACCACCGGCAGGCGGTTGAGGGCGAACAGCGGGAAATCGCTCCACTGGCTGCCAAAGCCCGCGCGCAGCTGGCGCAGGTCGTCGAGCGTGCGCACCTGGGCAAAACGCGCGGCATCCTGGCGATTGATCAGCAGTAGGCGATAACCCAGCATGCCGGCATGCAGATCGAATTTGAGCATGGCGAAATCGCGCAGGCGCTGGGCATTGGGCGGCACATAGGCCAGATCGACCATGCCGGCACGCAACTGTGCCAGGCAACGATCCTGCGGCGGGTCGCTGTGGCTCGGCGCAGCAATTTTCAGCTCGCCATAAGTTGTGGCAGTGCGCGCCAGAATCAGGTTGGCCAGCTCGATGCGGTAACCGTAGCGGCCGAGGTCATGCTGGCACACGCGC
>JBOFCR010000043.1:0-27039 GCA_051646165.1 Pseudomonas sp. | reverse complement strand
GGACCGGGTCAGCCAGATCGTGGCCCACGTCACCCAGGATATCCAGCGCCTGCAAGGCAGCCTCGACCAGGAGCCGCCCCCCACCCGCGCCGATTGGCTGCAGGTGCTGGAAGGCAGCTACACCACCCTGGAGCAGCAGCGCGTGCACGGCGGACAGGGTTCGGCCAACGTCGAGCAATCCTCGTCCGTCACCTTCTTCTGATCATCTGAACGACTACAGGAATCGAACGCATGGGCAAGACCGTACTGGTAGTGGACGACTCGACGAGCTTCCGACAAGTCGTCGGCATCGCCCTCAAGGGTGCCGGCTACGACGTGCTGGAAGCCTGCGATGGCAAGGATGCGCTGAGCAAGCTGGACGGTCGCAAGATCAACCTGATCGTCTCCGACGTGAACATGCCGAACATGGACGGCATCACCTTCGTCAAATCGGCAAAGCAGCTGCCGGCCTACAAGTTCACCCCGGTGATCATGCTCACCACCGAAGCCGGCGAAGCCAAGAAGGCCGAGGGCAAGGCCGCCGGCGTGCGCGCCTGGGTGGTCAAGCCATTCCAGCCGCCGGTGCTGCTGGATGCCGTGTCCAAGCTGATTCTGCCCTGAAGGTTAGCCACATGGCCGAGATCAACAGTCGCGAAGAAGCGGGGCGGTTCATTTCCGCCGTACAGGGCGAATTCAACATCTACCACGCCAACCAGCTGAAGGACGAGCTGCTCGAGCTGCTCGGCCAGCACCAGCAGCTGGATATCGACCTGGGCAACGTGCAGGACTTCGACAGCACCGGCGTGCAGATCCTGCTGATGCTCAAGCGCGAGGCACAGCGGCGCAACAAGAGCCTGACCTTCGTGCAGCACTCGCACTGCGTGCGTGAAGTCCTCGACCTGCTCAACCTGGTCGCCGAGCTGGGCGATCCACTGGTCATCCCGCTGCACAGCCAGGGAGATCGTCCATGAACCTCGACCAAGCCCGCGGCGCCCTGGTGCAGGAAGGCCGCGAACTGCTGGTGGCCATGGAAGAAGCGCTGCTGGAGATCGAGAACGGCGGCTACAGCACCGACCACGTCAACGCCATTTTCCGCGCCGCGCACACCATCAAGGGTTCGGCCGGGCTGTTCGGCCTGACCTCACTGATCGACTTCACCCACGTGGTGGAAAGCCTGCTCGACCAGGTGCGCAACGGCGAGCAGCCGCTGGACGGCAACATGCTGTCGCTGCTGCTGACCTGCAGCGACTACATCGGCAGCCTGCTCAGCGCCGTCGAGGACGGCCAGGAAGCCATCGAACCCAACCCCGACCTGCGCGCCCACCTGCTCGACCAGCTCAATGAGTGCCTGCAAAACGGCGCACAGCAGCCCGAGCCGGCCGCCACCGCCGTTGCCGACACCGCACTGCCGCAAGTGCAACCCAGCGGCCGGGTCGATGTGATGGAGGGCGAGGCGGTCAGCAGCGACCTCTGGCATATCTCCCTGCGGCCCAATAGCGATGTGCTGCGCAATGGCATGGACCCGCTGTCGTTCCTGCGCTACCTGGCCAAGCTGGGGCGCATCGTCTACCTGCACACCCTCACCGACGCCGTGCCGGAAGCCGCCGGTTTCGACGCCGAGGCCAGTTACCTGGGCTTCGAGCTGGAGTTCGAATCCAAGGTCGGCAAGCAGGAAATCGAGGGTGCCTTCGAGTTCATCCGCGATGACTGCCAGCTGCTGATCCTGCCACCGCACAGCGCCATCGAGGCTTATATCAAGCTGATCGCCAGCCTGCCGGAAGCCCCCGGGCGCCTGGGCGAACTGCTGGTGCGCAGCGGCGCGCTGACCGAACACGAACTGCAACGCGTACTCGACCGCCAGAGCCTGGCACCGCAACCGGCGCCGCCTTTGGGCAGCCTGCTGGTCGAGGAACAGCTGGTCGCCCCGCCGGTGGTTTCCGCCGCCCTGCACAAGCAGAAGCAGGCCGACGAGAAACGCAGCCAGGAACAGGTATTCATCAAGGTCGAGGTGGGCAAGCTCGACCAGCTGATCAACCTGGTCGGCGAACTGGTGATTGCCGGCGCCGCCGCCAGCCTGTCGCTGCGCCAGGGCGACCCGGCGGCCATGGCCGAAGCCAACGAAGGCGTGGCGACCCTGGTCGAGCACATCCGCGATGCCTCGCTGTCGCTGCGCATGGTGGCCATCGGCGAAGTGTTCCAGCGCTTCCCGCGCGTGGTGCGCGACATCAGCAAGGAGCTGGGCAAGGACATCGAACTGATGATCACCGGCGCCGACACCGAGCTGGACAAGTCGATGGTGGAGAAGCTCGCCGACCCGCTGATGCACATCGTGCGCAACGCCATGGACCACGGCATCGAGCCCTCGGAAACCCGCGTTGCCAGCGGCAAGACCGCCCGCGGCCTGCTGCGCCTGAACGCCTACCACGACTCCGGCAGCATCGCCATCGAGGTCAGCGACGACGGCCGTGGCCTGGACCGCGAGCGCATCCTGGCCAAGGCCATCGAAAAAGGCCTGGTGCAGCCCGAGCAGATCCTCAGCGACCAGGAAGTCTACCGCCTGATCTTCGAGCCCGGTTTCTCCACCGCCGCCCAGGTCACCAACCTGTCCGGGCGTGGCGTGGGCATGGACGTGGTGCGGCGCAATATCGAACAGCTGCGCGGCGAAGTCGAAGTGCTCAGCGAATTCGGCCACGGCAGCACCGTGCGCATCCGCCTGCCGCTGACCCTGGCGATCATCGACGGCTTCCAGGTCAAGGTGGCCGACGAGACCTTCGTCCTGCCGCTGGATCAGGTGGTCGAGTGCATCGACCTCGGCGAGCAGAACAGCCGCCACGACCTGATCAACCTGCGCGGCGAGGCCCTCTCGTATGTGCGTTTGCGCGACCTGTTCGGCCTGCCGCCAGCGCAAGGCATCCGCGAGAGCCTGGTGGTTCTGCAGTTCGGCCAGCACCGCGCCGGCGTGGTGGTCGACCAACTGATCGGCGAGTTCCAGGCGGTGATCAAGCCGCTGGGCAGCCTGTTCCGTCGCGTCTCCGGCCTGAGTGGTTCGACCATTCTCGGCGACGGCCGCGTGGCGTTGATCCTCGATGTCGCCCATCTGATCCAGAAAATCACCCAACAGGCCAGCCAGCTCGGCCGGCAACCTGCCGGGCCCGTTCATACCTTGCACGAAGAAAAATAATCAGGAGACACACATGAGCTGGTTCACGCAGCTGCGCCTTGCCACCAAGTTAACCCTGGCCTTCCTGGCGGTCGCCCTGGTCGCCCTCGTCATCGGCGGCTTCGGCACGATCAAGCTGAAACAGGTCGACAGCATGATGACCAGCCTGTACGTCGATCGTCTGGTGCCGATCCGCCAGCTGGGCGTGGTCAAGGCCGAAACCATCCAGCACTACCGCCGGCTGTATGTCGCCCTGGTGCTCAAGGAGCCCGAGCAGGCCAACGAGCAGATTGCCAAGAACCTCGATTCGGCCAAGACCATCGATGAGCAATATGCCGGTTACAGCAGCAGCTACATGGCCGACGATGAAAAACGCATGGCCGATAGCTACAACAAGGCGCTGCCGATCTATCGCGAGTCAACCACCAGAGTCATGAAGCTGATGCAAAACGGTGAGTTCGAGGCCGCCGACAACCTGATCCGACATGAGACCAAGCCGGCCTTCGAAACGCTCCTGGGGATCGTCGAGCAACTGGTGCAGGTCAACGAGAAGGCGGCGGAAACCACCAACAATGAATCCACCGAAATCACCAACAACATCGTCAACCTGATGATCGGCCTGATGGTGGGTGGCTTCATCCTGGCCCTGCTGATCGGCCTGCTGATCACCCGCATGATCGTGCGCCAGGTCGGTGGCGAGCCGGCCGATGCCGAACGTGCCCTGCAGCGCGTGGCGGCCGGTGACCTGACCGTGGACATCCAGCTGCGCCAGGGCGACCAAGGCAGCATGCTGTTCAGCCTGCAGCAGATGGTGGCGAAACTGCGTTCGATCATGGGGGACGTACGCATGACCGCCGACTCCCTGGCCTCGGCCTCCGAGCAGGTGGCCGCGTCGGCCCAGGCGCTGAGCCAGAACGCCTCCGAGCAGGCGGCCAACGTCGAGGAAACCAGTGCCTCGGTCGAGGAAATCTCCGCCACCGTGGCGCAGAACAGCGAAAACGCGCGGGTCACCGACGGCATGGCCAGCCAGTCGTCCAAGGACGCCGAGGAAGGTGGTTCCGCAGTACGCGAGATGGTCAACGCCATGCGCCAGATCGCCGGCAAGATCGGCATCATCGACGACATCGCCTACCAGACCAACCTGCTGGCCCTCAACGCGGCCATCGAAGCCGCGCGTGCCGGCGACCACGGCAAGGGCTTCGCCGTGGTCGCCGCCGAAGTGCGCAAGCTGGCCGAACGCAGCCAGGTGGCCGCCCAGGAAATCGGCGCGGTGGCCGGCGACAGCGTGACCCTGGCCGAGCGCGCCGGGCAGTTGCTCGACCAGATGGTGCCATCAATCCGCAAGACCGCCGACCTGGTGCAGGAAATCGCCTCGGCCTCGCGCGAGCAGAACACCGGCCTGGAGCAGATCAACCTGGCCGTGACCCAGCTGGCGCAGACCACCCAGGTCAACGCCTCGGCCTCCGAGGAACTGTCCTCCACCTCCGAAGAGATGAGCGGCCAGGCCGTACAGCTGCAGGAGATGATCCAGTTCTTCCAGCTCAGCGAAGACGGCGCCCGCCAGCACAGCCATGGTTCGGGCAGCACCGGCAAAGCCAGCGCACGCAAGGCGCCGACGCGGGCAGCGATGCCCCGGCGCCAGCTGCAGGACGAATCCGTCGATGAAACGGCCTTCACCCGCTTCTAGGAGGCTGTGCGATGAGTACCTTGCCAGCCCATATGCAGGGCCGCCCCGCGGCCCTGGTGGAAACGCCGCTGACCCAGCAATTCCTCACCCTGACCCTGGGCCATGAGCTGTTCGCCCTGCCGATCGAGCATATCCGCGAGATCATCGAATTCGGCGGCCTGACCGAGATCCCGCTGATGCCGGCGTTCCTGCGCGGGGTGATCAACCTGCGTGGCGCGGTGGTGCCGGTGATCGATCTGGCGGTGCGCTTCGGCCGCGAACGCACGCCGATTGCCAAGCGCACCTGCATCGTCATCGTCGAAGTGGCGCAGGCCGACAGCCTGCAGCTGCTCGGCATCATCGTCGATGCGGTCAACGAAGTGCTGGCGGTCGAAGGTCACCAGCTGGAAAGCCGTCCGGCCTTTGGTGCGCGCATTCGCGCCGACTTCATCGCCGGCATCCTCAAGCAGAACGAGCAATTCGTCATCGTGCTCGACATGCCCGAAGTGCTGTCGCTGGACGAGCTTGCCGAACTGGTCGGCAGCCTCGACCAGCCGGTTTCGTGAGGATCTTATGGCCGATGGTGGACTGAGCATGGCCAGCGGGCTGGATATCAGGCTGAGCGACGCCGAGTTTCGCCAGCTGCAGACGTTGTTCTACGAGCAGGTCGGTATCCAGTTGCCGCCAGTGAAGAAACCGCTGATCTGCGGACGCCTGGCCAAGCGCCTGAACGCGCTGCGCATGGTCAGCTACCAGCAGTATTACCAGCACCTGATCTCACCGGCCGGGGTGGAAGAACTGGCGATCGCCATCGACCTGATCACCACCCACGAAACCTACTTCTTCCGCGAGCCCAAGCACTTCGATTTCCTCCAGCAGCAGATCCTCCCGGCAGTGGCGAGCCAGGCCGACTTCCGCGCCTGGAGCGCGGCCTGCTCCACCGGTGAAGAGGCCTATACCCTGGCCATGCTGCTCGACAGCGGCCGGCAGCGGCCCTGGAGCATCGTCGGCACTGACATCAGCCAGCAGGTACTGAGCAGCGCCCGGCGCGGCCTGTATGTGATGGCGCGTGGCGAGCGGATTCCCCAGCAGCACCTGAAGCGCTACTGCCTGCGCGGACACGACCGCTACGAAGGCTACTTCCTGGTGGAAAAGGCCCTGCGCGAGCGGGTCGAGTACCGCCCCGGCAACCTGACCAAGCCCGCCGCCGAACTGGGCCAGTTCGACCTGGTGCTGCTGCGCAACGTGCTGATCTATTTCGACCAGCCAACCAAGCAACTGGTGCTGAAAAACGTGGTCGACCGCCTCAAACCCGGTGGCTGGCTGATGGTCGGTCACTCCGAGGCACTGCACGATACCCGCCTGCCGCTGGAGCTGGTGACCTCGTCGATCTACCGCAAGGTCGCCTGATGAGCAGCAAACGCTTTCTCAACCCGGGCGGCCTGTACTTTGGCAGCGGCGACGTCCGTGTGGAGACCCTGCTCGGGCCCTGCGTGGCCATCGTCCTGTGGTTCCCCCGCGTGCGCAAAGGCGGCATGTGCCACTTCCAACTGCCGGGCAAACGCCAGGTCAGCGAGCATGCGCGCAACCTCGACGGCCGCTACGGCGGCGAAGCCTGGATCTGGCTCAAGCAGCAGGCCCGTGCCCATGCACTGAAACTGATGGACGCCGAGGCGCGCCTGTTCGGCGGCGCGCGCAGCCTGAACAGCCGGGGCGCGCAGACCACCAGCGATATCGGCGGACAAAACATCGAGTGGGTCGAGCACATGCTCGAGAGCAGCGGCGTCGCCGTGGTCGGCCGCGACCTCGGCGGCGTGGGCTCGCGCTATCTGCGCTTCGACCTGAACACCGGCGAAGTCTGGGTGCGCCATGGCGGCGCCCTGCCAGTCAAAGCGGTCAAGGAGCTGGAACGATGAGCATCAAGGTAATGATCGTCGACGACTCGGCGGTGATGCGCGAGGTGATGCAGCAACTGCTGGCACCGCATAAGGACATCGAAGTGGTCGGCGCGGCCATGGACCCGCTGCTGGCCATGCAGAAGATGCAGAAAGTCTGGCCCGACGTGATCCTGCTCGACGTGGAAATGCCGCGCATGGACGGCATCACCTTCCTGCGCCAGATCATGTCGACCCGGCCGACGCCGGTGGTGATCTGCTCGACGCTGACCGAGAAAGGCGCCGACATTACCCTGCAGGCCCTCGCCGCCGGCGCGGTCGAGGTGATCACCAAACCGACCATGGGCCTGCGCGAGTTCGTCCAGGACAGCGCCCAGGACATGCTCGCCGCCATCCGCACCGCGGCCAAGGCGCGGGTCAAAGCGAGCATACCGGCTACGCTGAAGAGAACCGAGAAGCTGGGGGCCGAGGCCCTGGTCGAACTGCCCAGCAGCGGCCTGCTCAACCAGCGCACCACCGAGAAGATAGTGCTGCTGGGCACCTCCACCGGGGGTACCCAGGCGCTGGAACAGGTGCTGGTCGAACTGCCGGTTACGGCGCCGGCCATCGCCATCGTCCAGCACATGCCGGAGAAATTCACCCGCAGTTTCGCCGAGCGCCTCGACTCGCTGTGCGCCATCGAAGTGCTCGAAGCCCAGGACGGCGACCGCATGCTACCGGGCCGCGCGCTGATCGCGCCGGGCGGCCGGCATATGCTGATCAGACGCAGCGGCGGGCAGTATTTCGTGGAAGTGAAGGACGGTCCGCTGGTCAGCCGCCACCGGCCGTCGGTAGATGTGCTGTTCCGTTCGGCCGCAGTGCAGGCTGGACGCAATGCGTTGGCGGTGATCATGACCGGCATGGGCGATGACGGTGCGCGGGGCCTCAAGGAGCTGCACGAGGCCGGCGCCCATACCTGCGCCCAGGACGAGGAGAGCTGCGTGGTATTCGGTATGCCCAAAGAGGCCATCAAGTTGGGCGGCGTGGATCAGATAATCGGGCTCGATGACATTCCCAGGGTAGTAATGAGCTGGCGCTAAAAGGGAGCGAGATGATTCCGAACAGACTGCCCCAGCATCTGCTGGTGGTCGATGACAGTGAAGTGCAACGCCAGTTCATGGCCGAGCTGTGCAGCGACATGGGTATCGACAACGTGCTACAGGCCGTGGACGGTTTCGATGCGATTGCCCAGCTGAAGACCAACCCGCAGATCGAGGCCATCGTCCTCGACCTGGAAATGCCCGGCATGGACGGCGTGCAGGTGCTGCACGAACTGGCTCGCCTGGGCCTGGATCCGGCGGTGATAGTCGCCAGTGCGCGCGAAAGCGTGCTGCTCAACGTGGTCGAGAGCATGGGCAAGAGCCTCGGCCTGCGCCTGCTTGGCGTGCTGCAGAAGCCATTGCTGCGCGAACAGCTGATGAGCAGCCTGAGCCGTTTCTCCGCCGTGCAGCTGCGCGCGGAAAGCGATGAGGCGCAGCCACAAGGCCCGCATCTGGAAGAACAGGACGTGGCCCGGGCGCTGCTCAACGGCGAATTCGTTGCCTACTTCCAGCCCAAGGTGGCGCTGGCCGACGGCGTACTCAAGGGCGTCGAGGCACTGATCCGCTGGCAACACCCGGCGCACGGCTTGCTCGCCCCGGCCAGCTTCATCGAGCTGGTCGAAGGCAGCCAGTACATCTCCGCGGTGACCCTGCAGATGCTCGACATGGGTTTGAAGTACTGCCAGAAATGGCAAGCCAGCGACCTGCCGCTGAGCTTCTCGATCAACGTCTCGGCGCGCTCCCTGGCCGACTCGCAGCTGGCCGATGCGATCATCGACCGCGTTGCGGCCAGCGGCATCGAGCCGCGCTGCGTGATCCTGGAGATCACCGAAAGCGCAATCATGACCGACCTCAGCACTACCCTCGGCACCCTGGCACGCCTGCGCCTGAAAGGCTTCGGCCTGTCGGTGGACGACTACGGCACCGGTTTCTCCTGCATGCTGCAGCTGTCACGGGTGCCCTGCTCGGAGCTCAAGGTGGACCGCGCCTTCGTCAATGGCGCCAGCCAGAACCTGCACCTGCGCGTCCTCCTGGAAAGTGCCCTGGATATCGCCCGCAAGCTCAGCCTGCGGGTAGTTGCCGAAGGCGTGGAAACCCGCGAGGACTGGCAGCTGCTACGCAGCCTCGGCTGCGGCGAGGCGCAGGGCTATTTCCTCGCCAAGCCAATGCCGGGCGACGCGCTGCTGCCCTGGTGGCGTGCCAACCAGGAACGCATCCGCCAGCTCGGCCTGCACCCGGTCTGACCGCTACAGCCAGGCCCCGGCCTAGTGCGCGGCGGCCTGCTGCGCCGGCTGAACGATCACCGTGGCAGTGATGCCAGCGGCCAGCAGCACACCATCCGGTATTTCATCGATATGGATGCGCACCGGCACGCGCTGGGCCAGGCGCACCCAGTTGAAGGTCGGGTTGACGTCGGCCACCAGCTCGCGGCTATCCGGGTTGTCGCGGTCGTAGATAGCCCGGGCGATGCTCTCGACATGCCCGCGCAGGCGCTCGCCGCTCATCAGCTGCAGCTCCACCGGGTCATCGACGCGGATGTGCGGCAGCTTGGTTTCCTCGAAGTAGCCGTAGACCCAGTAGGAGTCGCGATCGACCAGCGCCAGCTTGGCCTCGCCGACCCGCGCGTAGTCGCCGCGGTGCACATTGAGGTTGGTCACGTAGCCGTCCACCGAGGCGCGCACCTGGGTGCGCGCCAGGTTGAGCTGGGCGGCAGCCAGCGCGGCCAGCGCCTGCTGGACATCGGCGGCAGCGGCCAGGGCCAGGTTGCTGGCGTCATCCAAGCTCTCGCGCGACACCACCTGCTCGTCCATTGCCGCGCGGCGTTTGGCGTTCTGCTGACGCATAGCCAGGGTCGCCTGGCGCGACGCCACCAGCGCCTCGGCCTGGCGCACGGCGAGCTGGTAGTGCTCGGGGTCGATCTGCAGCAACAGGTCGCCGCGCTTGACCTGCTGGTTGTCGTGCACCGGCACGTCGACCACCACCCCGGAAACATCGGCGGCGACGTTGATGATGTCGGCGCGCACGCGGCCGTCGCGGGTCCAGGGGGTGTCCATGTAGTTCACCCACAGGGTGCGCCCGATCAGCAGAGCCACGGCCAGGATAAGCAGGGTCGCCAGCAGGCTGAAGACGGATTTGAGGGTCATGATCGGCTCGTGGTTAGCGGTAGATGGTCAGCGCCAGGCCACCGAAGAGGCAGGCGAACAGGCTCAGGCGAAACAGCGCCGGGTGCCAGGTAAAGCGGTACAGGCCGCTGCTCGCCAGCAGCCGGTCGAGGCCCCAGCAGAGCGCCATGGCGACCACGAACAGCAGGGTCAGGGTCGGCATGTAGAGGCCGTGGAAGGCCACTTCACGGGGCAGGCTGTCAGGCAGCATGGTCGGTGGTTCCTGTGTCGGGCTCGGCGTCGCACAGCGGCGACTGCGGGTCGAGCAGGGAGCTGCGGATAAAGTGCAGGTAGCTGAGCACGCGGCGCAGCGGCGAACTCTCGAAGTCCGGCGCGCGCGGCTCGGCGCTGGCCCTGGTCACCGCGATGGCCTGCTCGACTGCGGCCACCGCGCGCTCGCGGTTGCCCGCGCCGGGCTGCACGAACAGGCGGATCAGCGCCCGACCGAGGGCACGGATGGCCAGACGCCAGGGCATCCCGGGGCCATAGCAGGGTTCATCCGGCAGGGCCTCCTGCTCGCGGCGCAGCTCGATCAGCGCATGGCCGACCTCCAGCACCAGGAAGGTCCAGCGCAGCAGCCGGCGCTGTACCTGCGGGTTGCGCGTGGCCAGGCCGTAGCCCTGATTGAGCAGGTCGCGGGTGCCGCTCTCGAACGACGCCACCAGGCCATCCAGCGGCGCGCTGACGGCCTGCACCACGCGCAGGCGCAGATCGTTTTCCAGGCGCCGCCACATCCAGGCGCTGGTCGGCGGCAGCAGCACGGCGGCAAAGGCGGCGGCCAGCAGCTGCGCCAGCAGCAGGGCGATGTAGGCGTTGAGCATGTGCGCCGGGTCGTAGACGGTGAGGTTCTGCGGGATCGCACCGACGCAGAAGAACACCAGCAAACCCAGGCCGCAGCCGGCCCACTGCGGCTTGATCGAAAGGAAGGCGCCGAGGGCGAACACCGGCGCCAGGGCCGTGCAGAGCAGCGGGAAGCCATCCAGGTGGGGGAACACGAAGAAGGTCACGCTGAAGCCGCACACCGCCGCGATCAGGGTGCCGAAGGCCATCTGCAAGGCCAGCCGGGCCGGATCGGGCGCCGCCGATACCAGCACCGAGACCGCCGCTGCGGTGAGCACGAAGCTGCTGCCGCTGGGCCAGGCAGTGGCGATCCAGAACGCGCCGAGCAGCAGCACCAGAAGCGCCGTGCGTACACCTACCACCAGCGCGCCGACGGCATTGGCCTTGGGCGAGAAGCGGTGCTCGCCCTGCTCGCGCGCATGTTTGTGTGCGGCCAACGAGGCGTGGGTCTGGGCGTAGTTGTGCAGGTCGTCGGCGAAGCGATAGAGCAGCTCGGCGGCGGTGTTGAAGTCCAGCCGCTCGGCCGGTTCGACGCGCAGGGCCACCCGCGCGCTGCGGATACATTGCATCAGGCGCAGGCGGTGGGCGTCGAGCTGGATCGCCAGGGCCAGTGCATCGCGGTCGGTCAGGGCGCGCTCGCGCCAGGGCTCGAGCACCTGGCGGACTTCCTCCAGGCAAGGCTCGAGAGCCGCCAGCACCGCGCTCGCGCCCTGGCTGCGCAGGCGTTCGAGCAACTGGTGGAGGGCGTGGTAGCGGGTGGTGAGGACCATGAACTCGCTGTTCAGGCGGGCCATGCGCCGACTGCGCAGGCGCATGTGCGGGTCCTCGAAGGTGGTCGCGCTGCGCAGCGCTTCCAGGCCCACGGCCTGGGCGGCGAAGGCCACGTTGGCCTGCTCGAACGCCTGGCGCTGGCCACCACCGAGGTGGCCGAGGGCGAACCCGGCGAAGGCGCCGAAGCGCTGGTACAGGGCATTGCGCATGGCCGCCGTGGAGGTCTGCGGCAGGATCGCCGCGCTGACCACGCCGGCGCAGAAGATCCCCAGGCTGATCTCCAGCAGGCGCCAGACCGCCTGCATGAAGGCCACGTCCGGCTGCAGGGTGGCCGGCAGGCCGATCAGTGTGGCGGTGTAACCGGCGAGCATGCAGGCGTAGGAGCGGAAGTCGCGGTAGCGCGCGGCACCGGCGGTGCACAGGCCGATCCACAGCGCGGCGGCGAGCAGGAACAGCACCCGCTCCTGGGCGAACAGGGCGATCAGCGCGACCATCACGCACAGGCCGATGACGCTGCCGATCAGGCGGTAGAAGCTCTTGGCGAACACCTGGCCGCTCTGCGGCTGCATGACGATGAACACGGTGATGGTCGCCGTGCCCGGCTGCGGCAACTCCAGGCGCAGGGCCAGCCACAGGGTCAGCAGCGCGGCCAGCAGCACCTTGGCGATGTACACCCAAGTCACCCCGTCGCTGCGCGCCCATTCGTACAGCGCGCGGCGCAGGTCATTGCCAGTGGGCAACAGCACGCTGGCCATCTCAGCGCGCCACCGGCTGTACGGTCACACTTTCCGGCAGCAGCTGCGCCGCCTTCGGCGTGTCCTGAGCTTCGAGCAGGCCGCCGCCGAGGGCCACCACCAGGCCGGCATGGGCACTGAGCCGGGCGGCGTGCACCTGCTGTTCGACCAGTTGCTGCTCGAACAGGCGCGACTGTGCATTGAGCACGTTGAGGTAGTCGGTCAGGCCACCACGGTAGGCCTGGGTGGCGATGTCGTAGGTCTTCTGCGCGGCAGCCACAGCCTGGCCGGCGAAGTCCTGCTGCAGGGCCATCGAGTGGATGCGGATCAGCTGGTCGGAAATACCCTTCAGCGCGCCGACCAGGGTCTGGTTGTACTGCGCCACGGCCAGGTCATAGCCGGCCGAGGCCTCACCCAGCTGGGCACGGCGGCGGCCGCCATCGTAGATCGGCAGGGACACCGCCGGGCCTATGCCCCAGCTGGATTTCTGCCCGGTCAAAAATTCCAGCATGCCGCCGCCCACCGCGCTGTAACCGAGGCTGGCGACCAGGTCGACGTTGGGGTAGAAATCGGCACGCGCGGCGTCCACGCCCTTGGCCTGGGCGGCGACATTCCAGCGGCTGGCGACCACGTCCGGGCGATGCCCGACCAGCTCCAGCGGCAGCTGGCTGGGCAGGCCCGGCTGCGCCGCCAGGCTCAGGTGCGGGCGCTGCAGGCTGGCGCCGGCGCCCGGGCCCTTGCCGGCCAGCGCGGCCAGCTGGTTACGGCTGAGGGCAATGGCCTCGTCGAGCGCCTCGATCTTGCGCCGCGTTTCGGGCAGCGGCACTTGCGCCTGGCTGACCTCGAAGTGGGTGCCGATGCCGCCGGCCAGGCGGCGCTGGGCCAGGGCCAGGATCTGCTCCTGCTGGCGCAGCAGGGCCTGGCCGATATCCAGCTCGGCGTACTGCAGGGAGAACTGGATATAGGCGCGCACGATGTTGCTCTCCAGCTCCAGCTGGGCCATGCGCGCCTGCGCCGCGCTCATGTAGGCGAGGTTCTGGTAGCGCTCGCTGGTGCTGCTCTCGCGCCCCCAGAAATCCAGGGCGTAGGTGAAGCCGATGGCCGCGTTGTTGTTCCAGGTAGTGGTCTTGGCCAGCTCGCCGGGGCCGTAGAAATAGTCGTCCGGCCAGCGATGGCGATTCAGCGACACGTCCGCGCCCACCTGCGGCGCCTCGGCGGACTCGGCAACCCCGGCCATCGACATTGCCATGCGCACCCGCGCCTCGGCCTGGGCCAGGCTCGGGCTGCCATCCAGCGCGCTCTGCACCCAGGCGTCCAATTGCGGGTCGCGGTAGACCTGCCACCACTGCTCCGCCGGCCAGCGCGCATCGCGGTTGGCGTGCTGGATGGCCGCATCGGTGGCCAGTTGCCCGGCGTCGAACTGGTGCTCCTGGGGAGCGATACCGTCGCTGCTGATGCAGCCGGCGATGGCGGAAAACAGGGCGAAGGAGCCGGCGAACGCCAGTCCTTTCATGAGGTGACGCGACACTGTGGATGATCCTGCTGGGGTGGTCGTGCGGTGCAACCGGGAGACGCCGGCGAACGCCGGGCGCGAGGCGATTCTAGAGAGACACGGCAGCGCGGATAAGCAGGCGCTTTGGTGATTGTTTATTACCCATGACGAAACAATGCCCCGCCAGCCTACGGGCCCGGTGCGGCTAACCCAGCTATGGGTTCCATAAGCCAGCACCCGCCCTACACGAACGATCTCGATGCGCAGCAGAATGTTCGTTGAAGGCTCTGGATATGCACAACGCACCTGGAAAGCGCCACCCGCGTGAAGCTGTAGCGAAATGGCCAGAAAAAAACGCAAACAGGTGCCAAGGAAGCCGTGACCCAGGCCGATGCTGCAAAAAACTGTGCCCCACCAGGCCTGTAGATACTCAGAGAAATGCGCCATCTTTGCAGGCGACCACCCCCTAGCCACCTTTCATTCAGGACACCTGATGCTCAACTACTGGATCGGCATGACCGCCATCGCCGCTTTCGCCATGGCCGGCGTACTGGCCGCCGGACGGCGCGGCATGGACATCGTCGCCCTGCTGTTCATGGGGGTGATCACCGCAGTCGGCGGCGGCACCCTGCGCGACCTGCTGCTCGGCGCACCGATCTTCTGGATGGTCGACTTCAACTATGTGTGGGTCGCCAGCGCCGCTTCGCTGTTTGCCTTCGCCAGTGCGCGCAACCTGCGCGACGACATCGTCTGGGCGGCGATCCTCTACCTGGATGCCTTCGGCATCGCCCTGTTCGGCGTGCAATCGATCGATAAAGCCATGGCTTATGGCTTCGCCGCGCCCGTGGCGATCGTCATGGCCACCATTACCGGGATTGGCGGCGGCCTGGTGCGCGATGTGCTGGCGCAGCGAGAGAACCTGCTGACCAGCCGCGAGATCTACGCCACCACCATCATTGCCGGCGGCATGCTCTATACCCTGCTGCTGGCGCTCCAGGGCCCGTCGCACTGGGTCAGCCTGTGCGCCATCGCCTTCACCATGACCCTGCGCGGCCTGGCCATCCACTATCACTGGATCATGCCGCGCTGGCTGACCTTCCGGGATTAGACGCAGGAATCACAGGCAGAAAAAAAGCCCCTGGCGCAAACCAGGGGCTTTTCCGTATGTGGCGCACCAGGCGGGATTCGAACCCACGACCCCTGCCTTCGGAGGGCAGTACTCTATCCAGCTGAGCTACTGGTGCGTTGCGGGGCGCAATCATACGCATCCGCCACGCGGGCGTCCATGCGGGCCGTCGGGGCTTTTGCGCAGAGCCAGTTCACGATCTTTTGGACTAAGGTCAGGCAAGGCGCAACGACCAACGGGAGTAACAGCCCTAGGCTGGCCCGAAGGGTGAGCGCCAGCGAATCAAGCAGTCGAGGACGCGCAGTTTACGAGCGGTAAATGAGCATCCGAGACTGCTTTCAACGCAGCATGGCCGACGGCCAGGGGATCGTGGACAGGCTCTCAGAGTTCCTGCATGTCGAAATCGACCTTGCTCACCCCGCAATCCGGGCACAGCCAGTCGTCCGGTACCTCGGCCCAGGGCGTGCCGGCGGGAATGCCGTCACCCGGCCAGCCAGCCGCCTCGTCGTAGATCACGCAGATCCAGCGCTTCATGCCGACACCTCGCGACGCAGGGGATGCAGATGGCGGTCGAAGTCGGCCAGCGCGGGGAAACGCTGTGGCTCGATGCTGTCCAGTTGCGCCAGGTAGTCAGCGTACTGTTCGAGGATCTCCTCGCGCGCCTGCTGGCTGATATAGGGCACGTGGTAGGCGGCGAACGGTGGCAGCACGCTGAACCCGGCGTAGGCCAGCGTGCCGCGCTGCAACGGGCGCAGCATGGGCTCCCAGTCACCATGCACGGACTCTTCGCCTTCGAACATGTGCGCCTGGCCGCCGAGGGTGAAGCTGAGCAGCGCGCGTTTGCCAGCCAGGCCGCCACGGTCGTAGAAGCGCAGGCCGCCATAGCACACGCCGGAGACCAGCACGCGGTCGATCCAGCCCTTGAGAATGGCCGGTACCGAGCACCAGAACAGTGGAAAGTTGAGGATCACCAGGTCGGCCCACAGCAGCTTGTCCAGCTCGCCGGCGATATCGGCGGCCAGCGCCTGTTGGCCATGGGCGTGGCGCTGTTCGAGGGCGTACACCAGGTAATCCGGGTTGCTGCGCTGCTGGAAGTCGGCGGCGCTGGCCACCGGGTTCCAGTTCATCGCATAGAGGTCGGAGACCTGCACCGCGTGGCCGGCCTGCAGCAGGGTGGCTACGGCGAGGTCTTTCATCGCGCTGCAGAAGGACTGCGGCTCGGGATGGGCGTGGACGATCAGGATATTCATAGGGTCTTCAAGCAATGCGGCTCCCCTCTCCCATTGGGAGAGGGGCCGGGGGTAAGGGGTCAGGCAGTCTGTGCGGGCGCGGCGGCCGGCTTGTTCAGCGGTTGCCAGCGGTTGGCGCGGGCAAAGGTGCCAAAGTCGTTGAAGCGCACCCCGGCTTCGCGCATCACCTGGTGCGCCACCGGCGCGGTCAGCTGGCGGATATAGAAGGGCTCCTTGACCACGAAGTGGTGGATGCCGTGGGTGCTGCCGAAGTTGAAGCAGAACGCCTGCAGCGGCCACAGCCACCAGGGGTTGAGCACCTGGGTCTGCTGCACCACGTTGCCGGCCTCGATGTCGCCGTAGTAGTGCATGTTCGAGCTGATGAAGTGCAGGCAGAAGGTGCGCAACACGTTGGGCCCGACCAGCACCACCACGGCGATGGTCACGCCATGCATCACGCTCAGGGTGGTGGCCGACCAGGCGATCGGCGCGCCGGCTGCACTGGCGGCGAAGTCGATCAGGTGGAAGCCGACGAACACATACCAGGTGCTCCAGTTGAGCAGGCCCAGCGGCGCGTAACCCAGCAGCGTGCGGGTAGCGATCATCTTGCGGTGCGCCCAGGTCTTGGCGCGCAGCAGGCGGATCAGCGAGGACATCACGTTGTCGCCGACCATCAGCAGGCGGGCGATACCCCAGGGTTCGCCGTTGGTAATGGCGCGTTCTTCGATATCGGTCTCGCTGCCGGACACCTTGTGGTGGTTGAGGTGCAGGTGACGGCGGATCCACGGGTTGATCGTGCTCGGCCGCGCCAGCCACACCAGCGCCATCATCAGGTTGTGCGGCACACGCTGCTTGCGGAAGTACATGGAGTGGATCAGGTCGTGCTCCAGCTCGTGGGTCAGCGAGGCGAAGAAGGCGTTGGCCAGCAGGCACGCCCACCAGGCGATGGCGCCATCCAGGTAGAGCCAGGCCGAGCCGAACATGCCGGCCAGGGCGAAGGCCAGGATGCCGGCACCGAGGGCGTCCTGGTGGCGCAGAAGCGGGTAGCGCTGGCGCAGTTCCTCGCCGCGCGCCATCACCACAGTACGAATGTGGGCGGAGCGCTGCTGGTCATTGTGCAGGGCATGGGTTGCAGGAGTCGGGGTCATGCACGCATCCTCTTGGTCCATTGCATGGCGCCATGCGGGGCGCTGCGGACTGTTGTAGTAATCAGGCCAGGCTACTGTGCGCGCCCGACGCGCCCGCTGCCTGACCGACAACGCCAACCTGTTGACCGAGAATGCCAACCTGCATGACTGAAGCCTCCACCCTGGCCAGCTGGACTCGCGCCCTGCGCCGCCAGCTCGACTCGCTCGGCCTGGACAGCACCGCGCTGTGCCAGCAAGCAGGCCTCGATCCGGCCCGGATCGACGACCCCAACGCGCGTTACCCGCTATCAGCCACCACTCGCCTATGGCAACTGGCGGTGGCCGCCAGCGGCGATCCGGCGCTGGGCCTGAACACCTCGCGGCATGTCGCGCCGACCACTTTCCACGCCCTCGGCCTGGCCCTGGTCGCCAGCGGCAGCCTGCGCGAAATCTTCGAGCGCATCGTGCGCTACCACCAGGTGGTCAGCGATGCCCTGGAGCTGGAGCTGCGCGAAGTGGGCGAGGTATGCGAGCTGCACCTGCGCCTGCCACCGGGCGCCCCGGCGCCGGCGCCCGAGGCTATCGACGCCTTCGCCGCGATCTACGTGCGCACCTGCCGCAACCGCCTGGGTCGCGACTACGCGCCGCTGGCCGTGCACCTGCGCCGCCCGCAGCCGGCTGACCCGCGCCCCTGGCAGGAAGTGTTCCGCGCGCCCATACATTTCGCCGCCGCCGAGGACATGCTGTGCTTCGCCCGCGCCGACTTCGACCAGCCGCTGGAAGACGGCAACCCCGAGCTGGCCGCGCACAACGAAGCGGTGCTGCGCCAACGCCTCGAAGCCCTGCAGCCGGAAACCTGGAGCCGCCGCCTGCGCCAGGCCATCGAGCAGCGTCTGCCCAATGGCGAACCTTCGGCCGAAGCCCTGGCCCACGGCCTGCATCTGAGCCTGCGCAGCCTGCAGCGCCACCTCAGCGACGAAGGCAGCAGCTACGAACAAGTGCTCGCCGACACCCGCCACGCCCTCGCCGTGCGCCATCTGCGCGCGCCGGACTGCTCGATCAGCGAAGTCGCCTACCTGCTCGGCTTCGCCGACAGCAGCAGCTTCAGCCGCGCCTTCAAGCGCTGGAGCGGGCAGAGCCCGAGCCAGTACCGCGAGAGCCTGGGCGGCGCGTGAAAGCCTGTAGCGCAGAGCAAACGGCGCTACAGACCTTCCTCGCACAATCGTTCTAAATATCGAACGCTCGCACACTCCTTCCCGAGCAATCCTGCCGTCGCGCAAACCAGCGGCCCTCTGATCGGCAGCTGGTTAGAACGGAAAACACTGCCTGCCGATGGCTCTCCATCAATTTTCGTTATTTTGTGGTTTTTATCGAACATAGCTATTGCCCTTTACCGGAGCTGGCCCTAGCATTCGTTTGACATTTCAAACGCTGGGCAGCGGTATTCGGCTGCCCGCCTTTTGCTTGAATGCCTGCCCCGTCGGCGCCGTGCACCAGGAGAACAATATGCAACTGAAAGACGCCCAGCTGTTCCGCCAGCAAGCCTATGTCAACGGCACCTGGCTGGACGCCGATAGCGGCCAGACCATCAAGGTCAACAACCCGGCCACTGGTGAAATCCTCGGCAGCGTGCCGAAGATGGGTGCCGCCGAAACCCGCCGCGCCATCGAAGCCGCCGACAAGGCCCTGCCGGCCTGGCGCGCGCTGACCGCCAAGGAACGTGCCGGCAAGCTGCGCCGCTGGTTCGAACTGATGATCGAACACCAGGACGACCTCGGTCGCCTGATGACCCTAGAGCAAGGCAAGCCGCTGGCCGAAGCCAAGGGCGAAATCGCCTACGCCGCCTCCTTCCTCGAGTGGTTCGCCGAAGAAGCCAAGCGCGTGTATGGCGACGTGATCCCGGGCCACCAGCCGGACAAGCGCCTGATCGTGATCAAGCAGCCGATCGGCGTGACCGCGGCCATCACCCCGTGGAACTTCCCGGCAGCGATGATCACCCGTAAAGCCGGCCCGGCCCTGGCCGCCGGTTGCACCATGGTGCTCAAGCCCGCCTCGCAGACCCCTTACTCCGCCCTGGCCCTGGCCGAACTGGCGCACCGCGCCGGCATCCCGGCTGGCGTGTTCAGCGTGGTCACCGGCAGCGCCGGCGACATCGGCTCCGAGCTGACCAGCAACCCGATCGTGCGCAAGCTGAGCTTCACCGGCTCCACCGAAATCGGTCGCCAGCTGATGGCCGAGTGCGCCAAGGACATCAAGAAAGTCTCCCTGGAGCTGGGCGGCAATGCGCCGTTCATCGTCTTCGACGACGCCGACCTGGATGCCGCCGTCGATGGCGCGCTGATCTCCAAGTTCCGCAACAACGGCCAGACCTGCGTGTGCGCCAACCGCCTGTACGTACAGGACGGCGTGTACGACGCCTTCGTCGACAAGCTGAAGGCCGCCGTGGCCAAGCTGAACATCGGCAACGGCCTGGAAGCCGGTACCACCACCGGCCCGCTGATCGACAACAAGGCCGTGGCCAAGGTCCAGGAACACATCGAAGACGCCGTCGGCAAGGGCGCCTCGCTGCTGCTCGGCGGCAAGCCGCACGCTCTGGGCGGCAGCTTCTTCGAGCCGACCATCCTGATCAACGTGCCGAACAACGCCGCCGTGGCCAAGGAAGAAACCTTCGGCCCGCTGGCCCCGGTGTTCCGCTTCAAGGACGAGGCCGATGTGATCGCCATGTCCAACGACACCGAGTTCGGCCTGGCCTCCTACTTCTATGCCCGCGACCTGGGTCGCGTGTTCCGCGTGGCCGAGGCCCTGGAATACGGCATGGTCGGCATCAACACCGGGCTAATCTCCAACGAAGTGGCGCCGTTCGGCGGCATGAAGGCCTCGGGCCTGGGCCGTGAAGGTTCCAAGTACGGCATCGAAGATTATCTGGAGATCAAGTACCTCTGCCTCGGCGGTATCTAACTCCAGCTCAGGGCCTGTGCCGGGCCAGAAGCCCGCGCAGAGCCCCGAAGCCGTTTTGTATAGTTTTGAATTTCCGTGGGTGTCGGGTGACAGGCAAGAGCTGAGTCAGCCGGCGTCGGCGTTTCCGGTGGTGGCACCGGCGAACCCTGCAGACGCATCGGCAGGAACCTGGCAGTTCGATCATCGTTAGCTGCCGCGTTTCCCACCGTCGTCATCATCCTTGGACAAAGCCGCGCAACCGAAGCGGTCGATGAGGAAAACATGAGCAAAACCAACGAATCCATCCTGCAACGCCGTGCCGCCGCTGTTCCGCGTGGCGTAGGTCAGATCCACCCGATCGTCGCCGAGCGCGCCGAGAACGCCACCGTGTGGGACGTCGAAGGCCGCGAGTTCATCGACTTCGCCGGCGGTATCGCGGTACTCAACACCGGTCACCTGCACCCGAAAGTGGTTGCCGCCGTGCAAGAGCAGCTGACCAAGCTGTCGCACACCTGCTTCCAGGTGCTGGCCTACGAGCCCTACATCGAGCTCTGCGAAGAAATCGCCAAGCGCGTACCGGGTGACTTCGCCAAGAAGACCCTGCTGGTCACCTCCGGCTCCGAAGCCGTCGAGAACGCCGTGAAGATCGCCCGTGCCGCCACCGGCCGCGCCGGCGTGATCGCCTTCACCGGCGCCTACCACGGCCGCACCATGATGACCCTGAGCCTGACCGGTAAAGTGGTGCCGTACTCCGCCGGCATGGGCCTGATGCCTGCTGGCGTGTACCGCGCCGTTGCCCCGTGCGAAATCCACGGCGTCAGCGAAGACGAGTCGATCGCCAGCATCGAGCGCATCTTCAAGAACGACGCGCAGCCGCAGGACATCGCCGCCATCATTATCGAGCCGGTGCAGGGCGAAGGCGGCTTCTACGTCAACTCCAAGCCGTTCATGCAGCGCCTGCGCGCCCTGTGCGACCAGCACGGCATCCTGCTGATCGCCGACGAAGTACAAACCGGCGCCGGCCGTACCGGCACCTTCTTCGCCACCGAGCAACTGGGCGTAGTGCCGGACCTGACCACCTTCGCCAAATCGGTCGGCGGCGGTTTCCCGATCTCCGGCGTGTGCGGCAAGGCCGAAATCATGGACGCCATTGCTCCCGGCGGCCTGGGCGGCACCTATGCCGGTAGCCCGATTGCCTGCGCCGCGGCCCTGGCCGTGCTGAAAGTGTTCGACGAAGAGAACCTGCTGCAACGTTCGCAAGCCCTGGGCGAGAAGCTCAAGGCCGGCCTGCGCGACATCGCGGCCAAGCACAAGGTCATCGGTGACGTGCGCGGCCTGGGTTCGATGATCGCCATCGAGCTGTTCGAAGGCGGCGACCACAGCAAACCGGCTGCCGAGCTGACCGGCAAGATCGTCGCCAAGGCGCGCGAGAAGGGCCTGATCCTGCTGTCGTGCGGCACCTACTACAACGTGGTGCGCTTCCTGATGCCGGTCACCATTCCCGATGCCCAGCTGGAAAAAGGCATTGCCATCGTCGCCGAGTGCTTCGACGAACTGGCGTAACCGCTCTGCCGTGGTGTCCGTGCTCCTGCCGGATGCCGCACAGAATCCGCCTGATGCTCACCAGGCCAGGCGTTTTTTTGAGACCCGCGCAAGCGGGTCTTTTTTTGTCTGCAGGTTTGTAGGTTGGTGTTGAGCGCAGCGAAGCCCAACAATTCGTGCGGTATGTGTTGGGCTTCGTCGCGTTGCTCCTCAACCCAACCTACGCGCGCCGCGCAAAACAAAGGGCCTCGCGGCCCCTTGTTGTCTAACGTTTCAACTTACTTCAGCTTGGCGCGGCGATCGGCAAACAGCTTGGGCAGGGCCTTGGTACTGGCCTCCAGCACGGCGCGCAGCGAAGCCTGCTCGTAGAGCGCGGCGTATTCGCCGAGCTGATCACTGGGGGTGCTGCGGTAGGCATAGAGCATGAAGGCTTCCACGCCGCTGGCGCTGGAGGCACGCAGCGGTGCGACCTGGGCGGCGGTCTGCTCGGTCAGGGCCTTCTCGTCGATGTTCTTGCCACGGCTGCGCAGGCTCAGCAGGGCCTGGGTCTTGCCCACCTCGTAGCGCAGCAGGGTGGCCAGCTCGGTGGTATGCGCGGCCTGGTCCAGGCGCTGCACCAGCTGCAGGCGGTCCTGGCGCGGCGGCCGCTCGCCCAGCTGGGCACGGTAGGCGGCCAGGCCACCATCGAGGCCCACGGCGCGCTCGGCGGCAGTGAAATGCTGGGCCAGCGGGCTGTTGAGCAGCTTGAGCGCTTCGTCGACCTGGGCCTTGGGCAGCTCGCGTTGCAGCTGCTTGGCCAGATCGGCGCACAGCGGGCCGGCAGCAAAAACCTGGCCCAGCTGTTTCTGCTGCTTGGCCGGCATGCCGCGTTGCAGCAGCGGCGCGGTCTGCTCGCAGAGCAGCTGCACACCAGCCAGTTCCAGCACCTTGGCCAACGGCGAGACAGGCTCGGCGGCCTGGGCGGCGCTGCCGAGAGCGAGGAGCAAGGGAATAAGGGTCAGCAGGCGCATGCCACGGCTTCCACGAAAAGAGTGTCCAGCCCGGCCAGTGCCCGAAGCACTGGCCAACGCTGGCAGGGCTCGGCTCAGGCCGCTTTCTTGAGGTCGGTCTTGCCTTTCTTTTTCGGCACGACGTACTTGAGCAGGCCCTGGAACCAGATCACCAGCGCCGGGTTGCCCTGGATCTGGATGTCTTTGTTCTGGATGCCCTGCATAAAGGCTAGCTGCTTGTTCTTCGCCTGCATGGTGGCGAAGCCATAGACGGCATCCTTGAAGCCGATGGCGAAGGCCGGTTCGCCCGCCTTGCCGGCACGGCTGGTAACGCGCTGGTCCTTGATGATGAACTGGCGGGACACCTTGCCATCCAGGGTATGCAGCTGGAAAACCAGGTCCTTGTCCTTCAGCTGTTGCTGGAACTCAGGGTTGGTGCGGCTGGCTTTGGCCATCAGGCGGCCCAGCATCCAGAGGAGAAAGCGGAATTTCATGGGGCGCACAGCCTCGAAGTCAGGGAAATCGGCGGCGCATTGTAGCGGTTTGCGGGAAGGACTACATCCAGCAGGTATTACGCGGAAAACACTAAAGTGTGAAGCAGTCCGGGGCCTGGCGACCCCGGACCAGACGGCCTCAGTTGACGGCGTCTTTCAGCGATTTGCCCGGCTTGAAGGCAACGGTGTTGCTGGCTTTGATCTTCACCGGCTGGCCGGTTTGCGGGTTTTTCCCGGTGCGGGCACCGCGATGGCGTTGCAGGAAGGTGCCGAAACCAACCAGGGTCACGCTGTCCTTGCGGTTCAGGGCGCCGGTGATTTCTTCCAGAACGGCGTTGAGAACGCGGTTGGCCTGGTCTTTGGTCAGATCTGCCTTTTCGGCGATAGCCGCGGCGAGTTCGGGTTTACGCATAGTTGCCTCTTTGACGGTTTGTTGTTTTTGTGTCCGTGCTGTCCGTCCGGAACAGCGCCCAAGGCGCCGCAACAGCTCTGCGCTGCGGCAGACCCGGGGGAGAATGGCACGCCATCCGGCACCGCGCCAGTGCCGCCGGGGCGGTTTGGCCGGGCAACAGCAGGGCTTTTGCGACAGAACCCATGCCATTCTCGCCAAAAGCCCGACAAATCCCCGGTTTTGTCAGCCACCGACCACTGCAGGCGCCCGGCAATCCTGACCAGCGGTCATCGGCACAAAAGCAAACGGCGGCCCACAGGCCGCCGTTTCAGCTCCATCAGCCCCGCTGGGGGCCAGGGATCAGCCGATTTCGATCATCTCGAAGTCGGCCTTGCCCACGCCGCAATCCGGGCACAGCCAGTCGGCCGGCACGTCTTCCCAGCGGGTGCCGGCAGCGATGCCGTCATCGGGCCAGCCCTGGCTTTCGTCATAGATCAGGCCGCAGACCACACATTGCCACTTCTTCATCGCATCTACCTCGTCGTTCGGGCTGCAGGCGCCGCCTCTGCGGGCGGATGCCTGGTCAAAAAATCAGCAGGCTTTGTACTGGCCCACGCGCCGCGACGCAAGCCCCAAGCGACGGTCTACGTTGCCGAATCGCCATGTTAAGCTCGCGCCTTCCCGTCCTTGCCGAAGCCGTTGCCGTGCCCCCCGCCTCACTCGCCCACCCGCCTCGCTGGCTCACCTGCGCCCAATTGCATCCGGCACCCGCCCCGCTGCTGCGCGACTGGCTGTTCGACCAGGGATCGCTGACCCGCCGCCTCACCGCCCTCAGCCAGCAGCGTTTCAGCGTGCTGCCGTTGCAGCAGGGCTGGCAGGTGTTGCGCAACGACGAGTGCGCCGCCCTGCAGGTACCGGTCGGCAGCCAGGGCTGGGTGCGCGAAGTGTTCCTGCGCGGTGCCGAGCAACCCTGGGTGTTTGCCCGCAGCGTGGCAGCGCGCAGTGCCCTGGAAGGCTCGGGGCTCGACCTCGGCAAGCTCGGCAGTCGTTCCCTCGGCGAGCTGCTGTTCAGTGATCGCGCCTTCCAGCGCGGCGAGCTGCAGACCTGCCGCTATCCGGCGGCCTGGCTGCCGGCGGCGGTGCGCGAGGAGCGCCTGTGGGGCCGCCGTTCGTGCTTCTGGCGCGACGGCCTTGGCGTGCTGGTGGCCGAGGTGTTTCTGCCGGCATTCTGGGCGCACGCCGCCCCGTAGGTCGGTAGCCCGGACTTCAGTCCGGGGCGCCGCAACCCTCCCGGACTGAAGTCCGGGTTACCTTGCCGAAGCGCCAACAAAACGACCACGAGCCCGTATAATCGCCGCACTGCGCCCGGAGAGCCGTCGATGTACACCACCCTGCTGCAATCGCTGAATCGCCTGCACCCACGGAGCTGGGACTTCATCCAGCTGATGCGCCTGGACAAGCCGATCGGTATCTACCTGCTGCTGTGGCCGACCCTGTGGGCCCTGTGGGTGGCGAGCAAGGGCGTGCCGGACGCCAGGCTGCTGCTCATCTTCGTGGTCGGCGTGCTGCTGATGCGCGCCGCCGGCTGCGTAATCAACGACTACGCCGACCGCCATTTCGACGGCCATGTCGCGCGCACCCAGGCGCGCCCGCTGGCCAGCGGCAAGATCAGCGTGCGCGAGGCGCTGGCCCTGTTCGCCGTGCTGGTCGGCCTGAGTTTCATCCTGGTGTTGTTCACCAACCTCACCACCATCCTCCTGTCGTTCGGCGGCCTGGCTCTGGCAGCCTGCTACCCCTTCATGAAGCGCTTCACCTTCTACCCGCAGGTGGTGCTCGGCGCGGCCTTCTCCTGGGGCATGCCGATGGCCTTCACCGCGGTCACCGGCAAGCTGCCACCACCCGAAGCCTGGCTGCTGTACATCGCCAACCTGCTGTGGACGGTGGCCTACGACACCTACTACGCGATGACCGACCGCGAGGACGACCTGAAGATCGGGGTGAAATCCACCGCCATCCTGTTCGGCGATGCCGACCGGGTGATCATCCTCGTCCTGCAGGGCCTGGCCCTGCTGTGCCTGGCCATGGCTGGCGCGCGCTTGAGCCTGGGCATCTGGTTCCTGCTCGGCCTGTTCGGCGCCGCCGCCTGCTTCGCCTGGGAGTTCTGGAGCACCCGCAATCGCGCGCCACAGGCGTGCTTCTCCGCCTTCCTGCACAACCACTGGGCCGGCCTGGCGATCTTCCTCGGCATAGTGCTGGATTACGCGCTGCGCTAGGGTTGCCGCAGGCTTGTCACATCGCTGCAATAATTCCGTTATCTAATGCGGCGCTAGACAGATAAACCGAGGCAGGACCCCATGGTTGGCAAGAACATCCTGATCGTTGACGATGAAGCGCCGATCCGCGAGATGATCGCGGTGGCGCTGGAAATGGCTGGCTACGACTGCCTGGAGGCGGAAAATACCCAGCAGGCACACGCCATGATCGTCGACCGCAAGCCCGACCTGATCCTGCTCGACTGGATGCTGCCCGGCACCAGCGGCATCGAGCTGGCCCGCCGCCTCAAGCGCGACGAGCTGACCGACGACATCCCGATCATCATGCTCACCGCCAAGGGCGAAGAGGACAACAAGATCCAGGGCCTGGAAGTCGGTGCCGACGACTACATCACCAAGCCGTTCTCGCCACGCGAGCTGGTGGCGCGACTCAAGGCCGTGCTGCGCCGCGCCGCGCCGAACGACGGCGAATCGCCGATCGAGATCGGCGGCCTGCTGCTCGACCCGATCAGCCACCGCGTGACCATCGACGGCAAGCCGGCCGAGATGGGCCCCACCGAATACCGCCTGCTGCAATTCTTCATGACCCACCAGGAGCGCGCCTACACCCGTGGCCAGCTGCTCGACCAGGTGTGGGGCGGCAACGTGTATGTCGAGGAGCGCACGGTCGACGTGCATATCCGCCGCCTGCGCAAGGCGCTCGGCGAGGTCTACGAGAATCTGGTGCAGACGGTGCGCGGCACCGGCTATCGTTTTTCCACCAAAAGCTGAGAACCTATTACGATCTCCTGACTCGCGGCCATAGCGCGTCAAGAATGCCTGGTTCCAATTCAGCAGATCGTAAACAGGTTCTGCGCCCGACGAAGTCAGAGTAAGGACGCGATAGGTGAACTCGAACTGGCGTGGCGCCATAGTGCGCCACCTGTTGTTGCTTCTGGTGACCTGCGGCGTGCTCGGCCTGATCAGCGGCCAGTATGCCTGGGCCTTGGTGCTCGGCCTCGGTGCGTACCTGGCCTGGCATATCAAGCAGCTGCTGCGCCTGCACCACTGGCTGCGCAATCGCCAGCCGGACGAAGCGCCGCCCGAGGGCTATGGCCTGTGGGGCGAAGTATTCGACAACATCTACCACCTGCAACGCCGCGACCAGCGCGTG
>JBOFCR010000140.1:0-88020 GCA_051646165.1 Pseudomonas sp. | reverse complement strand
GTCTTCCGTGGCAGCTCGAACGCTTACTTGGCGCCGAACATGCCGAAACGCTGCTTGAAGCGGTCAACACGGCCACCGGTATCCAGCATTTTCTGCTTGCCGGTGTAGAACGGGTGGCACTCGGAGCACACGTCCAGGTTCATCGGCTTGCACAGGGTGGAACGGGTCTTGATCACGTTGCCACAGCTGCAGGTTGCAACCATTTCTTCGTACTGCGGATGGATATCGGCTTTCATCGTATTTTCCTCGGTTTAAGTGTGCCGCCACTCAGCTTGCTGCCAAGTACCGCACGGAAATAGGTCGCGGATCATACCAGAGCACGCCAGCCACGCAAGTCGCCGGCCAATCAGGGCGACGTGCGGCCGTGCTAGCATCGCCGCGATCACTGGGAGCCTGCTGTGCCCGACACCATTCTACGCCTCGCCCTGCCCTCGCCGTTGCGCCGCCTGTTCGACTACCGCGCGCCCGCCGGTGTGCCGCGCAGCGCCCTGCAGCCGGGCATGCGCCTGCGCGTGCCGTTCGGCCGCCGCGAGATGGTCGGCGTGCTGATCGAGGTGGTCGAACACAGCGAAGTGCCCCTGGACAAGCTCAAGCCGGCCCTGGAACTGCTCGACCGCCACACGCCGCTGCCGGCGCCGCTGTTCAAGCTGTGCCTGTGGACCGCCCAGTATTACCAGCACAGCCTCGGCGACACCCTGAGCTGGGCCCTGCCGGTGCTGCTGCGCCAGGGCGAGCCGGCCGAGGCGCGCCAGGAACGCTTCTGGTCGGCCAGCCCGGGCGCCAGCCTGGATGACCCGCGCGTGGCCCGCGCGCCGCGCCAGCGCGAAGCCCTGCGCACCCTGGCCCAGCACCCGCATGGCGTGGCCCATGCCCTGCTGAGCAAGCTGCAACTGAACAAGGACAGCCTCGACCTGCTGCTGGAGAAACAACTGGTGCAGGTGGAAGTGCGTCGCAGCGCGCCGCCGGTTCGCCACGGCGCCTGGCTGGCGCAGCCGGAGCTGCCGCTCAACGCCGAGCAGCGCGCCGCCTTCATCGCCATCCAGTCGGGCATGGATAGCTTTGGCGCCTTTCTGCTGTACGGGGTCACCGGCAGCGGCAAGACCGAGGTCTACCTGCAGCTGATCCGTCACTGCCTGGAGGCCGGCAAGCAGGCGCTGGTGCTGATCCCCGAGATCAACCTGGGCCCGCAGACCCTGGAGCGCTTCGCCCGCCGCTTCAATGCGCGCATCGCCCTGCTGCACTCCGGGGTCAATGATCGCGAGCGCCTGGATGCCTGGCTGGCCGCGCGCGACGGCGACGCCGATATCGTCATCGGCACCCGCTCGGCGCTGTTCACCCCGCTGAAGAACCCGGGGCTGATCATCATCGACGAGGAGCACGACGCCTCCTACAAACAGCAGGAAGGCCTGCGCTACCACGCCCGCGACCTGGCCCTGGTGCGCGCCCGCCAGGAAAACCTGCCGATCGTCCTCGGCTCCGCCACACCGTCGCTGGAAAGCCTGCACAACGCCCACGCCGGCCGCTACGCCCTGCTCAAGCTCAACCAGCGCGCCGGCGGCGCCCAGCCACCGCGCTTCCTGCGCCTGGATATCAAGAGCCTGCCACTGGACTCGGGGATTTCCGGCCCGCTGCAGCAGGCCATCGGCCAGACCCTGGCGGCCGGCCAGCAGGTACTGGTGTTCCTCAACCGCCGCGGCTTCGCCCCAACCCTGCTCTGCCACGACTGCGGCTGGATCAGCCAGTGCCAGCGCTGCGACGCGCGAATGACCCTGCACCAGCGCTCCGGCGAGCTGCGCTGCCACCACTGCGGCCATGTCGAGCGCCCGCCGCGGCAATGCCCGGACTGCGCCAAGGTCGACCTGCGGCCGGTCGGCGCTGGCACCGAGCGCGCCGAGGAACGCCTGAATATTCTCTTCCCGCAGTTCCCGGTGCTGCGCATCGACCGTGATACCACGGCGCGCAAGGGCACCATGGACAAGCTGTTCAGCACCATCACCCGCGGCGAACCGTGCATCCTGGTCGGCACGCAGATGCTGGCCAAGGGTCACCACTTTCCGCGGGTCACCCTGGTGGCCATCCTCGATGCCGACGGCGGCCTGTATTCCGCCGACTTTCGCGCCAGCGAGCGCATGGCCCAGCTGATCGTCCAGGTCGCCGGCCGCGCCGGGCGCGCCGAGGAACCGGGCAAGGTGATCATCCAGTCGCACCTGGCCGATCACCCGTTGCTGGTCCAGCTCACCGAGCAGGGCTACCCGGCTTTCGCCGAGCAGGCCCTGAGCGAGCGCCGCGGCGCCGGCCTGCCGCCGTTCGCCCACCTCGCCCTACTGCGCGCCGAGGCGCACAAGCCGGGCCAGGCCGAGTCCTTCCTCGACGAGGCCTGCAGCTACGCCGAACAGCTGCAGCAGGAGCTGCACCTGTCCGCCATCGAGCTGCTCGGCCCGGTGCCGGCGCCGATGGAACGCCGCGCCGGCCGCCACCGCGCGCAACTGCTGCTGCAGGCCAGCAGCCGCGTGCCGCTGCACAAGCTACTCGCCGCCTGGCTGCCGATTCTAGAAGCCATGCCGGGCGGACGAGCGGTGCGCTGGTCGCTGGATGTCGACCCGATCGACCTGTTCTAGCGGCCAGACCGGCCGTAGCCCGGATGAAATCCGGGGGTAATAACCTCCCGGATTTCATCCGGGCTACGGTCAAAGCTTGAAGCCATGCCCTCCAGCCGCGGATAATGCCTAGTTTTCGACCAGCCGCGGCCGACCGAGCAGACCATGAAAGACAGCATTCGCCACCTGATCCAGCAAGCCCTGACCCGCCTCGTCGCCGAGGGCGTGCTGCCCGAGGGCCTGAGCCCGGTAATCCAGGTGGAGAACACCAAGGACAAGAGCAACGGCGACTTCGCCAGCAACATTGCCCTGATGCTGGCCAAGCCGGCGGCCATGAAGCCGCGCGACCTGGCCGAGAAGCTGGTCGCCGCGCTGCCGGCCGATGCTGAGGTGAGCAAGGTGGAGATCGCCGGCCCCGGCTTCCTCAACTTCTTCCAGAACAGCGACGCCCTGGCCCAGCGCCTGGAAGCGGCGCTGGCCGACACCCAGCTCGGCGTGCGCAAGGCCGGCCCGGCGCAGCGCGTGGTGGTCGACCTGTCGGCCCCCAACCTGGCCAAGGAAATGCACGTCGGCCACCTGCGCTCGACCATCATCGGCGACGGCGTGGCGCGGGTGCTGGAGTTCCTCGGCGACGAAGTGATCCGGCAGAACCACGTCGGCGACTGGGGCACCCAGTTCGGCATGCTGCTGGCCTATATGCAGGAAAACCCGGCAGCCGCCGAAAGCGAACTGGCCGACCTGGAAAACTTCTACCGCGCGGCGAAGAAACGCTTCGACGAGTCGCCCGAGTTCGCCGACCGTGCCCGCCAGCTGGTGGTCCAGCTGCAGGCCGGCAACGCCGAGTGCCTGCGCCTGTGGCACCGCTTCAACGATATTTCCCTGAGCCACTGCCAGGCGCTGTACGACCGCCTCGGCGTCAAGCTGAGCATGGCCGACGTCAAGGGCGAGAGCGCCTACAACGACGACCTGGCCAACGTGGTCGCCGACCTCAAGGCCAAAGGCCTGCTCAGCGAGAGCGAAGGCGCCCAGTGCGTGTTCATGGACGAGTTCAAGAATGCCGAGGGCAACCCGCTGCCACTGATCGTGCAGAAGGCCGGCGGCGGCTACCTGTACGCCACCACCGACCTGGCCGCCACCCGCTACCGCGCCAATGTGCTCAAGGCCGACCGCGCCCTGTACTTCGTCGACCAGCGCCAGGCCCTGCACTTCCAGATGGTCTTCGCCGCCGCGCGCCTGGCCGGCTTCGTCCCGGCCAGCATGCAGCTCGAGCACATGGGCTTCGGCACCATGAACGGCGCCGATGGCCGTCCGTTCAAGACCCGCGACGGCGGCACGGTAAAGCTGGTCGACCTGATCAACGAAGCCGAAGAGCGCGCCTACAACCTGGTCAAGGGCAAGAACCCCGAGCTGGACGACGCCGAGCTGCGCCAGATCGCCCGCGCCGTGGGCGTCGGCGCAGTGAAGTACGCCGACCTATCCAAACACCGCGCCAGCGACTACAGCTTCAACTTCGAACTGATGCTGAGCTTCGAGGGCAACACCGCGCCCTACCTGCTGTACGCCTACACCCGCGTGGCCAGCGTGTTCCGCAAGCTGGGCAAGAACGTCGAGGAAATCGGCGGGCAGATCAGCCTGGGCACTGAGCAGGAACAAGCCCTGGCCGGCAAGCTGGCGCAGTTCGGCGAGTTGCTCAACAACGTCGCCGACAAGGGCACCCCGCACCTGCTGTGCGCCTACCTGTACGACCTGGCCGGGCTGTTCTCCAGCTTCTACGAGAACTGCCCGATCCTCTCCGCCGAGGACGAAGCGCTGCGCAACAGCCGCCTGCGCCTGGCCGCCCTGACCGGCCGCACCCTCAAGCAGGGCCTGGAGCTGCTCGGCCTGGACACCCTGGAGCGTATGTAAGTGGCGGCAGCGAAGAAGAAGCCGGCACCCAAGCGCGGCGCCAGCCGCTACCAGGCACCACCGAAGAAGCCGGTGCCGGGTTGGGTGTGGATGGCCTGCGGCCTGGTGATCGGCGGCTTTATGGTGTTCCTGTTCAGCCTCGAACCGGGCCGTGACGACGTGCGCCGCAACAAGCCCGAAGAGGCCCAGCGCCAGGGCAACAAGCCGAGCACGCCGAAACCGCCACAAGCCGCACCCGAGCCGGTCAAGCCCAAGTACGACTTCTACACCCTGCTGCCGGAGTCCGAGGTCATAGTGCCGCCGGACGCCCTGCCGCAGGAGCCGACCCCACCACCCACCAAGCCAGTGACTCCGGAAGAGGCGGCGAAGATCGACGCCGCCCGCGCCGAAGCCCTGCTCAACGGCCAGACCCCGCCGCCCGCGCCGACCGTGGCCATGGCGCCGGTCACCACCCAGTTCTTCCTCCAGGCCGGCTCCTTCCGCAAGCGCGAAGACGCCGACAAGGTGCGCGCCCAGCTGATCCTGCTCGGCCAGAGCGTGCAGGTGGAGTCGGGCAAGGTGCGCGAGGAAACCTGGTTCCGCGTGCTGGTCGGCCCCTACGCCAGCCGCGAGGCACTGGCGGCAGCGCAGAAGCAGCTGGCTGCCAGCGGCTACAGCAACCTTTTGCTACAACAGCGCCAGTCACGCTGATCGCCGATTTGTGACCGCCCGGTTGAAAATCCGGGCAGGCCACCCCACCTAAGTCTCCATCCGGGCAATTCGCCCCGCTGTGTGGAGACGCTCCCCTTGACCACCATCGTTTCAGTGCGCCGCAACGGCAAAGTCGTCATGGGCGGCGACGGCCAGGTATCGCTCGGCAATACCGTGATGAAAGGCAACGCCAAGAAGGTTCGCCGCCTGTACCACGGTCAGGTGCTGGCCGGTTTCGCCGGTGCCACCGCCGACGCCTTCACCCTGTTCGAGCGCTTCGAAGGCCAGCTGGAGAAACACCAGGGCCACCTGGTACGCGCCGCCGTCGAGCTGGCCAAGGACTGGCGTACCGACCGTTCGCTGAGCCGCCTGGAAGCCATGCTGGCGGTGGCCAACAAGGACGCATCCTTGATCATCACCGGCAACGGTGACGTAGTCGAACCCGAGCAGGGCCTGATCGCCATGGGCTCCGGTGGCGGTTTCGCCCAGGCCGCGGCCATGGCTCTGCTGCAGAAGACCGACCTCAGCGCACGTGAAATCACCGAGACCGCATTGAACATTGCCGGCTCCATCTGTGTCTTCACTAACCAGAATCTGACTATCGAGGAAGAAGACTGCGCTGAATAAGTGCGGCTTCCGCTGGAGTAAACCTGCATGTCCATGACGCCCCGCGAGATCGTTTCCGAGCTCAACCGCCACATCATCGGCCAGGACGACGCCAAACGCGCCGTGGCCATTGCCCTGCGCAACCGCTGGCGGCGCATGCAGCTGCCGGCCGAGCTGCGCCAGGAAGTCACGCCGAAGAACATCCTGATGATCGGCCCCACCGGCGTCGGCAAGACCGAGATCGCCCGGCGCCTGGCCAAGCTGGCCAATGCGCCGTTCATCAAGGTCGAGGCAACCAAGTTCACCGAGGTCGGCTATGTCGGCCGCGACGTCGAGTCGATCATCCGCGACCTGGCCGATGCGGCGATCAAGCTGCTGCGCGAACAGGAAATGCACAAGGTCCAGGCCCGCGCCGAAGACGCCGCCGAGGAGCGCATCCTCGACGCCCTGCTGCCACCGGCACGGGTCGGTTTCAATGACGAGCCGGCGCCAAGCACCGACTCCAACACCCGCCAGCTGTTCCGCAAGCGCCTGCGCGAAGGCCAGCTGGACGACAAGGACATCGAGATCGAAGTGGCCGAACAACCGGCCGGCATCGAGATCATGACTCCGCCAGGCATGGAGGAGATGACCAACCAGCTGCAGAGCCTGTTCTCCAACCTGGGCAAGGGCAAGAAGAAGAGCCGCAAGCTCAAGGTCAAGGAAGCGCTCAAGCTGGTGCGCGACGAAGAGGCCGCGCGCCTGGTCAACGAGGAAGAACTCAAGGCCAAGGCCCTGGAAGCCGTGGAGCAGAACGGCATCGTGTTCATCGACGAGATCGACAAGGTCGCCAAGCGCGGCAATGTCGGCGGCGCCGATGTGTCCCGCGAGGGCGTGCAGCGCGACCTGCTGCCGCTGATCGAAGGCTGCACGGTCAACACCAAGCTGGGCATGATCAAGACCGACCATATCCTGTTCATCGCCTCCGGCGCCTTCCACCTGAGCAAGCCGAGCGACCTGGTACCCGAGCTGCAGGGTCGTCTGCCGATCCGCGTCGAGCTCAAGGCGCTGTCGCCACAGGACTTCGAGCGCATCCTCACAGAGCCGCACGCCGCGCTGACCGAGCAGTACACCGAGCTGCTGAAGACCGAAGGCCTGCATATCGAGTTCGCCGCCGACGGTATCCAGCGCATCGCCGAGATTGCCTGGCAGGTCAACGAGAAGACCGAGAACATCGGCGCCCGGCGCCTGCATACGCTGCTGGAGCGCCTGCTCGAGGAAGTCTCGTTCAGCGCCGGCGACCTGGCCGGCCAGCAGAACGGCGCACCGATCCGCATCGACGCCGACTACGTCAACGGCCACCTCGGCGAGCTGGCGCAGAACGAAGACCTGTCGCGCTATATCCTCTGACCGGACTGGGTGGATAATGCCTGGGTTATCCACCCTTTTCGCGGACCTCCAGCGATGCGCATGCCCAGCTCGATCAAACTGCACAAGGCCTCGAAGCTGCTCGAGCTGCATTACGACGGGCAGAGCTACAGCCTCAGCGCCGAGTTCCTCCGTGTGCACTCGCCCTCAGCCGAGGTGCAGGGGCATGGCAAGCCCATTCTGCAAACCGGCAAGCTCGGCGTCGGCCTGCAACGCCTCGAACCGGCCGGCAACTATGCACTGAAACTGTGCTTCGACGACGGCCATGACAGCGGCTTGTTCACCTGGGATTACCTCTATCAGCTCGCCATCCGCCACGACGAACTCTGGGCGGATTATCTGGCGCAGCTGGCGGCGGCCGGCAAATCCCGCGACCCGAACGAATCCATCGTGCGGCTGATGCTCTAGTCCGCACCTCCTGCAATATCCCCTTCATGCTTAGGGCGCACTTTCTAATTAGCCTCGGCATACTGCCGCGCGCTGCGCCATCAGCATTTGCGAACTTGCGCAAACGAAAAAACTCGGGTAACCAAGGAACTGGCAGATTCCATGCATTTGCCTACTGCAGATGCGAAGAAGCGCGGAGATTGCTCCGCACCCGGTAACCCGAGCCGTACCAGCCCCACGCTCTGTGTCACGCATAGCAACATGGTGGTATTCGTCTCAGGACAATGGAGCGTCGTAGATGACCCAAAAGAACAATGAAGACCTGCATCGCCAGGCCTCGGAAAACACCCTAGGCCTCAATCCGGTAATCGGCATACGCGGTAAAGACCTGCTGACCTCTGCTCGCATGGTCCTGGCTCAGGCCATCAAACAACCCTTTCACAGCGCCAAGCACGTCACCCACTTCGCCTTCGAGCTGAAGAACGTGCTGCTCGGCCAATCCGAGCTGCTGCCGGAAGAAGGCGACCGGCGCTTCGCCGACCCGGCCTGGAGCCAGAACCCGCTGTACCGCCGCTACCTGCAGACCTACCTGGCCTGGCGCAAGGAGCTGCATGACTGGATCGAGGATTCCAAGCTCTCCGAGCAGGACACCAGTCGCGGCCACTTCGTCATCAACCTGATGACCGAGGCGATGGCGCCGACCAACACCATGGCCAACCCGGCCGCGGTCAAACGCTTCTTCGAAACCGGCGGCAAGAGCCTGCTCGACGGCCTCTCGCACCTGGCCAAGGACATGGTCAACAACGGCGGCATGCCGAGCCAGGTCAACATGGACGCCTTCGAGGTCGGCAAGAACCTCGCCACCACAGACGGCGCCGTGGTGTTTCGCAACGACCTGCTGGAGCTGATCCAGTACAAGCCGATCACCGAGCAGGTGCAGGAGCGCCCGCTGCTGGTCGTACCGCCGCAGATCAACAAGTACTACGTATTCGACCTGTCGCAGGAAAAGAGCGTGGCACGCTTCCTCCTGCGCAATGGCGTGCAGACCTTCGTGGTCAGCTGGCGCAACCCGACCAAGGCGCAGCGCGAGTGGGGCCTGTCGACCTACATCGAAGCGCTCAAGGAAGCCATCGACGTGGTCCTGTCGATCACCGGCAGCAAGGACGTCAACATGCTCGGCGCCTGCTCCGGCGGCCTGACCACCGCGTCCCTGGTCGGCCACTATGCCGCGCTGGGCGAGCAGAAGGTGCATGCCCTGACCCTGCTGGTCAGCGTGCTGGATACCAAGCTCGACACGCAAGTCGCCCTGTTCGCCGATGAGAAGACCCTGGAAGCCGCCAAGCGCCGCTCCTATCAGTCCGGTGTGCTGGAAGGCAGCGACATGGCCAAGGTCTTCGCCTGGATGCGCCCCAACGACCTGATCTGGAACTACTGGGTCAACAACTACCTGCTCGGCAACGAGCCGCCGGTGTTCGACATCCTCTACTGGAACAACGACACCACGCGCCTGCCGGCTGCCCTGCACGGCGAATTCATCGAGATGTTCAAGACCAACCCGCTGACCCGCCCCGGCGCGCTGGAGGTCTGCGGCACGCCGATCGATCTCAAGCAGGTCACCTGCGACTTCTTCTGCGTGGCCGGCACCACCGACCACATCACGCCGTGGGACTCCTGCTACAAGTCGGCCCACCTGTTCGGCGGCAAGTGCGAGTTCGTGCTGTCCAACAGCGGGCATATCCAGAGCATTCTCAACCCGCCGGGCAACCCCAAGTCGCGCTACATGACCAACAGCGAGATGCCGCATGACCCTCGCGCCTGGCAGGCCGGCGCGACCAAGCACGCGGACTCCTGGTGGTTGCACTGGCAAAACTGGCTGGCCGAGCGTTCGGGCAAGCTGAAGAAGTCGCCGACCACCCTCGGCAACAAGACCTACCAGGCCGGCGAGGCCGCACCCGGCACCTACGTGCACGAGCGCTAAGCCTTGCCCGCTAGAACAGCAACAACAGCAACACGTGCATCGCTGCACCTTGCGCAGTACCTGCCCGCGGCACCCGGAAGTGCCGCACGCTGCCCTGGCCGGCCAAGGCCGGGGCAACGCCTGCCCACCCCAGCGGTGGGTTATTGGCCAGTCGCGCTGGATGTCGACTCGCCACGGATCAAACCATAGGGCTTAGCGCATGCCGCAACCTTTCGCATTCCGCACCATCGAACTGGACGGCCAGACCATCCGTACGGCGGTTCGTCCCGGCAGCAGCAAACTCACGCCGCTGCTGATCTTCAACGGCATCGGCGCCAACCTCGAGCTGGTGATGCCCTTCGTCCAGGCCCTCGACCCGGAGCTGGAGGTGATCGCCTTCGACGTTCCCGGCGTCGGCGGTTCCTCCACGCCGAACACGCCCTACCGCTTCCCCGGCCTGGCCAAGCTGGCCGCACGCATGCTCGACTACCTGGACTACGGCCAGGTCAACGCCATCGGCGTGTCCTGGGGTGGAGCACTGGCCCAGCAGTTCGCCCACGACTATCCCGAGCGCTGCAAGAAGCTGGTGCTGGCCGCCACCTCGGCCGGTGCGGTGATGGTGCCGGGCAAACCCAAGGTGCTCTGGCGCATGGCCAGCCCGCGGCGCTATATCCAGCCGTCCTACGGCGTGCACATCGCCCCGGACATCTACGGCGGCGCGTTCCGCCGCGACCCCAAGCTGGCCCTGGCACATGCCAGCAAGGTGCGGTCCGGCGGCAAGATGGGCTACTACTGGCAGCTGTTCGCCGGCCTCGGCTGGACCAGCATCCACTGGCTGCATCGGATCAAACAGCCTACGCTGGTACTGGCCGGCGACGACGACCCGTTGATTCCGCTGGTCAACATGCGCCTGCTGGCCTGGCGCATCCCCAACTCTGAATTCCACATCATCGACGATGGCCACCTGTTCCTGGTGACCCGCGCCGAGGCCGTGGCGCCGATCATCATGAAGTTCCTCGAGGAAGAGCGGCATCGCGCGATCATGCACCCGCAACCCGTGCCCATTCGCGGGCACTGATCGCACAACTGTAGTGCTGCGCCGGCAGGCTTGACCCGACCCAGGGCCCTGCCGGGGTAAATGGATTTATCGCGCGGCTGTCTGGAATGCCTTCCGGCGCGCTTTGGTACAAGCCTTGCTGTCATCCAGATGACAGTTTGACGACGGAGCCTGCCCCCATGCGTGACAAGACAGCACCGGGATCCTTGCCGGTACCCGCAAACTACATGAATGCGCAAAGCGCCATGGTCGGCCTGCGCGGCCGCGACATGGCCTCAACCTTGCGCGGCCTGGCCTTCCAGGGCCTGCGCCAGCCGGTGCACAGCGCGCGCCATCTGTTCGCCTTCGGCAAGCAGCTCGGGCGCGTCCTGCTCGGCGACACACCGCACAAGGCCAACCCGCAGGATGCGCGCTTCCAGGACCCGTCCTGGCAGCTCAACCCCTTCTACCGGCGCAGCCTGCAGGCCTACCTGGCCTGGCAGCAGCAGTTCAAGGCATGGATCGATGAGAGCGACCTGTCGGCGGACGACCGCACCCGCGCGCACTTCCTGTTCGCCCTGCTCAATGATGCGCTGTCTCCCTCCAACAGCCTGCTCAACCCGCTGGCGGTCAAGGAGCTGTTCAACAGCGGCGGCACCAGCCTGTTGCGCGGTGCGCGCCACCTGTTCGACGACCTGCTGAACAATAACGGCATGCCCAGCCAGGTCAGCAAACAGGCCTTCGAGGTCGGCCGCAACCTGGCCATCACCCCCGGTTCGGTGGTATTTCGCTGCGAGATGTTCGAGCTGATCCACTACAAGCCGATGAGCGAAAAACAGTACGCCAAGCCACTGCTGGTGGTGCCGCCGCAGATCAACAAGTTCTACATCTTCGACCTCAGCCCGGAGAAGAGCTTCGTCCAGTACTGCCTGAAGAATGGTCTGCAGGTATTCATGATCAGCTGGCGCAACCCGGATGCGCGGCACCGCGAATGGGGCCTGTCCAGCTACGTGCAGGCCGTGGAAGAGGCCACCGATGTGTGCCGCGCCATCACCGGCAGCAAGGATGTCAACCTGATGGGCGCCTGCGCCGGCGGCCTGACCATCGGCGCCCTGCAAGGCCACCTGCAGGCCAAACGGCAACTGCGCAAGATCGGCTGCGCCACCTACCTGGTCAGCCTGATGGATGCCCAGGTGGACAGCCCGGCCATGCTGTTCGCCGACGAGCAGACCCTCGAATCGGCCAAGCGCCGCTCCTACCAGAACGGCGTACTGGATGGCCGCGACATGGCCCGGGTGTTCGCCTGGATGCGCCCCAACGACTTGGTGTGGAACTACTGGGTCAACAATTACCTGCTGGGCAAGGAACCGCCGGCGTTCGACATTCTCTACTGGAACAACGACAACACCCGCCTGCCGGCCGCCCTGCACGGCGACCTGCTCGACCTGTTCAAACACAACCCGCTGACCCGCCCTGGCGGCATGGAAACCGGCGGTACGCCGATCGACCTGTCCAAGGTCAATCTGGACAGCTTCAGCGTCGGCGGCATCAACGACCACATCACCCCCTGGGACGCGGTCTATCGCTCGACCCTGCTGCTCGGCGGCAACCGTCGCTTCGTGCTGTCCAACAGCGGGCATATCCAGAGCATCCTCAACCCGCCGGGCAACCCCAAGGCCACCTACCTGGAAAACGGCAAACTCAGCGCCGATCCGCGCGCCTGGTTCTACGACGCGAAAAAAATCGAAGGCAGCTGGTGGCCGCAATGGCTGGAGTGGATTCAGGAGCGCTCCGGCGAACTGAGCGAAACCCGGTTCAGCGTCGGCAACAGCAAATACCCGGCCATGGAGGCCGCGCCCGGCACCTACGTACACATGCGCTAAGCACTGCATAACGAGCTGGCGAAACGACTGGCCGGACAACGCCCGGCCAGTTATCGTCGGCACTCCTGCGGCCACCACAAGATCATGGAATGAAGACCCGCGACCGCATCCTCGAATGTGCCCTTGACCTGTTCAACCAGAAGGGCGAACCGAACGTTTCCACCCTCGAAATCGCCACCGAAATGGGCATCAGCCCGGGGAACCTGTACTACCACTTCCATGGTAAGGAACCCTTGGTGATGGAGCTGTTCGAGCGCTTCCAGGCCGAGCTGACGCCACTGCTCGATCCGCCGGCAGAAGCCGAACTGGATGCCGAGGACTACTGGCTGTTTCTGCACCTGATAGTCGAGCGCCTGGCGCAGTACCGCTTCCTGTTCCAGGACCTGTCCAACCTGGCCGGGCGCCTGCCCAAACTGGCGCGTGGCATCCGCCTGTGGCTCAACCAGCTCAAGCGTACCCTGGCCTCCCTGCTCGCCCGCCTGGGCGCCTTGGGGCGGCTGCGCAGCGATACCCAGGCCCTCGGTCAACTGGTCGAGCAGATCACCCTGACCCTGCTGTTCTCCCTCGACTACCAGCGCATCCTCGGCGCCGATGGCGAAGTGCGCCTGGTGGTGTACCAGGTGATGATGCTGGTGACCCCGCACCTGTGCGACGACTCACGGCAGACCGCCGAACATCTGGCGCAGCGCTACCTGGAAGTCTGAGACCCGCCACAAAGCAAAAGCCCGGCACTAGGCCGGGCTTTTACCATCCTGAAGAAACTCAGGACGGAGTAGCAGGAGCTACCGGAGCGGCTGCCGGGGCAGCAGGTGCGGCTGGAGCAGCAGCCGGAGCAGCAGGCTTGGCCGCTACCGGTTTGGCGGCTGGCTTGGCAGCAGGCTTAACGGCCGGTTTGGCAGCAGCCTTGGCCACCGGCTTGGCGGCAGGTTTAACCGCTGGCTTTGCAGCCGGTTTGGCGGCGGCCTTGGCTACAGGCTTGGCGGCAGGTTTTGCAGCAGCCTTGGCCACTGGCTTGGCAGCCGGTTTAGCAGCTGGCTTGGCCGCAACCTTGGCGACTGGCTTGACCGACTGACCGGTGAGCTTTTCGATCTGCTTGGTCAGGCTGTCGACCTTGGTCTGCAGCGACTTCACTTCGTTGCGGCTCGGTACGCCCAGGCGCGAGATGGCGCTGTTCAGACGCTTGTCGAAAGCCTCTTCCAGCTCATTCCACTTGCCCAGTGCCTTGCCTTTGACTTCGTCGACTTTCGACTTGGCCGAATCAACGGTGGTGCCTACGGAAGACTTCACCACGCCGACTTGCTTGTCGACTTCGGTCTTGGCTTGCTTCTCGGCTTTTTCGCCATCCTTGACCAGGCCGTCGAACAGCTTGGTGCCGTCCTTGCTGACCTTGGAGTAGGCACCGAGGCCGGCCAGCCAGATCTGGCGCGAGTACTTCTCGATCTCGCCGATCCAGGAACCGTTCTCTTTTTTCGCGGCGGGTTTCGCGGCGGGTTTCTTCGCTGCCGGTTTGGCAGCGGTAGGTTTCTTGACAGCCATCCTGCTCTCCTTATTGGGTACGCGCGACACGCTCAAGCAATGCATTCAACTCGTCCAGCTTAGCAGAGAGTGTCTCAACGTCCTGCTTGGAAGGAATGCCCAGGCGATTCAGGCCGGCAGCCACACGACCGTCGAAGGCTTTTTCGATCTTGTCGAACTGCACTTCAACCTTGCCCTTCACTTCGGACACGCTGGATTTGACACTCGACTTGACGCTGGCGACCTGGCTTTCGATCTGGCTGTTGGCGGCTTCGACCTGCTTGGTCACCAGCTTCTTGCCTTCTTTCTCGACGCCTTCACCGGCCTTGACCAGGTCCTTGAAGTAGTCGATGCCTTCGGCGCCGGCCTTGGCATAAACGCCCAGACCTGCCAGCCAGACTTTGCGGGCGTAGGCTTTGACGTCGGTCAGGACGGTGGCTTTGCTCTCGACTGCGGCTTCAACTTTCTTCTTGACGGCGGCTTTAGTGGCCATGCTGCACCTCACGTTCAGAGTGATGAATAGGTGGTCCTTTCGCAGGACTTGAACGCAAGGTAGTTAGAAAAATTAGAAATCACATACTAGGTCGGCAAAGCCGTGCGATTTCAGGCTTGCAGGTGCTTATCCAGGGTCTCTTCGATCTCGCGCTTGATGGTGCCACCCAGCGCCGAAAGCAGCAGGCCCAGTTTGAGATTGACCCGCACCGACTGCTCGCTCACTTCGATGCTGCCGTCGGCGCCGCTGCGCTTGAACTCCAGGGTGTCGCCAACCCAGCGGTACTTCACGGCGTACTCGCGGGCCAGGCGCTCGGCCAGCGCCTCGGCCTTCTCGCGGGCGGCCTCGCGGCCAAGGGAGTGCGAACGTTCAACGGTGATACGGGTCATGCAGGGCTCCAACAGCGACCGGATATCGCACGACTATAGCGCCCCGCCCCGCGCCAAGACAAAGGCCGGCCACGGGTTTAGAATGGCCGCCACTTTGATTCCGGTGACCGCGACATGAACGATCCGCGCAAGGCCCACGACAGCGAACCGACCACCCACTTCGGCTTTCAGGACGTTCCGGAAAGCCAGAAGGCCGACAAGGTGGCTGAAGTGTTCCACTCGGTGGCCGCCAAGTACGACCTGATGAACGACCTGCTGTCCGGCGGCATGCACCGCCTGTGGAAGCGCTTCACCATCGAGCTGTCCGGCGTGCGTCCGGGCAATCGCGTACTGGACATCGCTGGCGGTACCGGCGACCTGGCGCGCAAGTTCTCCAGCCTGGTCGGCCCGACCGGCGAAGTGGTGCTGGCCGACATCAACGAGTCAATGCTCAAGGTCGGCCGTGACCGCCTGCTCGACAAGGGCGTGGCCGGCAATGTGGTGTTCGTCCAGGCCGATGCGGAAAAACTGCCGTTCCCGGACAACCATTTCGACGTCATCACCATCGCCTTCGGCCTGCGCAACGTCACCCACAAGGAAGACGCCCTGCGCTCCATGCTGCGCGTGCTCAAGCCAGGTGGCCGCCTGCTGGTGCTGGAGTTCTCCAAGCCGTCCAGCGCCCTGCTGTCCAAGGCCTACGACACCTACTCGTTCGCCTTCATGCCGCTGATGGGCAAGCTGATCACCAACGATGCCGACAGCTACCGCTACCTCGCCGAGTCGATCCGCATGCACCCGGACCAGGACACCCTCAAGGCGATGATGGCCGAGGCCGGCTTCGAGCGCGTGACCTTCCACAACATGACCGGCGGCATCGTCGCCCTGCACCGCGGCATCAAACCCTGATGCTGCTGACCGGGCTGCTGGCAGGCGTCGAGCAAGGCCTCAACCGCGTACTGGCGATGGACAGCACGGCGCTACCGCGCCTGGCCCGCCTGCACGGCAAGGTCATCGAAGTCGACTGCCTGAGCCCGACCGTGCGCCTGTTCATCCTGCCCGGCGCCGACGGCCTGCAACTGGCCAGCCAGTGGGATGGCGCCGACTGCCGCCTGCGCGCCCCGGCCAGCAGCCTGTTGCGCCTGGCCCTGGCCAAGGACAAGACCGCCGTACTGCACCAGCCCGACGTCGAGCTGGATGGCGACAGCGCCCTGCTGCTGGAACTCGCAGCAATCCTCCAGGACCTCGAACTGGACTGGGAATATGAACTCTCGCGCTGGCTCGGCCCGGTCGGCAGTCAACTGCTCGGCAGCCACCTGCGCAGTCGTGTGCGCTGGGCTGGCGACAGCCTCGACAGCCTGCGCCTGACCCTCGCCGATTACCTCAGCGAAGAGTCGCGCAGCCTGGTCGGTGAACGCGAGGCGCAAGCGCGCTTCAGCGAACTCGACCAGCTCAAGCTCGCCCTCGACCGCCTCGATGCGCGTATCGAGCGCCTCGCTCGTAAGGCCAAGACCACCCCATGAAACTGCTTGCCACCCGCCGCCTGCTGCGCATCCTGCGCGTGGTCATCCGCTACCGTCTGGACGACCTGCTGCTGACCCTGCCGCTACCCACCTGGATGCGCGCCCTGCGCCTGCTCCTGCCGTGGCGCTGGCTGCCGCGCCGACGACTGGAACTCACTCGTGGCGCCGCCCTACGCCTGGCCCTGGAAGAGCTCGGGCCGATCTTCATCAAGTTCGGCCAACTGCTCTCCACCCGCCGCGACCTGCTGCCGGAGGACATCGCCGACGAGCTGGCCCGCCTGCAGGACCAGGTACCGCCGTTCGACCCGGAGCACGCCGTGGCGCGTATCGAGGCGCAGCTCGGCGCCAAGGTCGGTGAAGTGTTTGCCCGCTTCGATGTCGAGCCACTGGCCTCGGCGTCGGTGGCGCAGGTGCATTCCGCGCAGCTGAAGAGCGGCGAGGATGTGGTGGTCAAGGTGATCCGCCCGGGCCTGCGCCCGATCATCCGCTCCGACCTGGCCTGGCTGTTCCTCGCCGCACGTATTGCCGAGAAGGCCTCGGTCGACGCCCGCCGCCTGCGCCCGGTAGAGGTGGTCAGCGACTACGAGAAGACCATCTACGATGAGCTCGACCTGTTGCGCGAGGCGGCCAACGCCAGCCAGCTGCGGCGCAACTTCGAAGGCTCCGAGCTGCTTTACGTGCCCCAGGTGTACTGGGACTGGTGCCGCCCCAAGGTGCTGGTGATGGAGCGCATCTACGGCGTGCCGGTCACCGACATGGCGGTGCTCGCCGACCAGCGCACCAACATGAAACTGCTGGCCGAGCGCGGCGTGGAGATCTTCTTCACCCAGGTGTTCCGCGACAGCTTCTTCCATGCCGACATGCACCCCGGCAACATCTTCGTCAGCACCCGTACGCCGTGGAGCCCGCAGTACATCGCCATCGACTGCGGCATCATCGGCAGCCTCACCGACGAGGACCAGGACTACCTGGCGCGCAACCTGATCGCCTTCTTCAAGCGCGACTACCGCCGCGTAGCCCAGCTGCACATCGACTCCGGCTGGGTACCGGCCGAGACCCGGGTCAACGACTTCGAGGCGGCGATCCGCACCGTCTGCGAGCCGATCTTCGAGAAGCCGCTGAAAGACATCTCCTTCGGCCAGATCCTCCTGCGCCTGTTCCAGACCGCACGCCGCTTCAACATGGAAGTGCAGCCACAGTTGGTGCTGTTGCAAAAGACCCTGCTCAACATCGAAGGCCTGGGCCGCCAGCTTTACCCGGATCTGGACCTGTGGAGCACCGCACAGCCGTTCCTCGAGCGCTGGATGCGCGAACGCGTCAGCCCGCTGCACCTGCTGCGCAACCTGCAGCAGCAGGCCGAGCAGGTGCCGCACCTGTCGCAGATGGCGCGCGACACCCTGGAGCGCCTCAACCAGCCGCAAGCCATTGCCCGGCAACCCGCCACAACCGGCCATGCCTGGCCCCTGCGCCTGCTTGGCGCCGCCCTGCTGGTCGCCGGTGTGAGCCAGGGCCCGGTACTCGCTGTAGTGGCCTGGCCGGCCTGGCTCAGCCTGGGCGCAGGCCTGCTGCTGATCCTGCGCCGATAGCCAGTGCCAGCGCCGGCTGGCACACTACCGTGATTAGTAATGGTGCAGCCGCTTGCACCAGCAACGCACAGCATTGATCCGGCCTGCATCAGCAGGCCCTGAGACGAAAGCCCATGACCGACTGGCTCGACGAAATCAACTGGAACGCAGATGGCCTGATTCCGGCCATCGCCCAGGACTACCAGAGCGGCCGCGTGCTGATGGTGGCCTGGATGAACCGCGAGGCCCTGAGCCTTACCGCCAGCGAGCAACGCGCCATCTACTGGTCGCGCTCGCGCGGCAAACTGTGGCGCAAGGGCGAGGAATCCGGCCATGTGCAGAAGCTCCACGAGCTGCGCCTGGACTGCGACGCCGACGTGATTGTGCTGCAGGTCGAGCAGCTCGGCGGCATCGCCTGCCATACCGGGCGCGAAAGTTGCTTTTACCGGGTGTGGGAAAATGGCGCATGGCACACCGTCGACCCGGTGCTGAAAGACCCGCACGCCATCTACCACGCAGGACACAAGCATGACTGACACGGGCATGAGTGACACCCTCACCCGCCTGGCCGAGGTACTGGAGGCGCGCAAAGGCGCGGCGCCGGACAGCTCCTACGTAGCCAGCCTGTATCACAAGGGCCTGAACAAGATTCTGGAGAAGCTCGGCGAAGAGTCGATCGAAACCATTCTTGCGGCCAAGGACGCTGCCATCAACGGCGACTGCAGCGACCTGATCTACGAAACCGCGGACCTCTGGTTCCACAGCCTGGTCATGCTCGCCGCCCTCGGCCAGCACCCGCAGGCCGTGCTGGACGAGCTGGACCGGCGTTTCGGCCTTTCCGGGCATGCCGAGAAAGCGGCACGCTCCACACCTTCCGACTGATCATTTTCGAGGATTGATTGCATGGGCATTTTCGACTGGAAACACTGGATCGTCATTCTCATCGTCGTGGTGCTGGTGTTCGGCACCAAGCGCCTGAAGAACCTGGGCTCCGACCTGGGCGAGACCATCAAGGGCTTCCGCAAGGCGATGAACACCGAAGAAGGCGACAAGCCTGCCGAAGCCGCACCGGCCGGTAACGAGCAACTGCACAAGCCGCAGACCATCGACGCCCAGGCGCAGAAAGTCGAAGAGCCGGCGCGCAAGGACTGATCCCGGGCCATGTTCGATATCGGTTTTTCCGAACTGCTGCTGGTCGGCCTGGTGGCGCTGATCGTCTTCGGCCCCGAGCGTCTGCCCGGAGCTGCACGTACCGCCGGCCTGTGGATCGGCCGGCTGAAGCGCAGCTTCAGCGCGATCAAGGCGGAAGTGGAGCGCGAGATGGGCGCCGACGAAATCCGTCGGCAGCTGCATAACGAGCAGATCCTGCAGCTGGAGCGCGAGCTCAAGCAGTCGATCCAGCCGCCGCTCGCCACCGCCGACTCGACGGACGCCAACGCTGCTACCCAGCCCGCGACCGTCGATCCAGTCGCCACGCCCACCGCCGCCACCCCGGCCAACCCGGAGCCGCCGCGCCAGCCATGAGCCAGCCGTCCCCCGATCCACACGCCGAAGCGGGCGCCGAGATGCCCCTGGTGGCGCACCTCACCGAGCTGCGCACGCGCCTGCTGCGCTGCGTGATCGCCATCTTCATCGTCTTCGCCGGGCTGTTCTATTTCGCCCAGAACATCTACACCATCGTCTCGGCGCCATTGCGCGCCTACCTGCCGGAAGGCGCGACGATGATCGCCACCGGCGTCGCCTCGCCGTTTCTCACGCCGTTCAAGCTGACCGCCTGGTGCGCGCTGTTCCTCGCCATCCCGATCATCCTGCATCAGGTCTGGGGCTTCATCGCGCCGGGCCTGTACAAGCACGAGAAGCGCATCGCCGTGCCGCTGCTGGTCTCCAGCATCTTCCTGTTCTACGGCGGCATGGCCTTCGCCTACTTCCTGGTGTTCCCGCTGATCTTCCACTTCTTCGCCAGCGTGACCCCGGAAGGGGTGGCGATGATGACCGACATCAACGAGTACCTGGACTTCGTCCTCACCCTGTTCTTCGCCTTCGGCGTGGCCTTCGAGATCCCGGTGGCGACCTTTCTGGTGGTGTGGATCGGCGTGATCGATATCCCGACCCTGAAGAAAAGCCGCCCCTACGTGATCGTCGGCTGCTTTGTGGTCGGCATGATCCTCACCCCGCCGGACATCTTCTCGCAGACCCTGCTGGCAGTGCCGATGTGGATGCTGTTCGAGGTCGGCCTGTTCTTCGGCGGCCTGGTGCGCAAGCGCAGCGAGCACGAAGAACAGGCAGAAGCCGCTTCCGACGACCAGCCGCCTGCCCCGCTACCGTGAATTTGCTGCTCCTGGAAGACGCCGACTTCGTTGCGGCGGATCGCGTCGTGCTACAGGGCCGCCGTCTCAAGCACCTGCATGAAGTGCACCGCGCCGAGGTCGGCGACAGCCTGCGCGTCGGTCGTGTCGGCGGGCTGATGGGCGGCGGCACCCTGCAGGCACTGACGGCCGAGCAGGCCGAGATCAGTGTCAGCTTCGACCAACCGCCACCAGCCAAGCTACCGCTGACCCTGCTGCTGGCCCTGCCCCGGCCGAAGATGCTGCGCCGCGTGCTGCAGACGGTCAGCGCCATGGGGGTGCCGCGACTGATCCTGCTCAACAGCTACCGGGTGGAAAAGAGCTTCTGGCAGACGCCCTTCCTCGAACCGGCGGCGATCCGCGAACAGCTGATCCTCGGCCTGGAGCAGGCGCGCGATACCGTGCTGCCCGAGGTGATCATCGAGAAGCGCTTCAAGCCCTTCGTCGAGGACCGCCTGCCGGCCCTGGCCACCGGCACGCTCGGCCTGGTCGGCCACCCCGGCGACTTTCCCGCCTGCCCGCGTGCGGTAGACGAGCCGGTAACCCTGGCCATTGGCCCGGAAGGCGGCTGGATTCCCTACGAAGTGGACAAGCTGCACGAGGCCGGCCTGCAGCCGGTGCAGCTCGGCGAGCGCATCCTGCGCGTGGAAACCGCCGTCACCGCCCTGCTCGCCCGCCTGTTCTAGGCCGCATCCCCCTTAAGAGAAAAGCGCCCGCGCCGATATAGCGGCTACCCGTCGGGTAAGTACCCGCCCCCACCCCTGGTTTTTCAGTTTGGTCAGGAGTTCTTCATGCTCAGCTGGTTCGGCGACCTTAGCGTCAAACTCAAATTGGCCCTCGGCTTCGGCCTGGTGCTGCTGCTCACCCTGCTGATCACCCTTACCGGCTGGTCGAGCCTGTCCGCCACCATCGAACGGGGCGACAAGCTGAGTGCCAGCGCCCGCCTCAGCGAACTGGTCAAAGACCTGGGCATGAGCCGCCTGGCCTACCAGATGAAGCAGGAGCCGGCGACCAGCCAGGCGATCGAGGACAACCTGGATGCCATCAACCAGCTCGGCAAGACACTCAAGGCTCAACTCAGCGACCCGCTCGATCTCAAGCTGATCGCCGAGCAGGAGTCGGCCACCGACGACTACGCCAGCACCTTCGCCAAGCTCGGCCAGGCCTACCAGAGCCGCGAAGCCGCACGCGCCAAGCTCGGCAGCAGCGCCGATGCCGCCGTGGCGCTGCTGGTGCAGATCGAGGAGCGCATCCTCAGCGATATCATCCTCGACGACGCCAGCCGCCTGGAGCAGTTCCGCCAGCTCAGCAAGCTGCGCCTGAGCGTGCAGCAGGCGCGCTTCCAGGTGCGCGGCTACACCTACAGCAACGACCCGAGCCTGCAACAGGCTGCGCTCAGCGCGGTCGACGAGGCCCTCGCCGGCCTGCAGGAACTGGGCAAGACCATCGGCAGCGAAGACTCCGACCTGGCCGATGCCAGCAAGGCCCTGCACAGCTACCGCGATGCCATCGGCGAATTCCGCAGCGCCACCGACGCCAGCACCGAGCAGATCGCGCAGATGCGCCAGGCCGGCGAACACGTGCTGCAGGTCAGCCAGAAACTGTTCGAGCGGCAATCGAGCAAACGCACTCAGGAAACCAGCCAGGCCCGCACCCTGCTGGCAGGCGCCACCCTGCTGGCGCTGCTGATCGGCCTGAGCGCGGCCGCCATGATCACCGGGCAGATCACCCGCCCGCTGCAACACACCCTGACGGCCGCCGAGCGCATCGCCTCCGGCGACCTCAGCCAGGACATCCGGGTCGACCGTCAGGATGAAATGGGCCAGCTGCAGCAGAGCATGCAACGCATGACCCTGAGCCTGCGCGAGCTGATCGGCCATATCCGCGACGGCGTAACCCAGATCGCCAGCGCCGCCGAGCAGCTGTCCGCCGTCACCGAGCAGACCAGCGCCGGGGTCAACAGCCAGAAGGTCGAGACCGACCAGGTGGCCACCGCGATGAACCAGATGACCGCCACCGTGCAGGAAGTCGCGCGCAACGCCGAAGAAGCCTCGGAAGCAGCCAGCGCTGCCGACCGCCAGGCCAGGGAAGGCGAAGCGGCGGTGAACGACGCGGTGACCCAGATGGACAAATTGGCCAGCGAAGTCGGCCGCTCCAACGACGCAGTCGGCCACCTCAAGCAGGAAAGCCAGAAGATCGGCAGCGTGCTCGACGTGATCAAGGCGGTAGCCGAACAGACCAACCTCTTGGCACTCAACGCCGCCATCGAAGCGGCACGCGCCGGCGATGCCGGTCGCGGCTTCGCCGTGGTCGCCGACGAGGTGCGCGGCCTGGCCCAGCGCACGCAGAAGTCCACCGAGGAAATCGAAACGCTGATCGCCGCCCTGCAGAACGGCACCCAGCAGGCCGCCAACCTGATGGACAGCAGCCGCGAGCTGACCGAGAGCACTGTCGAACTGACCCGCCGCGCCGGCCGCCGCCTGAGCGCTATCGCCCAGTCGGTGTCGTCGATCCAGGCGATGAACCAGCAGATCGCCACCGCCGCCGAGGAGCAGACGGCGGTGGCCGAAGAGATCAACCGCAGCGTGATCAACGTACGCGACATCTCCGAGCAGACCTCGTCGGCCAGCGAGGAAACCGCCGCTTCCAGCGTCGAGCTGGCGCGCCTGGGCAACGAGCTGCAGATGCTGGTCAGCCGCTTCCGCGTCTAACACCCGCTCGGCTCAAGGGCGTAGGATCAACCCCTGATCCCACGCCCTTTTTATTGCCCATGCGCCCACTGACCATCGACCTCGCCGAACTGGCCTTCGCCCTCAACAGCGAAGAGCTCGACCATTATCTCGACCTGCTCAGCGGCAAGATCGTCCTGCTGCTGGCCGAAGAAGACGCCGATCCCGAGCTGGAAGCGCTGCTGCGCGAAGAACCGGAACGCTTCGTCGCCATCGAGCCGCTGCCGGCAAGCGCCGGCCTGGGGCTGATGCAGGAGTTTCTCCAGGAAGTCGCCCACCCGCAGGCCTACGCGGCGCTGGAACAGGCCCTGGTCGGGCGCAAGCCGGTGCGCACCTTCAACCACATCCTGATGGGCTACCCGCCGCTGCTGCTGGCCTGGCAGAGCTTCGAGCACGCGCGCCTGCACGAGCTGGCACTGAACTGGCTGGAAGAGCACGAGCTGCAGCCGGCCAACTGAGCCGTAGGGCGGGTGCAACCCGCGGGTTTCACCCGCCCTACGAAATGAAAACCGCCACATTAGTGGCGGTTTTCGTTACAGCACCTGGCGTAGAAAGGCTTGGGCCCGAGGGTCCTGCGGTTTGTCGAAGAACTGCGCTGGCGGCGCGTCTTCCAGCAGTTTGCCGTGATCGAAGAACAGCACGCGGTCGGCCACTTCGCGGGCGAAGCCCATCTCGTGGGTCACGCAGATCATGGTCATGCCTTCCACGGCCAGCTGCTTCATCACGTCCAGCACTTCGCCGACCATTTCCGGGTCGAGCGCCGAGGTCGGTTCGTCGAACAGCATGACCTTGGGCTCCATGCACAGCGCCCGGGCAATCGCCACGCGCTGTTGCTGGCCGCCGGACAGGCGCGAGGGGAACTCGTCGGCCTTCTGCGCGATGCCGACCTTGGCCAGCAGGGCACGGGCCTTCTCCTCGCGCTCGGCCTTGCTGCGCTTGCGCACCACCTTCTGTGCCAGGCACAGGTTCTCCAACACGGTCATGTGCGGGAACAGGTTGAAGTGCTGGAACACCATGCCGACTTCACGGCGGTAGGCGTTCACGTCGGTCTTCGGGTTGGCCAGGTCGACGCCGTCGATGCTCACCGAGCCGGAGTCCAGCTCTTCCAGGCCGTTGAGGCAGCGCAGGAAGGTCGACTTGCCGGAGCCAGACGGACCGATCACCACCACCACTTCGCCACGCTCGACGCGGGTGGTGACATCGTCCACCGCACGCACTTCATGGCCGCGGGCATCGAACACTTTGATCAGGTTGCGGACTTCAATCACTTTTCCCGAGCCTCCGCTCCAGGCGGCTGGCGATTTGCGACAGCGGCAGGTTGATGACCAGGTACAGCGCAGCGATGCAGAACCAGATTTCGAAGGTGGAGAACGAGGTGGTGATCGCCTCGCGGCCACTCTTGGTCAGTTCGGTGATGGCAATCACCGAGACCAGCGAGGTGTCCTTGACCAGGCTGATGAACTGCCCGGCCAGCGGCGGCAGCACACGCTTGAACGCCTGCGGCAGGATCACATGACGCATCGACTGGCCGGCGGACAGGCCGAGCGAACGCGCCGCCTCGTCCTGGCCACGGGCCACCGACTGCACGCCGGCACGCACGATCTCGCCGACATAGGCGCCGGTGAACAGCGCCAGCGCCGCCACCCCGGCGAACTCGCGGGACAAATTGAGCACAGTGCCGATGAAGAAGTAGAAGATGAAGATCTGCACCAGCAGCGGCGTACCGCGCACCAGCTCGACGTAGAGGGTCGACAGGTCGCGCAGGGTCGGGTTCTTCGACAACCGGCACAGCCCGGTAGCGAGGCCGATCAGCAGGCCAAAGCCGCCCGCCAGCACGGAGATCCACAGGGTGGTCCACAGGCCCCAGAGCAACGGGCCGGCGGCCCAGTGGCGGGTCACGCCGACCACATCACCTTCGGCCACGTCATCGCCTTCGCTGAGCTGCAGGCTATCGCGGTCGACCAGTAGAATCTGCTCGCCGCCGCTCTCCTCGGCCAGGGTCACGCGAGCCTTGTCGCCTTCGTCGCCGATCGACTCGACACGCGCATAGTCAGCTGCGCGCTGCGCCTCTTCGGCGTGGTAGGCGAAATACTGCGGTACGCGGTTCCAGCGCCACTCGTAGGAGATCAGCGAGGTGGAGTACCAGAGGCTGCCAGCAATCACGACCAGAATCAGAGCGGTCAGCAAATGCCAGGGCCACAGGGCTTTCTTCTGTTTAGCCACGGTGTTTTCCAAAATGACAACGCGCAGGCCGGGGCCTGCGCGCTGGTTGAACTAAAGCCTGTTCACGATCTTGCGAGCTAGCGCCAGGCTAGGCGAGAGCGGGCGAGGACGCGCAGTTTACAGAGTGTAAATGAGCAGTCCGAGCCCGATCTCAACAACGCCTGGCCGACGCGCAGCTGATCGTGGGGCTTACTCCATGTCTTTCAGCCAGTTGGTGTTTTCAAACCACTTGGCATGGATACGGTCGTAGGTGCCGTCTTTCTGGATCTGCAGCAGCCAGTTGTTGATCCAGTTGATGCTGTCGTAGTCGCCCTTCTTCAGGCCGAAGGCCAGCGGTTCGTAGGTGAAGGGCTCAGGCAGGTAAACCAGTTTGCCGGCGCCGGCCTTGTTCACCGCGACCACATTGTACGGGGCGTCGTAGATGAAGGCGTCGGCCTTGCCGTTGACCACGTCCATCACTGCTTCCTGCTCGTTGTCGAAGCCGTGGTACTGGGCCTGGGCGATCAGCTTCTTGGCGACCATCTCGCCGGTGGTGCCGATCTTCGAGGTGATGCGGTATTTGCTGGCGTTCAGGTCCTTGTAGGACTTGATCTCGCCCTGCAGGTCCTTGCGGATCAGCAGGGTCTGGCCGACCACGATGAACGGCGAGGTGAAGTTGACGCGCAGGTTGCGCTCCTGGGTCAGGGTCATGCCGGAGCCGATCATGTCGAACTTGTCGGTCAGCAGGGCCGGGATGATGCCGTCATAGGAGGTGGAGACCAGCTCCAGCTTGACGCCCATGGCCTTGGCCATGGCTTTCAGCAGGTCGACTTCGAAGCCGACGATCTCGCCACGCTTGTTGGTCATCTCGAACGGCATGTAGGTCGGGTCCATGCCCACGCGCAGGGTGCCGCGTTTGACCGCGTCGTCGACGGTGCCGGCCTGGGCCAGGCCGCTCAGGGCGCAGGCGGACAGCATGAGAGAGGCGAGAAACTTCTTCATTACGAATCCTCGTTGGATATAGGGGCAGCGGTTACGGGACCGCCGAACAAAAATGTGCGGCGCATGCTAACCGGCATCAGCAAAGATGGCGAGTCACGAGAAAGCAAGAGACGCGCCAGCAGACGACTTGCAGGTCAGCTCTTCAGGTTTCGAGGAGAAAAGTCACCGGCCCGTCGTTGACCAAGTGCACCTGCATATCCGCGCCGAAACGCCCGGTGGCCACCTGCGGGTGCTGTTGGCGGGCCAGCTCAACCAGCTCAGCGAACAGCTCAGCGCCCTGGGCCGGTGGTGCCGCGCTGGAGAAGCTCGGGCGCAGGCCGCTCTTGGTGTCGGCCGCCAGGGTGAACTGCGAGACCAGCAGCAGGCCGCCCTGCACATCCTTGAGCGACAGGTTCATCTTGCCGTCGGCATCGCTGAACACGCGGTAGCTGAGCATGCGCTGCAGGCCCTTGGCGATGCTCGCCGGGTTGTCCTGCGGTTCGATGCCGACCAGCGCCAGCAGGCCCTGGTCGATGGCGCCGACGATTTCGCCGGCAACCTCCACGCGCGCACCCCGCACGCGCTGGATCAGTACCTTCATGCGTCTTCCAGGGGCAGGTCGAGCAGGCGCCGGGCGATCTGGTCGGCGGCGCGTACCAGCGCATCGGTAATGCCGACTTCGGCGGCGGCGTGGCCGGCATCGCGGATGATCTGCAGCTCGCTGTTGGGCCAGGCCTGGTGCAGCGCCCAGGCGTTGTCCAGCGGGCAGATCACGTCATAGCGGCCATGCACGATCACACCCGGCAGGTGGGCGATCTTCGGCATGTCGCGCAGCAGCTGGTCTTCACCGAGGAAGGCGTTGTTGACGAAGTAGTGGCATTCGATACGGGCGATCGACAGGGCGCGGTGCGGCTCGCTGAAGCGATCAACCACCTGCGGGTTGGGGCGCAGGGTGGCGGTGCGCCCTTCCCAGGTCGACCAGGCCTTGGCCGCATGCATCTGGGCGATCTGGTCCGGGCCGGTCAGGCGCTTGTAGAAGGCCTGCACCAGGTCGCCGCGCTCATCGGCGGGGATCGGTGCCAGGTAGTCTTCCCAGTAGTCGGGAAACATCCGGCTGGCGCCTTCTTGGTAGAACCAGCGGATTTCCTGCGGACGGCAGAGGAAGATGCCGCGCAGGATCAATGCGTGCACGCGCTCCGGGTGCGCCTGGGCATAGGCCAGGGACAAGGTCGAGCCCCAAGAGCCGCCGAACAGCACCCATTTGTCGATGCCCAGGTGCTGACGAATCAGCTCCATGTCGGCAACCAGGGCCTGGGTGTTGTTGTTCTCCAGGCTGGCATGCGGGGTGGAGCGACCACAGCCGCGCTGATCGAAAGTGATAATGCGATACAGATTCGGGTCGAAATAACGACGACTGGCACCATCGCAGCCGGCACCCGGGCCGCCATGGACAAACACTACCGGCAAGCCGTCCGGCGATCCGCTTTCGTCCACATAGAGGACGTGCGGCGCCTGCACCGCCAACTCATGGCGGGCATAGGGCTTAATCTCCGGATACAAAGTCTGCATGCTGCACTCCCGAGTCTGTGCGTATGGCCCCTATCATTGGGTGCCGAGCATCATAACCATGAATAGTGGAGTAGAGCATGCCAGCCAAGCGATTTGCCCTGCCTTTTCTGCTGATCTGCGCCCTGCTTGGCGGCTGCGCCAAGAGCGACCCGCAGGCCGCTCTCGAAGCCGCGGTGCAGCAGCTGCAGGAAAACCTCGAAGCCAAGCACACCAGCGACGTGCTGGAGCAGCTGCACCCGCAGTTCCGCGCCCAGCAGCAGTACGACCACCAGTGGGCGCAGCGCACCATGGCCTTGCTGTTCCTACGGCACAAACAGGTCAAGGTGCTGGCCCTGAGCAAGAGCAGCAGCCTGGACGCGACCTACAGCAACAAGGGCCACACCCAGGCCGAGATCGCCCTTACCGGCGCCGAAGGCCTGATCCCGGACAGCGCCAGCCACTACAGCGTGAAGCTGGAGTGGTGGCTGGAAGATGACGAGTGGAAGCTCGCCCGCCTGGACTGGGAATGAACTGAAACCGTAGGGCGGGTGAAACCCACGGCCCCATGCCAGGCCATCGCGGGTTTCACCCGCCCTACGCCGCGTCGATTAGAACAGGAAGGGAATAAACATCCGGCTGCGTTGCATGTAGGCGCGGTAGGCGTCGCCGAAATACTCCAGGCACTCGGCCTCGTCGCGCCGGGCCGCGCAGTACAGCAGCACGCTGGCCAACCCGGCGAGCAGCAGGGTGGTCAGGTTGAGCTGCTTGCAGGCGATGCCCCAGGTCAGCAATTGCAGCGAGCAGAACAGCGGGTGGCGGATCAGCCGGTAGATTCCACCGGTGACCAGCTGCGAGGTGCGCTCGAAGGCATACAGCTCGGCATCCTGGCGCTGGGCGTTGGCCTTGCCGAAGCGGCGCAACTGGTACAGGCCGAGGAACAGCACCAGCAGCGAGGTGAACAGCAGTACCCAGGAGGCCTTCTGGTGCAGGGCGTAGCGGTCCTCGAACCACACCGGCGCATTGAGCAGCAACAGCGCCAGCATCGTCTCCCAGGCGAAGAAGCGATAGAAACCATGCGAGCGCGGACGGCGCAGCGCCTGCCAGGAAATCGCCACCAGCATCCCGCTCAGCAGCACGAATGCCAGCACCTGCAGTTGTTCCATCGCCATCAATATCCCCCCTCCGTTGTCCGTCCAGCCCCGTTGGGGGCTCTGATACACTGCCGGCCTCACTGTTTCGACGGCACGCAATGGATCGCACCCAACTGCACAGCCTGCTCCCCCACCAGGGCCAAGCCCTCTGGCTGGACAGCCTGCTCGCGCACGACGCCGAGAGCATCCAGGGACTCAGCGCCTGGCACCACCTCGACACGTTCGGCACCGATGCCTCGCCCTGCCTGCTGTTCGAGGCTGCGGCCCAGCTCTGTGCGGCGCATGGTGCCCTATACGGCGCCGACAATGCCATTGAAATGGCCCTGGTCGGCAAGCTCTCGCAGCTGCAGCTGCACTACGAACCAACGCAGCGCCAGGGCCCGCTGCAAGTCGCCGCCACCCAGGAGGCGCTCAGCCCGGCCGGCGCCCTGTACGCCTTCAGCATCCACGCCGAACAGCGCCTGCTGCTCGACGGCAAGCTCCTGTTGGTACTGGTCCATGCTTGAGCTGCGCAACCTCGGCTTCCGCTACCCCGGCGCAGACACCGCGGCCTTGCAGGGCATCGACCTGCAGTTGCTGCCCGGCCAGTGCCTGGGCCTGCTCGGCAGCAACGGTGCCGGCAAGACCACCCTGCTCTCCCTGCTGGCCGGCGTACTACCACTGCAGCAGGGCGAGATCCGCTGGAGCGGTGAACGCAGCCTCGGCCTGGTACCGCAGCAACTAGCGTTCTACGCCGGGCTCAAGGTGCGCGAGAACCTCGAACTGTTCGCCGACCTGTATCGCCTGCGCGGCGCCGAACGGCGTCAGCGCCTGGAGTTGTGCATCGCCAGCGCAGGCCTGGGCGACAAGCTGGCGCGCCGGGCCGAACGCCTGTCCGGCGGTGAGCAGCGCCGCCTGAACTTCGCCATCGGCCTGTTGCAACCAGCGCGCCTGTACCTGTTCGACGAAGCCACGGTCGGCGTCGATGCGGCCAGCCGCCAACTGCTGCTGGGCGCCGTCGAACAGCTGACCGCCGAGGGCCACGGAGTGATCTACACCAGCCACTACCTCGACGAGATCGAACGTGTGGCCCAGCGCATCCTGTTGCTGCACGAAGGCCAGGTGCGCCTCGACCTGGATACCCGCCAGCTGCTGGGCAACGACCACGGCCTGCTGCTGGAATGGCCGGACGCCATCCCGGCCGGCCTGCCCGAACTGCTGACCCGCCTGCAGCTGAGCGCCGAGCCGCTGCCCAATGGCCTGCGCATCGCCGCCCTGGATAGCCGGCAACTGCTGGAAATCAGCCGTTTCATTGCCGGGCAGGCACAGCCGCCGAGCCTGCTGCGCTTCGGCCGCCCTTCGCTGGAGCAGCTCTACCTGCGTCTCAACGGAGGTCGCCTATGAGACTGCAAGCTCTGGTGCGCAAGGAGTTTCTCCTGCTGCTGCGCGACCCGCACGCGCTGGCCGTGCTGTTCATCATGCCGACCCTGTTCCTGGTGCTGATGGCCGGCGCCATGTCCAACTACCTGCAGGACAAGCCGCCGGCCCTGCGCCTGGTGCTGCAGGCGCCGACCGCCAGCGATTCCAGCCGCTTCTTCGCCAATGCGCTGCAAGCCCAACTGCCCGACAGTCAGCTGCTCTCGGCCAGCGCCGAGCGCATTGCCCGGGTGCGCCTGCCGGCCGACTTCGCCGACAGCCTGCTGGATAACGACGCACGCGGCCCGGCCCTGAGCTTCCCGCCGCAACTGGACAAGCTGTCGCGCCAGTACCTGCGCAGCGCGGTGAATATCGCCCTGGCGCAGACCCGCCTACTCGCCTACCTGCAGGACAGCGGCGCCATCGACCCGGCGCTGAGCGCGGCCGAGCGTATGCAGCTGGTGCAGCAGCGCACCCAGAGCCACATCGAGGAAAGCGAGCAGCTGGCCAGCGGCGACCTCAGCGGCCGGGCCAACGCCAGCCAACTGAGCGTGCCGGCCTGGCTGATCTTCGGCATGTTCTTCGTCGCCCTGCCAATGGCCGGCGGTTTCCAGCGCGAACAACAGAGCGGCACCCTGCTGCGTTTCCGCACGCTGGGCCTGAGCCTGTCGACGCTGGCGCTGAGCAAATTGCTGCCCTACCTGGCAATCAACCTGCTGCAGTTCGCCCTGCTCCTGGCCATCGGCGTGTACGGCCTGCCGCTGCTCGGCCTGGCCGGCCTGAGCCTGCCCGGCAGCCCGGCCGCCTACCTGCTGCTGGCCATCAGCCTGACCCTGGCTACCTGCAGTCTCGGCCTGCTGCTGGCGGCACTGGCACGCAGCAGCGAGCAGGCGTTGTTGCTCGGCGGCGGGATCAATATCATCCTCGCGGCCATTGGCGGCATCATGGTGCCCAAGAGCGTGATGCCGGCAGCCATGGGCCAGCTGGCCGAAGTCTCGCCGATGAGCTGGGCCCTGGACGCCTTCCTCACCCTGCTGGTGGGTCAGGGTTCCGTGGCCGACATCGCCCCTTATTGTGCCCGCCTGCTGCTGTTCGCAGCCCTGCTCGGCAGCGGCGGGCTGCTTCTGTTCCGACGACGAGTGCAGCAAACGCAATGGACGACGCATTACTAGAACAACAACTCAAGCAACTGCTGATTCGTGAGTGCGACAAGGAAGACGACATCGACTGGCAGAGCATCAGTGACGACGAGCCGCTGTTCGGCCAGCAGAGCCGCACCCAGATGGACAGCCTGGACGCCCTGCAGGTATCCCTGGCCCTGCAGCAGCACTATGGCGTGCGCATCGAAGGGGCCAAGGACGGTCGGCGTATTCTCGGCACCATCGCCAGCATCGCGGCCTATATCAGGCAGTCTCGGTGACTCCGGTGTACCTGCAGCGCGGCGTTTTGCACAGCGCCCTGGGTAACGATCTGGAGCAAGCCGCGAGCAACCTGCTGGCCGACCGCCGGCCACAGCCGCGCCCCTTCCTGCTCAACGAGCTGCAGCAACCGCGCCCTTACTTCGCCGTGGCGGATGAGCAGGCCCTGGGCGCCCGCCTGGACCGTCTGCTGGACGAGACGCTGGGTGCAACGCCGGCCAGCGACTGCCTGCTGATAGTCGCCAGCACCGCGCTGGACATCACCGAACTGGAAGCACGGGTGGCCGACGAAGGCGGCTTCCGCTTCGAGCACTCCACGCCGCTGGATCTGATGGCCGAACGGCTGCGCCAGCGCTACGGCTTTGCCGAGGCCTTCACCCTCAACACCGCCTGCACCAGCGCAGCCAACGGCCTGCTCTACGGCGCACGCCTGCTCGCCAGTGGCGCGTACAGCCAGGTGCTGGTGCTGGCCTTCGAAACGCCCAGCGCCATCGCCCAGCAAGGCTTCGGCGCCCTCGACCTGACCAGCCCCAGCGGCGCCTACCGGCCCTTCCATCCCGAGCGCGATGGCCTGGTACTGGGCGAGTGCTACTGCGCCACCCTGCTCGGCCTTGAGCCCGGCCCGGCGCCGCTGGCCAGGTTGCTCGGCGGCTTCAGCGCCTGTGACACCAGCAGCCTGACCACCACTCGCGAAGACGGTAGCCATATCGACTGGGTCATGCAACGCGCGCTGAACACGGCCGGCGTCGAAGCCGGGCAGATCGGCCTGGCCAAGCTGCACGGCACCGCCACTGGCGCCAATGACCAGGCCGAAAGCGCCGGCATGCGCCTGCTCTACCCCGAGCAGATGCCGCCGCTGGCCGTGCTCAAACCCTGGCTCGGCCATACCCTCGGCGCCTGTGGTCTAAGCGAGACCCTGCTGCTGCTCGCCGCCCTGCGCCAGGGCGCGCTACCGAGCCTGGATTATGCCGAGGAGGCGCTGCTGCCCCTGCCGAGCACAGCCACCTACGTGGCAGCGGACGCCCTGCTGCTGGCCAACTTCTTTGGCTTCGGCGGCAACAATGCCAGCCTGGTACTGCAGGGGATTGCGCAATGAAGGTTATCGCCGCCAGCGAGATCCACGGCAGCGCCGCCCTCGACGACAAGGCGCTGAAGACCGCCCTCAGCCAGTACCTGAGCAGCCCGCCACGACGCATTGATCGCCTGATCTTCCAGGCCCTGCTCGGCGCCGCGCTGCTCAAGGGAAAGACCCGCAGCGACTGCGGCCTGTACCTGGCTTCGCGCCACCCAGCACGGCCGACCATGGGCGCCCTGCTCGACGCCGTGTGCGTACAGCAGCGCCAGCCCAAGCCCTTCGAGTTCGTCAACAGCGTGAGCAATGCCGCCGGTTTCCACGTTGCCCAACAGCTGGGCCTGGAAGGGCCGAACCTGTTCGTCGGCGCCGGGCCACGGGTGTGGCCGCAACTGCAGCGACTGGCCGCACTGGACCTGGCCGACGGCCTGATCAGCCAGGCGCTGGTGGTGGTGGTGGAAGATCTGGGAGATTTCCGCGTGCAGGCGGTGCTGCTGGAAGGCAGCACGCCCAGTCAGCCGGCCGCCGACTTCACCGCGCTGACGGCAAACATCGAGGTGCTGCGCCTCGAGCTGTAGGGTTCTGCCCGGTGGATCGATAGAGCCCGCCCCACCTGGCGCTGCACGGAGCCCGTTGGGCTTCGCTACGCTCAACCACAACCTACCGGTCGGCCTGCGGGTCCCACTCCCGTAGGTTGGGTTGAGCCGCGCAGCGGCGAAGCCCAACGGCGCGGCCGCTATTCAGCCAGGCAAGCGCGCTCAGCCCTTGCGCTTGCTCCAGGCAGCCAACTCTTTCATCAGCTCGCGCTCCTGCAGCGCGATGCTGCGCAGCGAGTCGGCGATCGGCCGGAAGTTCGGTGCCTCACCCTTATTGCGGCTGGCACGCACGCAGGCCGAGGCGAACAGACGCCAGTCGTCGCCGATGGCGGTCAGGCGCGCCGAGGCTTCCTGCAACGCCGGGGCGCCGATCTTCTCCCCCGCTTCCTGCAGGAAGCTGGCGTACATGAAGCGGAAGCCGGCGCCGCCGGTGCCGATCTCTTCCTGCATGCGCACGATATGGGTCAGGTACAGGCGGTTGTACTTGGCCTGCGCCGGATCGAGATTCTCGATCTGCTTGGCCAGGTGCTGGATACCACGAATGCCGATCCACGGCAGCGGCATGCCGTCGAGGATGCGCGTGGTCGACAGCACGCTCTGGCGGATCAGTTTCTCCCAGTCCTGCTCCAGCGGTACGTCATCCAGCCAGTACATCAGGCCCTTGGCGGCCAGCGCGCCCTTGGCGAAGCGCGCCTTCTGCAGGTCGGCGCTGGCGCAGCGTACCGGCTCTTCGAACACCGGATCGCTGATCAGGTACTCGTCGCCATCGCGGCCGTAGGCCAGCAGGTTGTGTGCGTTGAAGTGGAAGCGCATTTCCGCCGGGAAGTATGGCAGCCAGAACACCGAACTCTGCAGGCCGGCCAGACGGCCCTGATCGAGCAGCGCGTCCAGTTCGCGGCGGCCCTGCTCAGGGTTGCCGAACGTACGGCTGTTGAGGCGCGCACCGAGGCGCTTGCTCAGGGTCTTGATCAGGTGCTTGGGCGGCATGCGGTAGGCAATCAGCGGCATGCCGCTGAGTTTGACGATCGGCAGGTAGGCGAAGGCCAGGCCGGACGCCAGGCCGAAAGCCATCGGCTCGCTCATCGGCAGGCCGGCGTGGCTCAGCAGGCTGGCCATCACCCCGCTCTCGCAGTGGGCGCTCTGGCGGTGCTGGAAATGCGCTTCGAAGCTGCTCATGCCGGGTCCTTCTGGTAGGCGATCAGTTGCGCGACGGGCAGGCCGAAGGCATCGGCGTAGCGGGCGAGGATAGCGGCGCTCAGGCTGCGGTAGATGGCCGGGCGGAAGTGCCGACGGATGCGCCACTGGAACAGCCCAGTGATCTGCGCCAGTGCCGGCTCGTCGAGGCGGTAGCGGTACATCAGGCACTTCAGCGGCGACAGCTCGCCGCGCTGCCAGGCCGCTTCGGCTTCGGCTTCCTGGGCCTGCAGCTCGGCCACGGCGAGCTGAGTCGAGTAGGCCTCCGGCTCCCAGCCATCGCTCTGCGCGCGCTGGTAGTGGCCGCTGGCGTCCACGGCGTAGACCAGTTTGCTGTGGCCACCGTAAGTGGAGCTGTGATCCTGGGGAACCTCGTCAAGCTTCATGATTTTTTAATCCGCATGGCCGACCACCGTCAGATGCATGAACGCGCTGGAGAAACGCCCACTTTCGGGCACGTAGCAGAGCAGACGTTCGCCGCTGCGCAGGCGCCCGCCGTTGAACAGTTCTTCGAGGATGATGAAGATCGAGGCCGCGCCGGTGTTGCCCTTGCTGGTCAGGTTGGTGAACCAGCGCTCCTGCGGAATCGGCAGGTCGGCGTTGGCCAGGCCGGCAGCCAGCGGCTCGCGGAAATACTCCGAGGAGTAGTGCGGCAGGAAGTGCTCGATGTCGGCCACGCGCAGCTCGCGGCGCTGCATGATGCGGCGCAGGGTCTCTTCCACGGTGTATTTGACGATGTTCTCGTTGAGCAGTTTGACGTCCTGCTTGATTGCCATCACCGAGCGCCGGCCGCGCTCGTCGGCGTCGTAGCGGCTCCAGCCGACCAGCTGGCCGTCCTGCATGTCGGCACCGGCGTACATGCACGGCGGCATCTGGTCGGCGAACGACAGCACGTCGATCCAGTCGATGCGCAGGCTCAGGCCGCGGGCATTGGGCTGGCCCTGCAGCCACACGGCGCCGGCACCATCGGAAAGCATCCAGCGCAGAAAGTCCTTCTCGAAGGCAATTTCCGGGTGGCTTTCCAGCTCGTCGACGCGGCTCTCATACTCGGCATTGAAGTTGCGCGCCTGCATCAACGTGGAGGCAACCTCCGAGCCACAGGCCACGGCGTTGCGACTCTCGCCGCTGGCCACGCTCATCCAGGCGTACTTCAGCGCGGTCATGCCGCACAGGCAGATGCCAGCGGTGGTCGCCACTTCACAGGGCGGGTTGCCCAGCTCGCCGTGCACCATCACCGCATGGCCCGGCATCACCTGATCCGGCGACGAGGTGCTGGCCACCAGGCAATCCAGCTCGCCCAGATCGAAACCCGCACCAGCAAGACCGCGCACGGCGGCGGCGCTGATCTGCGCATTGTTCATCGCCGGTTCGCCGCTGAGCGGATCGATCACATAGTGGCGCTGCTGGATGCCGTTACGCCGCAACACCAGCTTGCGTGCACGTGAAGGGCGACCACCGACCAGGCCGAGGCGCTCTTCCATCTGTTCGTTGTCGACCGGCTCGAACGGCAGGTAGGCACTGATGCGGTTGATAAAGACAGGTTGAACCACGGTAAGTCCTCGGTCACTTCACTCGCCGGACGGGCCGGCGAAGTAGGCCTTTTCACGCATCGTTCGTTCCCGGAACAGCGGAGTCAGCAATTTCTTGAGCAGGGCGCCGAGTGGCACCACGGTAATGATCAGGCACAACAGGAAGACGATGTAGACCACCAGCCCGGCACCCCGGCGCCAGCTCTGCTGCGGGCCAAGGGCGGACAGCAGGCGACTCCACAACTGGAAGCTGCGGTTGCCGACCTTCTCGCTGCCGATCAGCTTTTCGTCGATGTGCACCGCACCAAGGCCCTTGAGCATGGGTTGCTCGATGGGCAGGTCGTCGGCAGCCAGACGCTGGGCGATGGCCGTACCGAAGCGGCTGGCGGCGATGATCTCAGCCTCCTCGATACCGGCGCGCGGCACCCAGGAATAGGCTTTCTGCCGACCGGTGAACATCCACAACGGAGTGGCCAGGAAGCTCGCCGCGGTGCCGCAGGCGTCGGTCAGGGCAATGTTGTCGACCAGCCGCGCACCGAGAGCGGCAAGCTTGGCCTTGACCTTTTCCTGGGCCATCAGCCACATGTTGCGGCAGCCGATCAGGGTCACTACCGGAGTGTCCTTGAGCAGGCGCGCAGCTTCGGGCGAGGCCAGGAAAGCGGTCACCGGCAGCGACGGCGAAAGAAACCACACCTGGTAGGCGAGGATCACCAGGTCGTAACGCTTGCCGGCATCCACCGCCAGCGGCAGCAGTGGCTGCGGGCGCATCAGCACGGTTTCCGGGAAGATGCGGAAGAAGCCGAGAAACGGCCAGGGGAACGGGAATGGCTGGGCGGGCTGCAGGGCAAGGAAATCCACCTGGATATCCTCACGCTGCAACAAGGGCGCACACACCGACTCAACCAAGCGGCTCAGTTGACCGGTTTGCGAATAATGGACCACCAAAACCTGGCGCATTCCGAGCTAATTCCCTGCAAAATGCCTTGGATTATGCCACAGAGAATTCTTCAAACCGTAACCAGGCTGTGCTGCGCCGCGCCATTGGCACTGCTGCTGGTCGGCACCCCGGCTCTGGCCGGCGACATAGTGGTGCGCGTCGAGGGCCAGCAGGGCACTAGTGCCTTGCACCTGGCGCTGGCGTTCGCCGACCAGGCCACCTGGGAAACCCGCATCCTGCGCCAGATCGAAGGCGCGGAGAGCCCGCTGCGCCTGCGCAATCTGCCACCAGGGCGCTATGCCCTGCAGCTGTTCCAGGACAGCAACGGCAATGGCCGGCTCGACCTCAGCCCGCGTGGCATCCCGCTGGAACCGGTGGGTTTTTCCGCCAACCCGGCGTTGCTCAACGGCAAGCCGACGCCCCTGCACTGCCTGTTCGAGCATGGCAGTGGCGATACGCAAGTATTGGTGCGCCTACGCAGCAAGCGCTGAGCGCTACTGGCCGATCGGTTCGTCCGGCGTGCGCCAGATCAGCTCGGTGGTGTCATAGCCACGGGCCTTGGCCTGCTCCAGCAGCGTCGCTCGGGTCTGCTCCGAGACCTGCGCAGTACGCGACAACAGCCACAGGTAGTCACGATTGGGATTACCGACCAGGGCGGTCTGGTAGGCCTCGTCCAGATAGAGCACCCAGTAGTCGCCCTTGACCGTCTCGGGGAAGAGCCGGCTGAACCAGTTATCGAAACGCACCCACAGCTTGTCGGTATGCCCGGCGACCTGCGCCACGGCGCTGCCCCTGGCCTCCTGCCACTCACCCTCGAGAGTGCGACAGCGGTTGGTCACCCCGACGCTGCTGTCGCTCTGTAACCGATAATGCGCCTCGGATTGCGCACAGTTGCGCTGGAAGAACATCGGCAATCGCGCCAGTTCAAACCAGGTGCCCTGGTAGCGCTGCAGGTCGACCTGGCCGGCGGTCTGCGGCGGCGCGATGGCATCGTCCGAACCGGCGCAGCCTCCCAGCGCAGCACACAGCAGGGATAGCACGAGCAAGCGCATGGGTTATTTCAGGCCCTGGCCGGAAAACATCATCACCTTGTCGCCAGCGAACTGCACGCTGATGAAGGTCTTCTGGTCGCCCCAGGTGCAGCTGGTCAGGCCAATGGCGCCGCTGCACTCACTCGGGCTGCCGAGCAGGCTTTCCACTTCGGCCTTGGGCATGCCGGCCTTGAGCTTGGAGTAGTTCTCCTGATTGACCTTGCTGCAGGCAGCAAGCAGTACACAGGTGGCGAGAACGACGAGATTGCGCAGCGACATGGTGCGACTCCTGAGGGAAAGTAAAGCCAGAGCTTGGCACAAGCCCAGGCGGGATGCGTCGATTGGACGTCAGAAGCGTGAGCCAGGTTCGCGCAGGAAGGCCTGCTCCTGCAGCGTAGAAGCGCGCCCGAGGCTGTCGTTGCGATGGGGGAAACGGCCGAAACGGGCGATGATCCGCTGGTGGCGGATGGCGAAATCGAGGAAGCCGTTGAACAGCTCGCGCTCCGCGGGCGCGGCACGCTTCTGCAGACGCTGGAAGGCGGCGACGGCCTGATCCTGGGCTGCCAAATCCTCGGCATGTTCCAGCACCAGGTAGACGAAGACCTGCCGGATCGCCGGCAATTGCCGGTCGAAACCGTGGGCAAGGCCCTCGCCCAGCACGCTGCGGGCACGGGCATCACCGGAGAAGGCCCGGGCGGTGCCGCGATGCAGCATGCGTGGCAGCTGATCGAGCAGCAGGAGCAGGGCCAGCCAGCCTGATGGCTGCTCGGCCCAGTCCTGCAGGCCACCGGCCAGGGCATCGGCGCACAGGTCGCCGAACAGCTGGCGGGCCTGTTCATCCTGTTCGGCGCGGTAGCCGAACCACAATGGGTTGCGCTGAGCCGCTACCTCGACGGCGGTTTCGGCAAAGCCGAACCACCAGTCCAGCAGCGGCAGCCAGGCCGGCATGGCTCAGGCCTTGTGGTAGGCCGTGGCGCGCTCGACTTCTTCCTTGGAGCCGAGGAACACCGCCACGCGCTGGTGCAGGGAATCCGGCTGGATGTCGAGGATGCGCTGGGTGCCGTTGGTGGCGGCGCCGCCAGCCTGCTCGATGAGCATCGACATCGGGTTGGCCTCGTACATCAGGCGCAGCTTGCCCGGCTTCTCCGGCTCGCGGGAGTCGCGCGGGTACATGAACAGGCCGCCACGGGTGAGGATGCGGTGCACGTCGGCAACCATCGAGGCGATCCAGCGCATGTTGTAGTTCTTGGCCAGCGGGCCTTCCTTGCCGGCCAGCAGCTCGGAGACGTAGCGCTGCACCGGGGCTTCCCAGTGACGCTGGTTGGACATGTTGATGGCGAACTCGGCGGTGTTTTCCGGCACCTTGATGTTGTCGTGGGTGAGCACGAAGCTGCCCATCTCGCGATCCAGGGTGAACCCCATCACGCCGTCACCGAGGGTCAGCATCAGCATGGTCTGCGGGCCGTAGATGGCGTAGCCGGCACACACCTGCTCGGTGCCTGGCTGCAGGAAGGCCTTCTCGTCCAGGCTGTCGTTCTGGGTCAGGTACTCCGGCGGGCAACGCAGCACGGAGAAGATGGTGCCGACCGAGACGTTGACGTCGATGTTGCTGGAGCCGTCCAGCGGGTCGAAGACCAACAGGTAGGCACCTTTCGGGTACTTGCCGGGGATCTGGTAAGCATTGTCCATCTCTTCGGAGGCCATGCCGGCCAGGTGGCCGCCCCACTCGTTGGCTTCGAGGAGGATCTCGTTGGAGATCACATCGAGCTTCTTCTGCACTTCGCCCTGCACGTTCTCAGTGTCCATGCTGCCGAGCACGCCGCCCAGCGCCCCTTTGGACACGGCATGGCTGATTTCCTTGCACGCGCGGGCTACCACTTCGATAAGAAAACGCAGGTCGGCTGGGGTGTTGTGGCTGCGGGTCTGTTCGATCAGATAGCGGCTGAGGGTGACGCGCGACATGGAGGGGCTCCGGAAGGGAAGTCGAAATCGCGCGCAGTTTAACCGTTTGCAGGCTTTGGCGCCTCTGTCGTAACCGGCAGCGGATGAGAGGCCACCGCGCCGGCACGGCGGCCCCGTTGCGGGGTCGCCGGCAGGAGGCTTACAGATCCAGGGATAGGGACAGGTTCAAGCCCTGCTGATCGCTGTCATCGGCATTGCGGTAGTTATAGGCCGCACGCAGGGACAGCTCCGGGGTCAGCTGATGGCGCACGCCCAAGCTGGCGCGCCAGGTACGGTCATCCGGCGTGTAGCCCTGCAGGGTGTAGCCGATGGTCGGCAGGCTGCGCTGGGACATGTCCACATCAGTGGTGTCATCCTCGTACTCGCGCTCCATCGCCACCTCGCCATACAGGCGGGTCTGCGTATTCAGGTCGAACAACCCCTGCAGACCGGCACCTAGGCGCTTGGAGGTGCGCTTCTGGTCGCCATAGTTCAGCGCGGCGGAGTCCTGACCGTCTTCGCTGTAGCTGTCCACTTCGACCCGCGCATAGTCGGCACTGAGGAACGGGCTGAGGTGCCAGACGCTGTCGACGGACTGGGCAATGTCGTAGCCAACGCGACCACTCAGGCCCCACAGGTCGCCATCTGTATCACCCTGCTCGCTGCGGGTGGTCGGCCCCATGTCGAACTTGCGAGTCAGGTCGTGGTAGTCGAGGTAACCAACGCTGGCGGCCAGTTCGCCCCACCAGCGGTTCTGCTGGTACTGGGCGAAGGCGCTACCCAGGTAGCTCTTCAGGTCGTAGTCGGAATCGGCGGTGCCGGCTTCCATGTCCTGCTCGTAGTAGCCGGCTGCCAGGCCAACGCGCCAGGCATCGTCGAGGCGGTAGCTGGTGCCGACATTGAGGCTGTAGCCGTCGCCATCCGCACTGCCGGAGTAGAGGTCGTAACTCTGCCGATGACCGCCGGCATTGACGAACGAGCGCCACTGGCCAACCGCCTGCCAGGACTCCCAATCCGCCTGCCACTGGGCACGCAGCTGATCCTGGTGGCTACGCAGGGTACCGTGCCCCATTTCCGGCAGCAGGCTGATTTCCCAGGGCGCCGCCAGCAGCGAGTAGGCGTAGTCGGCGATCAAGGTCTGACCGGTGATGGTCGGGTGCACGCCGTCGTTGAACAGCAGTTTGGTCGGATCGGGGTTGCTGCCGTTGATACCGTAGATGGCGTTCTCCGTGCAGCTGCTGCCGCCACTGAAGCAGGTACTGACCAGCTCCGTCGCCGTCATATCGCTGGCCAGACCATAGCGCCCGGGATCAGCCAGCACTTCGGAGAGCATCAGCGGTACGTTCAGCGGGATGATCTCGGCGTTGATATTGGCGAGTTGGCTGACCAGAGCTTCGTTGTAGGTCTGGCTCAGCATGGAAATGTAATCTTTTAGCCCCTGCGTCGGATAATTAAGCGCGGCAGCCGGCGTGAGGCTGATGTCCGGCAGCAGCCAGACCATGATGTAGCGAGCCCCGGCCTGCTGTAAGGCCTGCGCACTGGCGGCAAAACTGGCCGCAGCTGTCCCGGCCTGGCCAGGGGTCAGCACCAGGTTCTGCAAGAAGTCATTACCGCCACCAGTCAGGTAATACAGCGCGCTGGGATCTGCGCGAAAACCGTTGGCAGCCAGGTAATTGTTGTTGACGGTCGCAAGGATCTGGTCGGTGCGATAACCACCGACCGCCCAGTTATTGCCGCCAGCATTGGCAGCCTGCTGCTCGTCCTCGCTGATGCCCAGCTGCCCGCCCAGCAGCATCGGCGCAACCGGGCCGTAGGCCTCGCCGGCGCCATAGGTCGGCCCGACCCGGTTGGTGAAGCGCACATGGCCATCGGCATCGGTGAACCAGCCCGAGTCGCTCAGGCTGTCGCCAAACACGATCATGGTCGAATAGGGAGAGTCGGCAGCTTGTACCGGGAGAGCTGCAGAAGCCAGCAGGCAAGCAGCCGCCAGCGGAGTCAGAACGCGCTTCATCGGGAGGTCCTTGTGATTGTTATTGGACTTATTCACACCCCGGCGAATCTAACGCGATTTGTAGGCTAGTTCACTTATTTATTGGTCGATCGGTTACAAAAATCGCGGATCGCCTGAGTTACCGGCCTGATCGGCGCATCAACCGCCCGACGCAGAGCTCGGCTTGCGCAGCAGGCTGAAGGCCATGCTGCCGAGCAGTGCCACCCCAGCCAGCAACACGGCCCACAGGCCGATACGCTGCCAGTCGGTAGCAACCTGTTGCGCGACCTGCGGTTGCAGTTCCGCCGGCAGCACGGCCGGAACAGTGGCGCTGCCCAAAGCAGCCAGGCGCTCTGGCTGGTAGCCGGGAATCAGGGTTGCCAGCGGCAAGGCCGTCGACTGTCCATCGGCGCGCCCCACGGCCAGACGATAGGGCGCCGAGCCACGGGCGAGGAACACCACCTGGCTGGCACGCATGGCTACCTGCAGTTGCGGCTGCTGGGTGCCCAGGCCACCGCCGCGCGGGTCGACCTGCAGGCGCAGCTCGCGTACCGGCTGGCCGTACAGTTCGATCTGGTCATGCACCACCTCCTGGCCGTCCTGCGGCAGGCGATAGAGCAGGCCACGCGCCAGCAGGCGCCACTGCGGGCTGCCATCCTGGCGCGCGGCCAGGCTCACCGGCGCCAGGGTGTTGGCCTGCGGCAGGTCAATCTTCACCCGCTCCAGCGGCAGGCTCAGCGGCAGCTCCCAGCTGAACTCACCGGGCTTGCCCGGCTGCCCCGGTAATGCCGCCGACCACACCAGCGGCGACTGTGCGGCCGGCTGCTCGATACTTACCGCCTGGGCCGCCAGCAGCGTCGGCGCCTGCTGCGGGGTCAGCCAGAGCAGGCGCAGATAATGCGCCTTGGCGCCCGGCAGCTCGATCTCGCGCTGATCGATGCGCTCGTTGGCAAAGCTCAGGCGGGCGACCTGGCCCTCACCCCAACTGCTCCAGTGCTGCAGATCGTCGCTGGCCTCGATGCTGAAACGCTGGAAGCCATCTTCGGCACCGCTCCAGTCCAGGCGCAGGCGGTGCAACGGCTGGTCGAAGGCACTGGCATCCAGCAGCCAGCCACGCCGTACCTGTTCGCCAGCGCCCTGAACCTCCGGCGTCACCTCCACCAGGGTGCCGGTGGTGCTGCGCTGCACGCGGATGGCCGGAGCCGCCTGGTCCGCCGCGCCCATCAGCGGGAACCACTTGAGCGCCGCCTCCTGGCGTTTCTCGCTGGGCAGCGCACTGGCCGGCGTCAGGGCATAGGCCAGTGCCTCGCCTTCTGCGTTGAACACCCGCAGGTCGCGCAGGTCGGCATGCTCGGCCGCCAGTTGCAGGGCCATCGGCAGTTCCAGGCGATACCAGGGGCCGTTGCCGGATACCTGCAGCGGCACCTGCACGGCGTAGTCCGCCGGCTGCTCGGCCTGTACCCAGGGGGCGACCAGCACAGCGGCGCACAGCAACAACGCACGATTCAAGGAGCGACTCATGGATTCACCTGTTCGGACTCGACCTTGCGCGGCGGCAAGGGAGCGAAGTAGCCGACGATCAGCAGCAATACGCCGACGCCGATAAAGGAAATGATCCGTTCCAGGCCGCCGCGGTTACCCAGCTCGACGAAGAACAGCTTGGCCACCACCACACCGATCAGCGCCGCGCCGACCAGCCACAGCTCGCGGCGCCCGCGCAGGTGGCCGACGATCATCAGCGGCAGGGCAATCAGGGTCCAGACGATCGACAGGCCGGCCTGCACCAGCATCGAATCGAGCAGCAGGTCGAGCTGGAACGGCACCCCACCCCAGTGATGCGCGGCGCGGAATACGGCGGCGGTAAACAGGGCGAACAGCGAGATGCCCGCCACCAGCTGCGCGCCCCGCTCCACCCGCAGCAAACTCAGCCCCAGCTGCGGTAGACCACTGCGCAGCCAGCTATAGATGGCCAGCAGCACCAGCAACAGGCCCAGCTCCAGAGGGTTGAACAGCGGCAGATAAGGCAGCGGTTCGGCATTGCCGTCGCTGGCGATATTGGCCAGCCAGAACCAGCCAAGCATCAGCGCAGCCAGCGGCGCGGCAGCCAGTACCCGGTACTCGCGCGGGTAGCCGGCCACCGGCCAGGGCAGTTGCCGCGGCGCGGCCATCAGCAGCAGGTACAGGCTCGGCAGCACGGCCCAGCCCAGCCAGCGCCAGGCGTTGTAGTGCTCGGCCAGGAGCATCAGCAGGTAACGCAGCTCCAGCGCCAGCACGCCGAGGATCAACCAGCAGCCGAGCACATGGGCCGCGCTCAGCGCCCCGCTCGGCAGCAACCCGGCCAGACGGCGCAGGGACAGCAGGTGCACGGCGAACAGTAGCCCCCAGCCCAGCCAGCCGAAGTCGGCAGCCGGATGGTAGGTCGACTCACCCAGGTGCAGCAGGATCACCAGCGCCAGCGGTACCAGCAGGCTGCACAGCAGCGCCAGGGCACGCCAGCGCAGACGTCCGGCCAGCCAGCTCCACAGAGCCACGCTGGCTGCCGCGACTATCAGCAGCAGCGCGCCCTGCAGCTGCACAGGGGCGAAGCGCAGCACTTCGCCGGCCAGGGCCAGCGCCCACCAGCCGCTGCCCCACACCAGCAGCAATTGCGACAAGCGTTGCAGGCTCAGGCTGCCCAGCTCGCCGGCCTGCTGGCGCAGCAGCACATGACGCAGGCGCCAGGCGCCGATCTGCGCGGCAATGGCCAGCACCAGCGGCGTCCAGAAGCCGGCATGGGCCAGCGGGCGCAGCCCTTCGCTGGGCAACTCGCCGAGCAACAGCGGGCTGGCGGCGAGGAAGGCGATGCCGCCAACCACCTGCAGCAGCAGGCCGAACAGGAAGCTGGCGCGTAGCTGCAGGCGCAGGCTGAGCCAGATCACCAGCAGGCCGCTGCCGGCCCATACCGCACTGGCGCTCTGCCAGGACAATACGAACAGCGCCGCCAAGTTGAGGAACAGCAGGCCCACCAGCAGCACCAGGGACAGACCGCGCATCAGCCGGCGATCCTGGCTGACCAGCTTGTCGCGGGCGGCGATCAGCATGCCGGCCACCAGCGCCAAACCAATCAGCGAGCACACCAGCAAGCCGCGCCAGCCCGAATCGAGCACACCCGCCCCGCCCGCATCGGCCCCGCGCAGTCGGGCAAGGAACAGCACGCCGCCGAGCAGCTGGATGGCGAAGGAACTGAACAGGAAGGTGCGCGACTGCAGGCGCAGGCCGGCAAACAGAGTCGCCAGCCCGGCCAGCGCCCAGGCGATGGCAGTGCCTTCGGCGCCCAGGCATAGCGGTGCGATCAGGTAGAGAAAGCCCAGCCCCGCGCCCGCTAGTACCGGCAGGCTACGACGCTCCCAGCCCCGGCTAACCTGCTGCTGCGCCTGGCGCAGCTGCCAGAAGCTGAACAGCAGGGCCGCGCCGAGCATCAGCGCGCCCAGCGGCGCGCCATCGAGCACGGTGTCGCTCGGTATGCTGAAATCGATCCCACCGAGAAACGCCAGCGCCGCACCAAACTGCAGGAGCAAGGCAAAGGCGCGGGCCAGCGGCCGTCCCTGGCGCAGGCCCAGCCAGTAGATGCCGGCGCCCTCCACCGCCCAGGCGGCGGACGTCCAGCGCGCATCCAGGCCCAGCGGAATGGCCAGGGTGCCGAACACCACACCCAGCGCCAGGCAGGTTTCCACCAGCAGCAGCGCCCGCCCGGGTGCGCGGCCATTGAGCAGGCGTGCCAGCAGCATGTAGAACAGCCCCAGCGCCAGGGCACTGAAGGCCGCAGCGAACTCGATGTGCTGCACCACCGCGTACTGCAGGCCGAAGCCCACCAGCGGCGGACCGAACAGCACGGTGCCGTCGACATAGTCGGCCTTGCCCGCCGACCAGCGCAGCAGCTGATCGCGCTCGGCTGGCGCATCCTCCGCCTCACGCAGTTTGCGCCGGGCGAACAGCAGGCCGATGGCCACGTACATCAGGAAAAACACAATGAGGAACGGCTCAGTGCTCCACAGCAGCTCCGGCAGATAGGAGCGCAATCCCCAAGCGAAACCGATACCGAAGGTGCCGACGAAGCCAACCAGGTTGAGCAGGCGCCAGGCCTTGAACCAGGCGATGACGAGGATGCCGCTGTTGAGCAGGATGAAGTAGCTGAACAGCGCCACATGGTTGCCACTGCCGGTGGAGGTGAGGATCGGTGCGGCAAAGCCACCCAGCGCCGCCGCCACCGCCAGGCCCAGGGCATTCTGGGTTACCGCGAGAATGGCCGAGAAGGCCGTCACCAGCACCAGCAGGGCCAGGGCCATCTGCGGGTCGAGCAAGGGATGCAGGCGCATGGCGGCAAAGGTGGTCAGATAGATCACCGCGATCCCGGTGCCCTGCAGCATCAGCCCGTAGTTCTCGTTGCGCTTGCGCAGCCACCAGCCCAGGCCGAGCAGGACGATGGCGCTGGCCGCCACGCCGGCGTAGCGCAGGGCGACCGGCACCACCATGCCTTCGGTGGCATAGCGCAGCAGGAAGGCCAGGCCGAGGAACAGCAGCACCACGCCGACCCGCAGCACGGTGTTGCCACCCAGCAGCCAGGCCTGGGCAATATCGATGGCACGTTCGATGGCCGAGGGTTCACGCGGTACTTTGACCACGGGGCGTGGCGGGTTGGGGCGAGGCGGCGGCGACAGCGGCTCGACCACAGGCTGCGGCTCAGGGCTGGCAGCCTGGGCCACGGGGGCAACAAACGCCGGCAACTCCCAGACCAACTCGTCCTCGCGCGGCGCCTCGGCCACGATGGGCATTTCGATCGGAGCCGCTGGGGACTCGGCAACTTCTTCGGCCGTAGCCGCTGTCGGCGCAGCGGCCTGTGCCGTGGACGGAGCGCCCTGCTCCACCTTGAGCAGGCGCTCGTGCATAACCGTGGTGCCACGCTCGAAACGTTCGGCGAAGCCCTGCAGCTCCTTGCGCAGCGCCGCGTTCTCGCTCGCCAGCTCGTGCAGGCGCAGCGCCTGGCCCAACCCCAGGCCGATCACGCCGCCGAGTAGCGCACCCGTGATAGCTTCATCGGCCAGTGCACCCAGCACCAGCCCAACCAGCATGAAAATCCATTGCATGCGTTCGTTCCCGAGCCGTTGAGGCGAAGTCCCTTCCGCGCGGCAGCCATGCTGCCCATGCGACCGGAGAGGGTCGAGTATATCGACCCGCTCGCCTGACCTTATACAGACGAATGCCAACTGGGCCACAGGCACATCTCCCCGTAGGGCGGGTGCACCCGCGAGACCGCCAAGGCAGGTTTCCGATGGTTCCCACACTCCAGCGTGGGAACCTGATCCGGGGATGCTCTGCGCCCCGCAGACGCGGAGCGTCTGTAGCGGCATTCCCACCCCGCAAATTGCAGGCATAAAAAACCCCGCCGAAGCGGGGCTCTTGCAGTGCCTCAACCGACTCAGAACTGAGCAGCATCCAGCAGGTACAGCGACTCGCTACCGGCCTTGACCGAAGCGGTCAGCGAGTGGATACGCGGCAGCAGGCGGGCGAAGAAGAAGCGCGCGGTGCCCAGCTTGCTCACGTAGAACTCCTCGTCACCCTGCTTGGCCAGCGCGGCACGGGCCATCAGCGCCCAGACGTAGGCGTAGGCGGTGTAGCCGAACACCTGCAGGTACTCGACCGACGCAGCGCCGATCTCGTTCGGGTTGCTCTTGGCCTGGGCGATGACCCAGGCAGTCAGCTCGTCGAGGTTGGCGATGGCCGCTTTCAGCGGCTCGGTGAACTCGCCCAGCGAAGCATCGGCGCTGCCGATAAAGGCCTTCACTTCATCGCTGAAGTGCTTGTACAGGGTGCCGCCACTACCGACGATCTTGCGGCCCATCAGGTCCAGCGACTGGATGCCGTTGGTGCCTTCGTAGATCTGGGTGATGCGGCAGTCGCGGATCAGCTGCTCCTGGCCCCACTCGCGGACGAAGCCGTGGCCGCCGAAGATCTGCTGGCCGTGGATGGTGGTTTCCAGACCCATGTCGGTGAGGAAGGCCTTGGCCACCGGCGTCAGCAGAGCAACCAGCTCTTCGGCACGCTTGCGGGTAGTGGTGTCTTCGCTGTACTTGGCGGTATCCAGCTGCATGGCGACGTAGCTGGAGAAGGCACGACCGCCCTCGTTCAGCGCCTTCATGGTCAGCAGCATGCGACGTACGTCCGGGTGCACGATGATCGGGTCGGCAGCCTTGTCCTTGTTCACCGGGCCGGTCGGAGCGCGGCTCTGGATACGGTCACGGGCGTACTCGACGGCGCTCTGGTAGGAACGTTCGCCCAGGGCCAGACCCTGGATGCCAACGCCCAGACGCTCGTAGTTCATCATGGTGAACATGGCGTTGAGGCCTTTGTTCGGCTCGTCGACGATCCAGCCGGTGGCGCCGTCGAAGTTCATCACGCAGGTGGCCGAAGCCTTGATGCCCATCTTGTGCTCGATCGACCCACAGGACACGGCGTTCTGCTCGCCCAGCGAACCGTCGGCGTTGACCATGACTTTCGGTACCAGGAACAGCGAGATACCTTTCGGACCAGCCGGAGCGTCCGGCAGCTTGGCCAGCACCAGGTGGACGATGTTCTCGGTCAGGTCGTGCTCGCCACCGGTGATGAAGATCTTGGTGCCGGAAATCTTGTAGCTACCGTCGGCCTGCGGTTCGGCCTTGGTGCGGATGATGCCCAGGTCGGTACCGGCGTGCGGCTCGGTCAGGCACATGGAACCGGCCCAGACGCCGGAATACATGTTCGGCAGGAACTGCTGTTTCAGCTCTTCGCTGGCGTGGTTGAGGATCGACAGGCAGGCACCGGCGGTCAGCATCGGATACAGGCCGAACGACAGGTTGGCCGAGTTGACCATTTCCTCGACCTGGGCGCCGATCACTTTCGGCATGCCCATGCCGCCGAACTCCGGCGAGCCACCAACGCCAACCCAGCCGCCGTCGGCGTAGGTCTGGTAGGCCTCGGGGAAGCCGGCCGGGGTTTTCACCGCGCCGTCGGTCCAGGAGCAGCCTTCTTCGTCGCCGCTACGGTTCAGCGGAGCGATCACGCCACCGGTGACCTTGCCGGCTTCTTCGAGGATGGCGGCGGCGGTGTCTTCGTCGACGACTTCGGCCAGGCCTGGCAGCTGGGCCCAGAGCTTGGACACCTCGAAGACTTCATTGAGAACGAAGCGCATGTCGCGCAGGGGAGCTTTGTAGTCGGCCATGGGGCAATCCTCGAGCGAAGAACTGAGCGGCCAGGAAAAGGCCGGTTGGGACAGGTAGGGCAGTCTAGCCGAACACCTTTTCAGACACATAGGTTCACGTTGTGACCAGTGATTCACACATTGAATACCCCCAAAAACGCAAAAGGCCCGCACGGGGCGGGCCTTTGCGGGCACTGAGCCTTGGTCAGGCGAGGAACTGCTCGGCCGGCATGCGCATCAGGCACTCGCTGCCGGCATCCGCCGCCGCCAGGTGAGCGGCGGCACGCGGCAGCAGGCGGCGGTAGTAGAAGTCACAGGTGGCCAGCTTGGCCTGGTAGAAACCGGCCTCGGCGGTGCCCGCATCCAGCTGCGCCTGGGCCACCACGGCCATGCGCGCCCAGAAGTAGGCGAGCACCACGTAGCCCGAATACATCAGGTAGTCGACCGAGGCGGCGCCGACTTCGTCCGGGTTGCGCATGGCAGCCATGCCGATGCGCTGGGTCAGCTCGCCCCACTGGCGATTGAGCTGCGCCAGCTCGGCGACCTGGGCCTTGAGCTGCGGGTGCTCGGCCTGGGCCTGGCAGAATTTGTGGACGATCTTGGTGAAGCCGCCGAGCAGCTTGCCCTGGCTGCCGAGCACCTTGCGCCCGAGCAGGTCGAGGGCCTGGATGCCGTTGGTGCCTTCGTAGATCGGCGCAATGCGGCAGTCGCGCATCAGCTGCTCCATGCCCCACTCGCGGATATAGCCGTGGCCGCCGAATACCTGCATGCCCAGGCTGGTGACTTCCAGGCCGGTGTCGGTCATGAAGGCCTTGCAGATCGGCGTGAGGAAACTCAGCAGGCTCTCCGCCCCCGCCGCTTCCTCGGCATCCGGGCTGTGGCTGAGGTCGAGCAGTTGCGCAGTGAAATAGGCCAGGGCGCGGTTGCCCTCGTTGAAGGCGCGCATGGTCAGCAGCATGCGGCGCACATCGGGGTGCACGATGATCGGGTCGGCCGGCTTGTCCGGCGCCTTCGCCCCGGTCAGGGCGCGCATCTGCAGGCGGTCGTGGGCATAGCGCACGGCGCCCTGGTAGCTCGCCTCGCCATTGCACAGGCCCTGCATGCCGGTGCCCAGGCGCGCGTGGTTCATCATGGTGAACATGCAGTTGAGGCCCTTGTTGGCCTCGCCGATCAGGTAACCGGTAGCGCTGTCGAAGTTCATCACGCAGGTGGCCGAGGCCTTGATGCCCATCTTGTGCTCGATCGAGCCGCAGCTCACGCCATTGCGCTCGCCCACCGAGCCGTCGGCCTTAACGTTGAACTTGGGCACGATAAACAGCGAGATGCCTTTGGTCCCGGCCGGCGCGTCGGGCAGCTTGGCCAGCACCAGGTGAACGATGTTCTCGCTCATGTCGTGCTCGCCGGCGGAGATGAATATCTTGCTGCCGCTGACCGCATAGCTGCCGTCCGCCTGGGGCACGGCGCGGGTCTTGATCAGGCCCAGGTCGGTGCCGCAGTGGGCTTCGGTCAGGCACATGGTGCCGGTCCAGCGCCCCTCGGTGAGTTTGCTCAGGTAAGTCTGCTTCTGCGCTTCGCTGCCGTGGGCGTGGATCGCCGACATGGCGCCATGGGTCAGGCCCGGGTACATACCCCAGGAGGTGTTGCTGGCGCCGACCATCTCGCTGATCATCAGGCCCAGCGAATGCGGCAGGCCCTGGCCGCCGTAGGCCGGATCGGCCGCCAGGCCATTCCAGCCGCCTTCGACGTACTGGGCAAAGGCTTCCTTGAAACCTTGCGGGGTGGTGACCACGCCGTTGTCGAACTGGCATTGCTCTTCGTCGCCACTGCGGTTCAGCGGCGCGATGACCTGCTCGCAGAAGCGCGCGCCCTCTTCGAGGATGGCGTTGACCATGTCCGGCGTGGCATCGGTGGCGCCCAGCGCGGCGTAGCCGGCATGGAAGTCGAAGACGTCATCGATCAGAAAGCGCATATCGCGCAGGGGCGCTTTGTACTCGGGCATGCTGGCTTCTCCGTCAGCTAGGGGCGTGGATTAGCCCGCTACGCTACGACCCGCACCGCCCGCCAACAATCATCCTGCGCCTGCTGAATGCACTGCCATTAGCCGCCGGCTTCAGCTGCGCGCAGCCTCCAGCTTGACCGCGCCACGCCGCTGGCCAGGGCTGCGGATGCAGTTGCGCCCGGCGCTCTTGGCGCTGTACAGGGCCTTGTCGGCGGCCTTGATCACCTCTTCCGGGCTGCCCTGCTGCGAGCCGCGCTCGGCCACGCCGACGCTGATGGTCACCGACACTTCCGACCCCGCGCCACCGGTACGGCGCTGCTTGCCCTGCTTGTCGCTGCGCGGGCGCTGCTGCTTGTCGCGCAGCTGGATGCGATAGACCTCGATGGCCTGGCGCACCACTTCGAGATGCGGCAGGCATTCCTCCAGGGTCTTGCCGGGGAACACCAGGGTGAACTCCTCACCGCCGTAGCGGTAAGCGCGACCGCCACCGCCGATCTTGCGCAACTGGCTGGCGACCAGGCGCAGCACCTGGTCGCCGACATCGTGACCATGGGTATCGTTGAATTTCTTGAAATGATCGACGTCGGCCATGGCGATCACATAGTTACGCCCCAGACGCTGCAGACGCTCATTCAACACGCGCCGCCCGGGCAGCCCGGTGAGCTCGTCGCGGAAGGCCATCTGGTAAGCCTCATGGGCCACCGCGGCAATCACCACCAGCATGCTCAGGCTACTCATCACCTGCAGCGCATGGGGCAGCAGAAAGGTCTTGGGCAACATCCACAACAGGCCGAACAGCCCCAGCAGCAGCGCCGCATGCACCGGGCGCGGCTGGCGCAGGTACTGCACCAGCAGCAGTACGGCGGCGATCAGGAACAGCGGATAGGTCGGCTGCAGCAGGCTCATCCACTCGCCATGCCAGAGCGGCCATTGCAAGCCGCTCAGCCAGTTCTGCAATGCCTGCGGGTAGCGCCGCGCCAGGGCCAGGGTGACGCTGCCCAGGGCCAGTAGCACGGCGGCGCGCGCCACCAGATCCTGGACCAGGTGGCTGCGTTCGCGCCAGGCGCCGTAGAGGCCATACAGCAACGGCAGCAGCAGGCTGCACAGGTGGAACACCAGCACGGCATCGCCACGTACTTTGCCGTGCTCGCGAAAGTAATCGGTCTGCGTATCCAGGAGGAAATAGGCGAGGTAGACCACGATCAGCAAGGACAGCTCGCGCTGCCGGCCATAGCCCACACAGAAGGCGCCGCCGAGCAGCAACAGCAAGGTTGGCAGCACATTGAACAGGGACAGGAAGAACTCGTTGAGCGTCGCCAGCTGCGCAACCAGTACCCCGGCGACGAGCAACAGCGACGTCGGCAGAAAGTGACTGATTCGAGCGGAGGCAAGGCTGGGCAAGACGAATTCTCCACCCCGGCTGGGGCTGGACGACGAGATGCGGCATTTTGCCTGTATGACGACGGCGCGGCATCTGCATTCGCGTAGAAAGTGCGCAAGATTACGACCAACTGCGGTTTTTTCCAGGCGAAAAAAAACCGCAGCCCGAAGGCTGCGGTTTTTCTGACCTGAGGTCGGAAGGACTTAGTAGCCCAGGTCGAAGTGAGCTTCGTCCATTTCCATCAGGTTGCTGGCGCCGGACAGCATGGTTTCCACATGAGTACGGGTACGCGGCAGGATGCGCTGGAAGTAGAAGCGTGCGGTCTGCAGCTTGGCCTTGTAGAAGGCCTCTTCGGCAGTACCAGCAGCCAGTTTCTCAGCAGCCAGGCGCGCCATGTCGGCCCAGAAGTAGGCCAGGCAGACGTAACCGGAGTACATCAGGTAGTCCACCGAGGCGGCACCGACTTCTTCGCGGTCTTTCATCGCGGCCATGCCCACTTTCATGGTCAGGTCGCCCCACTCTTTGTTCAGCTTGGCCAGCGGCTCGACGAGGCCTTTGATGGCTTCGTTGGCTTCGTTGGTCTGGCAGAACTTGTGCACGATCTTGGTGAAGCCTTTCAGTGCTTCGCCCTGGGTCATCAGGACTTTACGACCCAGCAGGTCGAGGGCCTGAACACCGGTGGTGCCTTCGTACAGCATGGAGATACGGCTGTCGCGAACGTTCTGCTCCATGCCCCACTCGGCGATGAAGCCGTGGCCGCCATAGATCTGTACGCCGTGGTTGGCCGACTCGAAGCCGACTTCGGTCATGAACGCCTTGGCGATCGGAGTGAGGAAGGCCAGCATCGCGTCGGCGGCTTTCTTCTCTTCTTCGTTCTGGCTGTGCTGGACGATGTCGACCTGCTTGGCGGTGAAGTACACCATCGCGCGGTTGCCTTCGGCGAAGGCTTTCATGGTCAGCAGCATGCGACGCACGTCCGGGTGGACGATGATCGGGTCAGCGGCTTTTTCCGGCGCTTTCGGGCCAGTCAGGGAACGCATCTGCAGACGCTCGCGAGCGTACTTCAGGCCACCCTGGAAACCGATTTCGGCGTGGGCCAGGCCTTGCAGCGCGGTACCCAGGCGAGCGGTGTTCATGAAGGTGAACATGCAGTTCAGGCCTTTGTTGGCCGGGCCGATCAGGAAGCCGGTGGCGCCGTCGAAGTTCATCACGCAGGTGGCGTTACCGTGGATGCCCATCTTGTGCTCGAGCGAGCCGCAGGAAACGGCGTTGCGCGAACCCACGGAACCATCGGCGTTGACGTTGAACTTCGGCACGATGAACAGCGAGATGCCTTTGGTGCCTTGCGGCGCGTCGGGCAGGCGGGCCAGTACGATGTGGACGATGTTATCGGCCATGTCGTGTTCGCCAGCGGAGATGAAGATCTTGGTGCCGGAAACTTTGTAGGAACCGTCAGCCTGCGGCTCTGCCTTGGTGCGCAGCATGCCCAGGTCGGTACCGCAGTGCGGCTCGGTCAGGCACATGGTGCCGGTCCACTCGCCGGATACCAGCTTGGTCAGGTAGGTGTGCTTCTGCTCGTCGGTGCCGTGGGCGGACAGGGTGTTCATCGCGCCGTGGGACAGGCCCGGGTACATGCCCCAAGACCAGTTGGACTCGCCAACCATTTCGCTGACAGCCAGACCCAGGGATTCCGGCAGGCCTTGGCCGCCGTGGGCAACGTCGTGGGCCAGGGAAGGCCAGCCGCCTTCGACGAACTGCTTGTAGGCTTCCTTGAAACCAGTCGGGGTTTTCACGCCTTCCGGAGACCAGGTGCAACCTTCCAGGTCACCCACACGATTGAGGGGGGCGATTACCTGCTCACAGAACTTGGCGCCTTCTTCCAGGATGGCGTCAACCATGTCCGGGGTGGCGTCTTGGCAGCCAGGCAGGCTCTGATAGTGCGCTTCGTAGCCGAGCAGCTCGTCACGAACGAAGCGGATATCACGCAAGGGGGCCTTGTACTCAGGCATAGCGGTAAACCTCTACGGTGGATTCCTTGATTTTGTGTGACCGGATCAATCACGGTCGTCTGCGGGATTTCTCCCAGCGCCCGGCAGCCATAAGCTGGCGCAGCAATCAAACAGGCGTTTGAAACATACGTTTACGCCCCAACCTTGTCAAGCATCCGCCGGTCGCCGCTCAGGCGCGCAGATCGACCGCCGCAGCCGGTTCTTGCAGCTGGGAAAGGTTGCGGTACAGATCAAGACTAGGCGTAGAAGCAACAGGCTGCTGGACAGGATCTTCCTCGTCAGCGCTCGCTGCTTCCTCTTCCTTGTCCTGTTCCTCGCGCAGGCGGCGCTCCTCGGCAGCCGCCACGGCTTCCTCGCGGCGCTGCTGGGCGATCTGGGCACGCGCCTCGGCTGCCTGGGCCTGAGCCTGGGCGGCAACCCGCCGATCCTGCGGCGATGGATCGGCCGGCGCCAGAGCGGCGCGCTGCACCACTTCCATCTTGCGCAGGGTGGCCTCAGGATCGTTGGCAATCGGGCTAACGTCGATGCCAACCTCACCGCCTACCGCATAGGAGCGCCCATCCGGGCCACGCTTGAAGGTATAGGTCGGCGACCCCGCATAGGCGCCGCCCACCGAAGCATGGGCCTGCTCGTGAGCCCGCACTTCGCGGTCGCGACCGGCCAGCTCGGCGATCTGCGCCTGCTCCTGGCGCAGCTGCTCGGCATCGACGGGGGCGTTCTTGCTGCCTTCGGCCTTCGCCGGACTGTCGGCCTCCTCGCGCAGCGAAGCCTGCTCGTCAGCAGCGGCAGACGGGGTGGGCGTTGCGGGTGCCTGGTTGGTGCGGTTCAGCTCGGGGGAAGAAGGCCCGGCAAATTCGGCGGACGAAAGAGCACGCGCCGACAAGGCTGCCGGCGAAGGCGCGACATAGGTCGTGGCGCTGCCGATCTGCATCTCACTCCTCCTCGCCCGCTAGCGGGCGAGCCCTGATTACCCGCGCGATCAGGCGCGGGTATCGATCAGGGTACCCAGCACTTCATCAGCCGTCTCCACGACCTTGGCCCCGGCTTGCGCCTCGGTCTTGCCAATGGTCAGGGCGACCAGACTCTGGGCCAGGTCGGCCTGCGAGTTCTGTTCAAGCGCCTGGCTCGGCTCGACCTGCTGCTGTGGCGGAGTCTCGCCCGGCTGCGGTGGCGTAACAGCATTGCCGGCGATATCGACGGCGGCCTGATCGACACGGCGTTGCCCAGCCTGAATGGCATTCAGGCCCGAACTAAAGGCGCTACCGGAGATTTGCATACTGCACTCCCAACAGGGACAGACTAATGCTGCTAATTGAAGCAGATAATGCTCAAAAAACGTACAAGCAAAAGGCTATCGCCGACTGCCGGCTTATTCCTGGCGACCGAGAACCGTCACATCCAGGCTCGCCGCCACCGCCGCCGGGCTCGCCTCGGCCAGGAATGGCACGCGCCCCAGGCAAGGCGCCGGCAGGCGTTCGGCGAGAGTGGCCAGGTTCTCTTCCAGACGCGCAGTCTGTGGGTCGACAATATTCGCCACCCAGCCGGCCAGGCGCAGGCCATCGCGGGCGATGGCCTCGGCGCTGAGCAATGCGTGATTGATGCAGCCCAGGCGCACGCCGACCACCAGGATCACCGGCAAACCGAGCTCGATGGCCAGGTCGGACAAGCTCTCGCTACCCGCCAGCGGCACGCGCCAGCCACCGGCGCCCTCGACCAGGGTGAAGTCCGCACCCCGCTCGAGAACCTGGCGCACCGGCCCGGCCAGCGCCGCGACCGTCAGCACCACGCCCGCCTCGCGCGCAGCCAGGTGCGGGGCAATGGCCGGAGCGAAGGCGAACGGGTTGACCTGCTCGTAGCTCAGCGCCAGCGTGCATTCGCCGAGCAGGACCAGCGCATCACTATTACGCAGCCCCTCGGCGCTCGGCTCGCAACCCGAAGCCACCGGCTTGGCCGCTGCCGTGCTCAGCCCGGCCAGGCGCGCTGCGTGTAGCAGGCCAGCGGCGATGGTGGTCTTGCCGACTTCGGTGTCGGTGCCAGTGACGAAATACGCGTTGCTCATAAGCCTCTCGAAAAGCGCCTAGCGGGGTTTCTGCAGCACGCCATAGACCACCTGGTAGGTGGCCGGCAGGCCCTGGGGCTGGCGGAAGCCTTCGTAGGCCTCGACCAGTGCGCGGATGCGCGCCCGCCCGGTCAGGCCGCCGGGGCGGCCCGGGTTGAGGTTGTGCGCGCCGAGGGCCTTGAGTTCATGGGTCAGCTGGCGCAGATCGGCGAAGTGCAGGCTCTCGGCCTGGCGCTGCAGATCCAGCACCTGCAGAGCGCTGTCCGCGCACAGCTGCTGGTACTCCTGGAAACGGCGGAAGCGATTGACATGGACGAATCCATCCACCGCCTGCCAGCTGTCGCGCAGCTCCTGCAGGGTGCCGACGCACAAACTGGTGAAGGCCAGCACACCACCGGGGCGCAGCACGCGCCGGGCTTCGCTGAGCACCCCGGCGAAGTCCGCGCACCACTGCACGGCCAGACTGGAGAAGACCAAGTCGACGCTGCCATCGCGCAGCGGCAGGTTCTCGGCATCGCCGGCGATAAAGCGCTGCGCGCCACCCAGCGGCCGGGCATGACGCAACATGCCTTCGGCCAGGTCGAGGGCCACGCCCTCGGCTTGCGGGAAGCGCGCCGCCAGCACCCGGCTGAAATGCCCGGTGCCACAACCGAGATCGAGCCAGCGCTGCGGCGCCAGCTGCACCGGTAGACGCGCGAGCAGCTGCACACCGACGGCGCGCTGCAGGGCGGCGACGCTGTCGTAACTGTCCGCCGCGCGGGAAAACGAGGCAGCGACCCGGCGCTTGTCCGGCAGGCCGCTCTGCTCGTGCCAGTCAGTCATCGCCCACCTCATGCAGGAAGGCCTGGATCGCCGCCGCCACTTCATGCGGGCGCTCCAGCGGGAAGGCGTGACTGGCCATCTCGATCAGGCCGGTCTCGACATCGCCCAGCAGGCTTTGCAGCGCGCCGGCTGCGGCCGCCGGCACCAGCGCATCGGCGCCGGCGAACAGGTGCAACTGTGGGCCCGTGAAGGCCTGCAGCGCCACGCGGGTATCCAGCGCCGCCAGCACATCCAGGCCCGCCAGCAGTTGTTCTGCGCCTGCTTGCGGCGCCCCGCCGAACAGCAGGCGGCCCAGCGCGCGAGGCTCGCCGCTACCCTGGGCGCAGAGCAGGCCGAAGCGCTTCAGCGTGGCCTGGGCATCGTCAGCGCAGCCACTGCGGAACAGTTCGAAAGTGGTCGCCGGCATCGCCGCAGGCCAGTCGTCGCGGGCGACGAAACAGGCGTTGCTGGCCAGGGTCAGCAGGCCGCGGCAACGCTCGCCACGCCGCGCCGCCAGCTCGCTGGCGAGCATGCCGCCAAGCGACCAGCCGCCCAGCCAGCAGTCCTGCGGCAGGCGCGCATCCAGTTCGTCCAGCCAGTCGCCCGGCGTAGCGCTGGACAGCGCCGGCAACGGCTCGACCTGGATCGAGCGATGCGGATTCAACCCCTGCAACGCCGCAACCAGCGGCTGCAGCGGTGCGCTACCGAGGCCCCAGCCAGATAGCAAAACCAGTGCGTTACGCATCGCCAGCCACCAGCGGCCAGCACTCGGCCAGCGCGTCGAGCAGTTGTTCCAGCTGCGCCTCGCTATGGGCGGCGGACAGGGTCACGCGCAACCGCGCACTGCCGGCCGGCACGGTAGGCGGGCGGATGGCGCCGACCAGCAGGCCGCGCTCTTTCAGCAGTGCGGAAAGCTTTAGCGCACGCGCGCTGTCGCCGACCAGGATCGGCTGGATCGGCGTCGGGCTGTCCATCAGCGTCAGGCCGATCTCGGCCGCGCCCTGACGGAAGCGCGCGACCAGCTGGCTCAGGTGTTCGCGGCGCCAACCCTCAGTGCGCAGCAGCTCCAGGCTTTTCAGGCTGGCGCAGGCCACGGCCGGCGGCTGGCTGGTGGTGTAGATATAGGGACGGGCGAACTGGATCAGCGTCTCGATCAGCTCCTCGCTGCCGGCGACGAAGGCGCCAGCAGTGCCGAAAGCCTTGCCCAGGGTACCGACCAGCACCTGCACATCCTCGATGCCCAGGCCGAAGTGCTCGACTATGCCGCCGCCGCTGGCGCCCAGCGGGCCGAAGCCGTGGGCGTCGTCGACCATGACCCAGGCGCCGCTGGCCTTGGTTTCCGCGCAGATGCCAGGCAGGTCGGCCAGATCGCCGTCCATGCTGAACACGCCATCGGTCACCACCAGGGTATTGCCCTCGGCCTTGCGCAGTCGGTTGCTCAGGCTCACCGCATCGTTGTGCAGGTAACGCGAGAAACGCGCGCCGCTCAGCAGGCCGGCATCCAGCAGCGAAGCATGGTTGAGGCGGTCTTCCAACACCGTGTCGCCCTGCCCGACCAGCGCCGTCACTGCGGCCAGGTTGGCCATGTAGCCGGTGGAAAACAGCAGCGCCCGCGGGCGTCCGGTAAATTCGGCCAGGGCCTCTTCCAGTTCGTGGTGTGGGGTGCTGTGGCCGATCACCAGGTGCGAGGCGCCGCCACCGACACCCCACTTTTCCGCGCCCTGCTGCAGGGCGCGGATCACCTCGGGGTGATTGGCCAGGCCCAGGTAGTCGTTGGAGCAGAAGGCCAGCAACTGGCGGCCATCGACCTGCACCAGCGGGCCCTGGGGGCCGTCCAGCAAGGGCCGTTGGCGGAACAGGTGGGCGGCGTGGCGCTCGGCGAGGCGGGCGGATAGATCGAAAGGCATGCGCAATACCCGGCAGGAGCCAGCTTGCTGGCGATCCGTCGTATCGACCAATCGCCAGCCAGCTGGCTCCTACATAAAGAGCGGTTTAGGCCGAAGCGGCGTTGTAGAACAGCTTGCCGTCGCGCTGCTCGACCAGCGCCTGCTCGATGGCGGCCTGGTGCACCTCGTCGGCATGCTCTTCGCGCTCTTCCGGCTTGATGCCGAGGCGGGCGAACAGCTGCATGTCCTTGCTCGCCTGCGGGTTGGCGGTGGTCAGCAGTTTCTCGCCATAGAAGATCGAGTTGGCGCCGGCCATAAAGGCCAGGGCCTGCATCTGCTCGTTCATCGCCTCGCGGCCGGCGGACAGGCGCACATGGGATTTCGGCATCATGAGCCGCGCCACGGCGAGCATGCGGATGAAGTCGAACGGGTCGACATCCTTCTCGCCGGCCAGCGGCGTGCCTTCGACCTTGACCAACATGTTGATCGGCACCGACTCCGGGTGCTCCGGCAGGTTGGCCAGCTGGATCAAGAGCCCTGCGCGGTCGTCCAGCGACTCGCCCATGCCGAGGATGCCGCCGGAGCAGATCTTCATCCCCGCGTCGCGCACGTAGGCCAGGGTCTGCAGGCGCTCGGAGTAGGTGCGGGTGGTGATGATGCTGCCGTAGAACTCCGGCGAGGTGTCGAGGTTGTGGTTGTAGTAGTCGAGACCGGCCTCGGCCAGGGCGCGGGTCTGCTCCTGGTCGAGCTTGCCGAGGGTCATGCAGGTTTCCAGGCCGAGCTTCTTCACGCCCTCGACCATCTTCAGTACATACGGCATGTCCTTGGCCGACGGGTGCTTCCACGCCGCGCCCATGCAGAAACGGGTGGAACCGATGGCCTTGGCCTCGGCGGCCGCCTCCAGCACCTTCTGCACTTCCATCAACTTCTGCTTGTCCAGGCCGGTGTTGTAGTGGCCGGACTGTGGGCAGTACTTGCAGTCCTCGGGGCAGGCGCCGGTCTTGATCGACAGCAGGGTCGAGACCTGCACGCGGTTGGCGTCGAAATGTGCACGGTGCACGGTCTGCGCGGCGAACAGCAGGTCATTGAACGGCTGCTCGAACAGCGCCTTGACCTCGGCGAGGGACCAATCGTGGCGAGTGACGGAAGCGATGCTGGCGCTCATGGGCTATTCCTTGTTCTATAGAGCCAACCACGGATGGCGCTCTTAATCGAATTCTGGGTAGTGATTCGGGTTAACACGGCTGTTCGGCATCGTCAGGGAAGGACTATGCGCTGTCAACCACGCAACAACGATCAGGTTTACATTTGGTCAAATATCAAGCAATCCTGCTTGCTCTGCGATGAAGTAGCCGACACCGAGCACGCCCTATGCAGCCCTTGCGAGGCAGAGCTGCCGTGGCTCAGCGGCCAGTGCACGGTATGCGCCCTGCCCTTGCCGAGCAGCGGACTGACCTGCGGCGAATGCCTCAAGCGCGCCCCGGCCTTCGACCGGGTTGAGGCGCCCTGGCGCTACGCCTTTCCGCTCGACAGCCTGATCACCGGTTTCAAGCATCAGGCTCGCTGGCCTTTGGGACGCCTGCTCGCCGGGCTTTTGTCACATCATCTGCAGCACGCCTTTGCCGAAGGCCTGCCCAGGCCCGAGCTGCTGCTACCGGTGCCACTCTCCGCCCAGCGCCTGCGCCAGCGTGGCTTCAACCAGGCCGAGATGCTCGCCAACTGGCTGGGCGCCAGCCTGCAACTACCGGTGCAGGCGCACTGGCTGCTGCGCCCGCAGGACAGCGCGCACCAGCAGGAACTGGACGCCGCCGCGCGCAAGCGCAACCTGCGCAAAGCCTTTGCCTTGAGCGACCAGGCCGTATTGCGCGACCGTCATCTGGCGGTCGTCGATGACGTGTTGACCACCGGCGCCACCGCCGAAGCCATCGCCCGCCTGCTGCGCAAGGCCGGCGCCGCGCGGGTGGATATCTACTGCCTGGCGCGCACGCCAAAGCCCGGCGACCGCTGAATCTGGCCGTATCAGAACTACGGCCAAGACGGTCAGGGGTTACACTCTGCGCCCCGCCACCGGAGTCGCCCATGTCGCATCCTTTCGCCGCCCTCACCCCCGACCTGGTCCTGGATGCCGTGGAAAGCCTCGGCTACCTCAGCGATGCCCGCGTACTGGCGCTGAACAGCTACGAGAACCGCGTCTATCAGGTCGGCATCGAGGACGAGCAGCCGCTGATCGCCAAGTTCTACCGCCCGCAACGCTGGAGCGATGCGGCGATCCGCGAGGAGCACGCGTTCAGCCAGGAACTGGCCGAGTGCGACGTGCCGGTGGTGGCACCGCTGCAGCGCGACGGCGAAAGCCTGTTCGAGCATGCCGGCTTCCGTTTCGCCCTGTTCCCCCGCCGTGGCGGCCGCGCGCCAGAGCCGGGCAACCTCGACCAGCTGTACAGCCTCGGCCAGTTGCTCGGGCGCCTGCATGCGGTGGGGGCCAGCCGCCCGTTCGCCGAGCGCGAAACCATCGGCGTGCAGAACTTCGGCCACGACTCGCTGAGCACCCTGCTCGACGGCGGTTATGTGCCGCGCAGCCTGCTGCCGGCCTACGAGTCGGTGGCGCGCGACCTGCTCAAGCGCATCGACCAGCTGTTCGCCGGCGTGCGCTACACGCCGATCCGCCTGCATGGCGACTGCCACCCGGGCAACCTGCTGCACCGCGACGACGCCTTCCACATCGTCGACCTCGACGACTGCCGCATGGGCCCGGCGGTGCAGGACCTGTGGATGATGCTCGCCGGGGATCGCAACGAGCGCCTCGGCCAGTTGGCCGAGCTGGTCGATGGCTACAACGAGTTCCACGACTTCGCCAGCCGCGAGCTGCCGCTGATCGAAGGCCTGCGCGCCCTGCGCCTGATGCACCACAGCGCCTGGATCGCCCGGCGCTGGGATGATCCGGCCTTCCCCAAGGCCTTCCCCTGGTTCGCCAACGAACGCTACTGGGGCGACCAGATCCTCGCCCTGCGCGAACAGATGGCGGCGCTGGATGAAGAGCCGCTCAAGCTGTTCTGAAGCACGCTTGTAAAAGCTTTCTTACGCTATCGAACCTGAGCCCACCATACAAAAGCTGATCACACAGACAAGCCAAGGCGCCTACGACTAGAATTCGCAACTTTAGTTAGCTGCCTAAGCAAGGACCTACCATGGCCACCGCCAACCCGCGGCGCGGGTACATTCTCGGCCTGATCGCCTACACCATCTGGGGCCTGTTCCCGCTCTACTTCAAGGCCATCGCGGCCGTGCCGGCACTGGAGATCATTGTCCACCGCGCGCTCTGGTCGGCGTTGTTCGGCGCCGCCCTGCTGCTGTTCTGGAAACACCCAGGCTGGTGGCGCGAGCTGCGCGAGAATCCCCGGCGCTTCGCCGTGCTGGGTTGCAGCGGGCTGCTGATCGCCAGCAACTGGCTGGTCTATGTGTGGGCGGTGAACAACGGGCGCATGCTCGAGGCCAGCCTCGGCTACTACATCAACCCGCTGATCAACGTGCTGCTCGGCATGCTCCTGCTCGGCGAGCGCCTGCGTCGCCTGCAGTGGCTGGCCGTGGGCCTAGCCACGCTGGGCGTGCTGCAGCAGCTGTGGCAACTGGGCAGCCTGCCCTGGGTGTCGCTGGTGCTGGCGCTGACCTTCGGCTTCTACGGGTTGATCCGCAAGCAGGCGCCGGTAGCCGCACTGCCCGGCCTAGTGGTGGAAACCTGGCTGCTGCTACCGCTGGCACTCGGCTGGCTGCTGTTGCATCCCGCCGCCGTCACCAGCCAGGCCAGTTTCTGGACGACCCCGGAGGCCTTCTGGCTGATCGCCGCCGGCCCCATCACCCTGGTGCCGCTGGTGTGCTTCAACGCCGCGGCACGCCACCTGCCGTACACCACCCTCGGGTTTCTGCAGTACCTGGCGCCGACTCTCGTGCTACTGCAGGCGATCTTCCTGTTCGGCGAACACTTCCAGCCGGCCACCCTGCTGGCCTTCGCCTGCATCTGGGCCGGGTTGCTGGTGTACAGCCTGGATATCTGGCTGAGCCTGCGCCGCCGCCCCGCCGCCTGAGCAGAAAACACTCAACCCCGTGCAACCCGCGCCAGCCCTGGGCTGGCGCGTTTCATCCTGACCTTGTCCACAGATCCATCCCCGGCATTTGTGCACAAGCCATTGAATACGCTGATTTTTTAACCATTCGCGGGAAAGCCTAGGGGCACTAGGCCCGTGGCTTGCCTTCCCCAGTTTGTCCACAGCTCCATCCACGCGATCCGGGGATATCGCGACGCAGGCCCCACCAGTTCTTGCGTCGCCCAACCGCACCCGGCCCTCAATGCAGAACACGCGGCAGAGCCTGCACAGAAAACAGCCAATTGTGGGTGAGCCGCGCCCCACCTGACGTAGCGCCAGTCATACCGATCTTATCCACAGAACCATCCACGGCCTTTGTGCACAACGCCATCACCATGGCCGGTTTTTTGATCAACCTGCTGCAGCCCCGGTGGCCCTAGCGTTGCAGCTTTCGCCACCCAGCTTGTCCACAGCTTGATCCACGGAATTCGGGGATATCCCGCGCGAGTTACCCACCGCGCGCGGCGCCACGCCCGACTCACACCAGACGACCAGCAACTGAGCAGAAAGCAGCCAGCAGGCGTCAGGCCCCGCTCGCTCTGGGCCGCAGCCAGGCATCCCCGGCTTATCCACAGAAGCATCCCCGGTCTTTGTGCACAACGCGCGGCAACTGTCGGTTTTTCGACCAGGCAAACAAAAGCCCCGGGGCACTAGTGCGTGCGCCGGGGCTCCCCAGACTGCCCACAGTTTCATCCCCGTTAAACGGGGATATCTGCCCGCGGCTTATTCTTCAGGGCGCAGGTTGAGCTCCACCATCAGGTCGTCGGCCAGACCTTCGAGCTTGTCGCGCAGCAGGTCCAGCGACAGGGTCAGCGGCACCGCCAGCAAGGCCTCGGCGTGGAACAGCGGCTCGCTGCTCATCGGCGCGGGCACCACTTCGGTGGTCAGGCGCTCCAGGTTGATGCCGTGCTCGGACAGCAGGCGGGTGATGTCGCGCACTATGCCGGGGCGGTCATTGCCGACCAGGTCCAGGTGGATCGGCTTCCAGGTGCAGGAAGGCTCGATGCCGCTCTCCGCCAGCAACACGCGGATACCGTGGGCGCTGAGGCCCTGCAGACCTTCCACCAGTTCGTCGTAGCCTTCGGCCGGCACCGCCACCCGCAGGATGCCGGCAAACTGCCCGGCCATGCGCGACATGCGGCTCTCCAGCCAGTTGCCGCCATGGGCGGCGATGCACTGGGCGATGCGTTCAACCAGGCCGGGCTGGTCCGGGGCTATTACCGTGAGTACCAGATGATCCACGTGCCACTCCTTGTTCAGGGTTTGAGGCTGAGCCAGTAGGTATAGAACACCTCATCGCGCACATAGCCAAGCTTTTCATAGAGCGCCTGGCCGCCCAGATTGGTCTTCGCCGTTTCCAGCTGCAGGCCGCAGGCACCCGTGACCAGGGCATGCTCGCGGGCGGCATTCATCAGGTTTTCAGCGACACCCTGGCGACGGGCCGCCGGCGCCACGTAAAGGTCGCTGAGCAGCCAGGCCGGGGCCATGTGCAGCGAGGCGAAAAACGGATAGAGCTGCACGAAGCCCTGCGCCACGCCCTGTTCGTCACGGGCGATGAACAAGGTCGAGTCGCCGCGCTGCAGACGCGCGCCGAGAAACTTGGCGATTTCCCCCGCCGTCCGGGGCACCTCGTAGAACTCCAGGTAGGCGGCAAACAGCCCGACCATTTCGTCCAGATCATCAACTACCACGCGTACTACCGCCATGAGCCACTCCTTCTGCTGTGATCGCCGCAGTATAGCCAGGGTCGCGACGCCACCGGGCGGGCGGTTGCAGGCCGTGACTGATTTTTTCGTTTGAGTCATGTAGTATCCCGCGGCTCGTACTACATGGCCGTCCGGCCCGGATTTAGAGCTGTCTGTTATCAAGTGAGGCAAGCAATGACTGAGCGCGTTCAAGTCGGTGGCCTGCAGGTCGCCAAAGCCCTTTACGACTTCATCAACAATGAAGCCATTCCCGGTACCGGCATCGCTGCCGACACGTTCTGGGCTGGCGCCGAAGCCGTGATCAACGATCTGGCACCGAAAAACCGCGCCCTGCTGGCCAAGCGTGACGACTTCCAGGCCAAGATCGACGCCTGGCACCAGGGCCGTGCCGGCCAGGCGCATGACGCCGCCGCGTACAAAGCCTTCCTCCAGGAAATCGGCTACCTGCTGCCGGAGCCGGCTGACTTCCAGGCCACCACCCAGAACGTCGATGAAGAAATCGCCCGTCTGGCCGGCCCGCAGCTGGTGGTACCGGTGATGAACGCGCGCTTCGCCCTGAACGCCTCCAACGCCCGCTGGGGTTCGCTGTACGATGCCCTCTACGGCACCGACGCGATCAGCGAAGAAGGCGGCGCCGAGAAAGGCAAGGGCTACAACAAGGTTCGTGGTGACAAGGTCATCGCCTTCGCCCGCGCCTTCCTCGACGAAGCCGCGCCGCTGGAAGGTGCCTCCCACGTCGACGCCACTGCCTACGCCGTGAAGAACGGTCAACTGGCCGTGACCCTGAAGAACGGCAGCGACGCCGGCCTGAAGAATGCCGCCCAGTTCATCGCCTTCCAGGGCGACGCTGCTGCGCCGATCGCCGTACTGCTCAAGCACAACGGCCTGCACTTCGAAATCCAGATCGACGCCGCCAGCAACATCGGCCAGACCGATGCCGCTGGCGTCAAAGACGTGCTGATGGAAGCCGCCCTGACCACCATCATGGACTGCGAAGACTCCGTCGCCGCCGTCGATGCCGATGACAAGGTCATCGTCTACCGCAACTGGCTCGGCCTGATGAAGGGCGACCTGGCTGAAGAAGTCGCCAAAGGCGGCAAGACCTTCACCCGCACCATGAACCCGGATCGCGTCTACACCAAGGCCGACGGTTCCGAGCTGAGCCTGCACGGCCGCAGCCTGCTGTTCATCCGCAACGTCGGTCACCTGATGACCAACCCGGCGATCCTCGATGCCCAAGGCAACGAGATTCCGGAAGGCATCCAGGACGGCCTGTTCACCAGCCTGATCGCGGTGCACAACCTGAACGGCAACACCAGCCGCAAGAACACCCGTACCGGCAGCGTGTACATCGTTAAGCCGAAGATGCACGGCCCGGAAGAAGTCGCCTTCACCAGCGAAATCTTCAGCCGCGTCGAAGACGTTCTCGGCCTGGCGCGCAACACCCTGAAAGTCGGCATCATGGACGAAGAGCGCCGCACCACCGTCAACCTGAAAGCCTGCATCAAGGCCGCCAGCGAGCGCGTGGTGTTCATCAACACCGGCTTCCTCGACCGTACCGGTGACGAAATCCACACCTCCATGGAAGCCGGCGCCGTGGTGCGCAAAGCCGCCATGAAAGCCGAGAAGTGGATCAGCGCCTACGAGAACTGGAACGTCGACATCGGCCTGGAAACCGGCCTGCAGGGTCGCGCCCAGATCGGTAAAGGCATGTGGGCCATGCCCGACCTGATGGCCGGCATGCTCGAGCAGAAGATCGCTCACCCACTGGCCGGTGCCAACACCGCCTGGGTCCCGTCGCCGACCGCCGCCGCGCTGCACGCGCTGCACTACCACAAGGTCGACGTGTTCGCCCGCCAGGCCGAACTGGCCAAGCGCGAGCGCGCGTCCATCGACGACATCCTGAGCATCCCGCTGGCGCCGAACACCAACTGGACCGCCGACGAGATCCAGAACGAACTGGACAACAACTCGCAGGGCATCCTCGGTTATGTGGTGCGCTGGATCGACCAGGGTGTCGGCTGCTCCAAAGTGCCGGACATCAATGACGTCGGCCTGATGGAAGACCGCGCCACCCTGCGCATCTCCAGCCAGCTGCTGGCCAACTGGCTGCGCCACGGCATCGTCACTGAAGAGCAGATCGTTGCCAGCCTCAAGCGCATGGCGCCGGTGGTTGACCGTCAGAACGCCGGCGACGCCCTGTACCGTCCGCTGGCGCCGAACTTCGACAGCAACATCGCCTTCCAGGCTGCCCTGGAACTGGTGGTCGAAGGCACCAAGCAGCCGAACGGCTACACCGAGCCGGTTCTGCACCGCCGCCGCCGCGAGTTCAAGGCCGCCAACGGTCTGTAATTCGCCACGGCAGTAAAAGAACCGCCCTCCGGGGCGGTTTTTTTATGGCTATGTCCCAGTAGCGTGTTGCACAGACTAACGCTGTAGGTTGGGTTGAGGAGCAGCGCGACGAAGCCCAACGAAGCCTGCACCGAACCCGTTGGGCTTCGCTGCGCTCAACGCCAACCTACGGCAATGGCCTGACCTGCGGCCGATCCATACCTGCCAAACCCCATGCAGCACATGATGGCTACATAGCTTTTTTGCGCCCGCAATTGGTGCGCCACGCACAGCCTGCTTATCGGAATAACCACGGGTTATGCATCCGCCTGCGCGCCAGCCCACGGTTGGCGCGGCGTTGCACCGTGCCACCGGGGCTGGATCGGGCGAGCCTCACCTTTAGCTATGGGCATAAGGATTATTCAGAAGTCAGGAACCGGTCAGCCCCCTAGGATGCCCCGGCAACTGTCATCAGGCAGTCACCTAACGATGCGCCGCACGGCGATGGCCGGCGGTGAGCATTGCTTAGCAGTTCCCAGGCGGAGAGCAGCATGAATAGAACAACAATAGGCACAGGGGCCATGTACCCTCACGCCCTGGCACTGGCTGTAGCGCTGGCTGCGCTACCGGCACAGGCCGCCAGTTTCAATATCGGGGAAATCGAGGGCAAGTTCGACTCGTCGCTGTCCATTGGTGCCAGCTGGGCCATGGACGGTGCCGACGCCAAGTTCGTCGGCAAGGCCAACGGCGGCACGGCCTCGACCCGCACCAGCGACGATGGCCGGCTGAACTTCAAGAAGGGCGAGACCTTCTCGAAGATCTTCAAGGGCGTCCACGACCTGCAGCTGAGCTACGGCGACACCGGCGTGTTCCTGCGCGGCAAGTACTGGTACGACTTCGAACTGCAGGACGAGCACCGCCTGAACTACGATATCGACGACAGTGGCCGCAACCGCGCCGCCAAGTCCTCGGGCACCCAGCTGCTGGACGCCTTCGTCTACCACAACTACCTGATCGGCGATCTGCCCGGCAGCGTGCGCGCCGGCAAGCAGGTGGTGAGCTGGGGCGAGAGCACCTTTATCCAGAACAGCATCAACGCCATCAACCCGGCCGACGTCGCATCCCTGCGCCGCCCCGGCTCGGAGATCAAGGAAGGCCTGATCCCGGTCAACATGCTGTATGTCACCCAGGGCCTGAGCGAGAACCTGTCGGTCGAAGCCTTCTACCAGCTGGAGTGGGAAAAGACCGTCCTCGACAACTGCGGCACCTTCTTCAGCACCGATACCGCCGCCCAGGGCTGCAACACCGGCATGACCACCTATGGCAGCGACTACGACCGCGACCCGTCGGTGTACGGCTGGGTGCCACGCGAGGCCGACCAGGAGGCTCGCGACAGCGGCCAGTTCGGCGTGGCCATGCGCTGGCTGGTGCCGGAGCTGAACGACACCGAGTTCGGCTTCTACGCCATGAACTACCACAGCCGCACGCCGGAAAGCATGTGGCAGGTGGGTGCGCCCAGCCTGTCCAACCTGAGCGGCACACCGGGCCCGGCGACCTCCCGCTATTACCTGGCCTACCCGGAAGATATCCGCCTGTATGGCATCAGCTTCGCCACCACCACCCCGGACGGCACCGCGCTGTCGGGCGAGATCAGCCACCGGCCGAACATGCCGCTGTCGCTCAACGGTACCGAGGTCTCCACTGCCGCCGGCATCGGCGACCTGGTCAACCTGGTGGGCATCGACGGCCTGCCGATCTTCGACAACGGCTGGGCCGATAGCGCCCAAGGCAGCCTGATCCAGGGCTACAAGCGCATGCCCTTCACCCAGGCTCAGGTCAGCGCGATCCACACCTTCGACAACGTGCTGGGCGGCGACCGCCTGAGCCTGATCGGCGAAGTGGGCTACAGCCATATCGGCAACCTCGGCTCCAACGATGGTTCCGACCTGCGCTTCGGCCGCAGCAGCGTATTCGGCTACGGCCAGCTGAGCGATGCCGCCGCAGCCCTGGGCATGACCGGCAACCAGCTGTGCAAGAGCCTGCTCAACACGGCCAACCCGGACCAGTGCACCAGCAAGGGCTTCTACACCGAGAACTCCTGGGGCTATCGCCTGCGCACCCAGCTGGAGTTCAACGACGCCATCGCCGGGGTCAACCTCAAGCCCAACCTGGCTTTCGCCCACGACGTCGAGGGCTATGGCCCGACCTTCACCGAAGGCAACAAGTCGGTGAGCGTCGGCCTGGATGCCGACTACCTGTCCACCTACACCGCCAGCCTGAGTTACACCGACTACTTCGGCGGCGACTTCAACACCAACACCGACCGCGACTTCCTCGCCCTCAGCTTCGGCGTGAGCTTCTGAGGCCTTGCAGCACATGAGGTTAATCATGACCCACAAGCAACTGATCCAGGCCGGCTGCCTCAGCCTGAGCCTGCTCGCCGGCCAAGTGATGGCCGCCGTCTCCAGCGACCAGATCGCCCGCCTGGGTGCCGACCTGACCCCGGTCGGTGCCGAGAAGACCGGCAATGCCGATGGCAGCATTCCGGCCTGGACCGGCGGACTGGGCAAGGAGGCCGGCGCCAAGGACGCCGACGGCTTCCTCGCCGACCCGTTCGCCAATGAGCAGCCGCTGTTCACCATCACCGCGCAGAACGTCGCGCAGTACCAGGACAAGCTGACCGCCGGCCAGCTGGCCCTGTTCCAGCGCTACCCGCAGACCTACCGCATCCCGGTCTACCCGACCCATCGTTCGATCGGCCTGCCGCAGAGCTACCTCGACGCCACCCGCAAGAACGCCGCACAGACCACGCTAGCCGAAGGCGGCAACGGCCTGGAGAACTACCAGTCCGGTGGCCTGCCGTTCGCCGTGCCGCAGAACGGCCTGGAAGTGATCTGGAACCACATCGGTCGCTACCGTGGCAGCGCCCTGGAGCGCATGGTGGTGCAGGCCTCGCCGCAGACCAATGGCGCTTTCACCCCCAGCGTGATCCGTCAGCAGATGGCCATGCCGTTCGGCCTCTCCGACTACTCGGCGCAGGAAATGGCCAACATCCTGTACTTCTACCGCGAGGAGTTCCTCGCGCCGGCGCGCATGGCCGGCGGCGTGCTGCTGGTCCACGAGACCATCAACCAGGTCAAGGAACCGCGCATGGCCTGGCAGTACAACGCCGGCCAGCGCCGCGTGCGCCGCGCCCCACAGATCGCCTACGACAGCCCGGCGGCCGAAGGCATGCGCACCATGGACGACTTCGACATGTTCAACGGCTCGCCGGATCGCTTCGAGTGGAAGCTGGTGGGCAAGAAGGAGATCTACATCCCCTACAACAGCTACCGCATGGAGTCGCCCAAGCTGAAGTACAGCGACATCATCCAGGCCGGCCACCTCAACCCGCAGCATGCCCGCTACGAGCTGCACCGGGTCTGGCACCTGAGCGCCACCCTCAAGGCCGGCCAGCGCCATATCTACTCCAAGCGCGACATCTACCTCGACGAGGACAGCTGGCAAGCCGCCGAAGCCGAGGCCTACGACGGTCGCGGCCAGCTGTGGCGCGTCTCCGAAGGGCACACCAGCTTCTTCTACGACCGCCAGATCCCCTCGTTCGCCGCCGAAACCCACTACGACGTGCTGTCCGGTCGCTATGCGGTCAACGCCCTGCATAACGAAGAGAAACAAGGCTACAACTTCGACATCACCTACAACCGCAAGCAGTTCACCCCCAATGCGCTGCGCGCCTCGGGCATTCGCTGAGCGCCAGGACGCGACATTCCACGCGTACTTCTTACGGCGACTTCGGTCGCCGTTTTTTATCCGTGAGACATGTAGTGACATGGGTGGTATCAGCACAGGCTTACCTTTTGCTTTAAATTCCACCCCACTCCCACCTGCCTGGCCTTGCCCATGAAGTTGCACCAGCTCCGCGCTCTCGTCGCCATCTGTGAAAGTGGCAGCATTCAGGAAGCCTCGCGCCTGCTGCATATCTCCCAGCCGGCCCTGTCCAAGGGCATCAAGGAACTCGAAGCCGAGCTCGGCGTGTCCTTGCTGGTGCGCTCCAACCGCGGCATCACCGCCACCGAATTTGGCGAGCGTCTGGTGCGTCGCGCCCGCCTGATCCTCGAAGAAGTGCGCCGCGCGCGCGAGGAAATCGACACCCTCAAGGGCGTGATGGATGGGCGCCTGTCGATCGGCGTATCGCCGGTCACCCCCGGCGCGCAATTCATCAACAGCCTCAGCCGCTACCGCAAGCGCTACCCCAAGGTGCAGGTGCAGATCCACGAGTTGCGCCCGTCGAAACTGATGGAAGGCCTGCGCGAGGGCCAGCTCGATCTGGTCATGACTTCGCTGCCGGAATCGCGCAGCGCCGACGGCTTCCACTGGACCGAGCTGTACGAACAACCCGCCGTGCTGGCCGTGCGCAAGGGCCACCCGCTGCGCAACGCCCGCTCGCTGCGTGAGCTGCTCGGCGCGGAATGGCTGCTGCAGGACTCCATGGAGCAGTCCAAGGTCGGCATGATGTTCGAGACCCACCATATCGAGCCGCCGCAGAACGTCACCGAGTGTGCCTCGGTGGTGCTGTTCTCCGAGCTGGCGCTCAATACCGATGCCGTCAGCTACTGGTCGCTGCGCGTGCTGGAGCACGTCCAGCGTCTCGGCCAGGAGCTCGATGTGCTTGACCTGGTCGAGCAGGTGCCGTCGATGAACATTTCCCTGGTCTGCCGCGACCAGGAGCTGATGACCCGTGAAGCCAAGGCCCTGGCCGACGAGCTGGTGTACGCCTACAAGAGCCCGCACGCGCCGAAGAGTGGCGATTAGCCCGTAGCGCCCGGCGACCAACCGGCATTGATAACCAAAGCCGATACACATGCGCAGAGGTGATTATTCAGGGCCGCAGGCCTGCGGCATGCTGCGCCCCATCATTCCCCTCGAAGGTCGCGACATGAGCGCCCCGCAGCCCAACCTGATTGCCCAGACCCTGGCCTGGCACAGCGAGTTCGCCGAGATCCGCCGGCAGATCCACCAGCACCCCGAACTGGGTTTCGAGGAACAGCACACCAGCCAGCTGGTGGCGGGTTACCTGCGCCAGTGGGGCTATGCGGTACACGAAGGCATCGGCGGCACCGGCGTGGTCGGCGTGCTGCAGCACGGCAACGGGAGCAAGAGCATCGGCATTCGCGCCGACATGGACGCCCTGCCGATCCACGAGGAAAGCGGCGTGGCCCACTGCAGCCAACACGCCGGCAAGATGCACGCTTGCGGTCACGACGGCCACACCGCCATCCTGCTCTGCGCGGCGCGCTACCTGGCCGAGACCCGCGCCTTCGACGGCACCCTCAACCTGATCTTCCAACCCGCAGAGGAAACCCTGCGCGGCGCCCGGCGGATGATCGAGGACGGCCTGTTCGAGCGTTTCCCCTGCGACGCGGTCTACGCCCTGCACAACATGCCGGGCTTGCCGGTAGGCATGTTCGTCACCCAGGCCGGGGCGATGAGCGCTTCGTCCGATGTGGTGACCATCCGCCTGGTCGGCGTCGGCGGTCACGGCGCCATGCCGCACAAGAGCAAGGACCCGGTGGTGGCCGCCGCCGAACTGGTGCTGGCCCTGCAATCGGTAGTCGCACGCAATGTGCCGGCCGGCGAAGTCGGCGTGGTCACCGTCGGCTCGATCCAGGCCGGCGAGGCGCACAACGTGATTCCCGACGTGGCGACGCTCAAGCTCAGCGTACGCGCGACCGACCCGCAGATCCGCGCCCTGCTGCGCCAACGCATCAGCCGCATCGCCGAGGGCATTGCCCTGGCCCACGACATGCAGCTGGAGCTGGACTACGACGAGCGTATCGGCGTGCTGCTCAACACCCCCGCCGAGACCGCCCTGCTGCAGGACGTGGCGCGCCAGCTGGTCGGCAGCCAGGCGGTGCTGACCAGCGTGCCGAGCGGCTACCTGGGCAGCGAGGACTTCGCCTCGATGCTGGAAGTGCGCCCCGGCTGCTACATCGTCACGGGCAACGGCAACAGCGGCCCGAGCGGCTGCATGGTTCACAACCCCGGTTACGACTTCAACGACCAGGCTATCCCCTTCGGCGCCAGCCTGTGGGTACGTCTGGTAGAAACCTACCTGAGCGAGAGCTGAGCATGCCGTCCCCCTCGAACAACAAGCGCACGCTGGTGATCATCATGCTGATGGCGGTGATGGTCATCAGCGTGCTGGACAAGACCATCTTCGCCTTCGCCGGGCCGCAGATCATCGACGAGCTGAAGCTCACGCCTGAGCAGTTCGGTTTTATCGGCAGCGCCTTCTTCTTCCTCTATTCGCTGTCCGGCGTGCTGGTCGGCTTCCTCGCCAACCGCCTGCCGAGCCGCTGGATCCTCTCCGGCATGTCGGTGGTGTGGATGGCCGCCCAGCTGCTCACCGCGCTGTCCACCAGCTTCTTCGCCCTGGTCGCCAGCCGCATGCTGCTCGGCGCCGGCTGCGGCCCGGGCACGGCGGTGACCCAGCACGCCTGCTTCAAGTGGTACGCGCCGCGCGAGCGGGTACTGCCGTCGGCACTGATCCAGGTGGCGATCATGCTCGGCGCCATCGCCGGCGCGCTGTCGCTGCCGCTGTTGATCCAGCACCTCGGCTGGCGCGTCGGCTACCTGCTCCTCGCCGGCATCGGCCTGCTCTGGCTGGCGCTGTGGCTGCTGGTCGGCCGCGAAGGCCAGCATGACGACACCCAGGGCGAGAGCGCCGGCGGCACCGCGCCTTACCGTAGCCTGCTGCTCAACCGCACCTTCCTCTTCATCACCCTGGCCGGCTTCTGCAGCTACCTGCCCACTGCACTGATCTACAGCTGGGTGCCGACCTACTTGCAGAAAGGCCTCGGCATGACACCGATGCAGTCCGGCTATGTGGTAATGGCCGCCACCCTCGGCGTGATCCTGCTCAACCTCGGCGTTTCCAGCCTGTCGCAACGGGCGCTGAAACGTGGCGCCAGCGTGCGCCTGGCGATGGCCGCGCCGCCGGCGCTGGCCTGCCTGGTCGGCGGTATCGCCATGAGCCTGCTCGGCTTCTTCGAACAAGGCCTGGGCGCGACCCTGGCGCTGTACCTGGTCGGCGGCGTGGTGGTGAACCTGGTGCCGGCCTTCGCCAATTCCATCGTCGCCTTCATCGCCCCGGCCCGGCAGCGCGGCAGCATGCTGGCCATCCATATCGGCCTGATGACCAGCGCCGGCATGCTCGCCCCGCACGTAGTCGGCCAGGCCATCGGCTGGGAGGGCGGCGACCTGGTCAAGGGCTTCGAGCTGACCATCGGCCTGTTCGGTCTGGCCCTGCTCGGCGGTGGCCTGCTAGCCCTGCGTCTGATCGACCCGGAACGCAGCCGCGCCGAGCTGGCCACCATCGCCCAAGCCAACCCCGCCTCCGTCAACGCGCCGGCACCCAGCCAGGCCTGACCCAGGAAATCCGCGCCATGCATCAACGAGTCAACACCCCGCAGCAGCGTCCGCAATCCCTGGAGCTGCAAGCGACCTGGCGCAATGCCGACGTGGAAGACGGCTTCTGCGTGGTCGCCGTCGGCGACATCATCATTACCCACGCGATTGCCGACAAACTGGCGCGCAAGTCGCCCGAGCTGCTGGACATCCTCGCTCGCGGAGATGTGCTGGTGGGCAACTACGAAGGCTCGGCCATCGACCTGAAGACTTACAACGGCTACCCCGAGGCCGAGTCCGGCTTCGCCTGGCTGATCAGCGATGCCGACGCCCCGGCCGACCTCGCCGCCATCGGCTTCAACCTGATGGCCCGTGCCAACAACCACGCCCTGGACTGGGGCGCGGCCGGCCTGCGCATGACCAACGACCTGCTCGACGCAGCCGGTATCGCCCACGCCGGCACCGGCGCCAGCCTGTCCGCCGCGCGTGCACCGACCTTCATCAATACCGACAAGGCACGGGTCTCGCTGATCTCCTACGCCACCACCTTCGAGGCCAATTCGCCGGCCAACGACGGTCTCGGCGTAGTGCCACCACGCCCGGGTCTCAGTCCGCTGCGCACCACGGCACAGCGCCTGGTCAGCGCGCAAGACTTTGCCGTGCTCAAGCGCCTGAATGACCAGGAGGCCTTCCAGGACCACTTCCTGCTCAAGGCCCTGTACGGCGAGCACAGCGTGCACCTGGGCATGGCCCTGCACTACCGCGTCGACCCCAGCGCCGCACCGGGCAGCCTGCGCATCCACTACGAATGCGACAAACGCGACCAGGCCGAGATCCTGCGCAACCTGCGCCAGGCCAAGCAGACCAGCGACTTCAGCATCGTTGCCCAGCACACCCACGAGCCGAACAACCTCACCACCGAGCTGCCCAGCTACCTGCCGGCGCTGGCCCGGCAACTGGTCGACAACGGTGCCGACATGCTCTGCGGCCACGGTCCGCACCAGCTGCGCGGCATCGAGATCTACCAGGGCAAGCCGCTGCTCTATTCCCTGGGCAACTTCTGCTTCATGGACAACAGCCAGCAGGTGGTGGCCCGCGACGAGTGGGAAGAGCTGGAGTGGACTGCCGCCGAAGCCATGATCGGGCCCAAGGGCATCACCAACCCGCGCGTCTCGACCCCAGCCGAGTTCCTCGAATGGAAACGGGTGATCGGCGTGTTCGGCGAACCGATCTGGTTCGAGAGCGTGGTCGCCGAATGCCGTTTCAAGGCCGACGGCAGCTTGCGCGAATTGCTGTTGCACCCGATCGAGCTGGGCTTCGCCGGGCGCGACGCCGAGCGCGGCATTCCACGCCTGGCCTTCGACAGCGACGACAACCAGCAGCAGGCGCGACGCATCCTCGAGCGCCTGCGCGAGCTGTCTGCCGAGTTCGGTACGCAGATCGTCGTGGAGACGGTCGAGTACGGCGAACGCCTGAGCAGCATCGGCCGCGTGGTGATCGACGCATGACACCCGACCAGGGCTAGCGGCTCACAAGGCCACAGCCCGGGGCTTCGGCCCCACCCAACTTTTTTCGCTGATGTCCGGCGCAGGCCACAAGCCTGCGTTCAGGCCCGGCTGCGCCCGCGAAACCGCGCGGGCGCCACTCACCACACGGAAGCACCATGGACCTCACCTGTTTCTCGCAGCGCTACGCCGAAGCCCGGCAGAAATTCATCGACGCCTGCGCCGCCAACGGCCTGGCCGTCGAAGCGCATATCCACCCGCTCACAGGTCGCGACGGCGAAGAGCTGGCGATGGACGTGGCGCGCCTCGGCTCGCCGGACGCCGCCAACCTGCTGGTACTCAGCAGCGGCTGCCACGGCGTGGAAGGCTTCTGCGGCTCGGCCGTGCAGATTGATCGTTTGCGCGACAGCGCCTGGATGGAGCGCTGCCAACGCGACGACCTGGCCGTGCTGTTCATCCACGCGCTCAACCCGCACGGTTTCTCCTGGCTGCGCCGGGTGACCGAGGACAACGTCGACCTCAACCGCAACTTCCTCGACTTCGCCCAGCCGCTGCCGGACAACCGCGACTACCGCCAGGTCGCCCACCTACTGCTGCCGCGCCGCCTGCCGCCGACCCTGCGAACCAGCCTCGGCCTGATCGGCCATGTCCTGCGCCACGGCCGTATGGCCCTGCAGGGCGCCATCTCGCGCGGCCAGCACGGCGACCCCAAGGGCATGTTCTTCGCCGGCACCGCGCCGACCTGGAGCAACCAGACCCTGCGCCAGGTGCTGCGCCAACACGGCCAGCAGTGCCGGCGCATCGGCTGGATCGACGTGCACACCGGCCTCGGCCCGCGCGGCTTTGCCGAGCGCATCTACAAGGGCGACCACAGCCCGGCGTCGATGCAACGGGCCAAGGCCTGGTGGGGCGAAGGCGTGACCAGCAGCCAGGACGGCAGCTCCACTTCCGCCGCCCTCAACGGCACCCAGGACCTGGCGACGATGAACGAATGCGCCCAGGCCGAATACAACGGCGTGAGCCTGGAATACGGCACCCTGCCAGGGCTCAAGGTGCTCAACGCGCTGCGCGCCGACCACTGGCTGTACCGCAACCCGCAGGCGCCGCAAGCCCAGCGCGAACGCATCAGCCGCCAGCTGCGCGATGCCTTCTACGTCGACGCCGACGACTGGAAGCAGCGGGTGCTGGAGCAGGCCCGCGAGGTGCTCGACCAGACCCTGGTCGGCCTGGCCAGCTAGGCCGGCGGTAGAAAAAAGCGCGCAAAAAAAGGCTATGTCCCTGTAGCGTGTTGCACAGGCTAACGCTGTAGGTTGGGTTGAAGAGCAGCGCGACGAAGCCCAACGAGGCCTGCACCGAATCTGTTGGGCTTCGCTGCGCTCAACGCCAACCTACGGCAATGGCCTGACCTGCGGCCGATCCATACCTGCCAAACTCCATGCAACACATGACGGGTACATAGCCAAAAAAAAGCCGGTGGGTCACCCCACCGGCTTTTTCGCATACCCGTCCCCAGGATCAGGGCAGGGTGAACAGCACCTTAACCTTGTCGGTCACTGCGCCTTTGTCGACGTAGCCAATGGCATCGGCCTCAGCGGCGACCTTGGCCACCACATCGGCATCGCCAGCTACGCTCGGCAGCGGCTGGCCCTTGCCGGTGAACACCAGGCCGGACCAGTAGGACTTCAGCTGCGACTCGTTCTTGCTGGCGACCGCGGCGTAGAACTTCTCCTTGGTCGGGTTCCAGTCTTTCTGGTCGACGCCTTTCAGCGTCTTGTTCTTGCCCAGGAAGATGTTGGCCACGTCGGCTTGCGACGGGTTGGCACTGGCACCGGCATTGACGATCACGGCGACTTCGGCCTGGGCCAGAGAGGTGCAACCCAACAGGACGAGAGCACTAAACAGCTTTTTCATACGGCTCTCCTTAGAAAATGAAGTCGACACCGACACTAATGATGTCACCGTCCGGGGTGCCCAGCGACTTGCCCAGCACACCATTGCTCAAATCATACACACCGTTGTTATAGGTCTGTTGCGCGTCAGCACGGAACGCCCCGGTATAGTTGCCCTGGGATACATCAACACGCTTGTATTCGCCCTTGAGGGTCACAGTTGGCATCAGGTTGTAGTTGAGGCCGTAAGTCATCGAGCGCTGGCGACCCTCCGGAGCATCCAGTTGTGCGTAGGTCACATGTGGCAGGAACTCGCCGAAGCGACGGCCACCCATCAGGTAGAACGCATTGGTTTCGGCACTGCCATTGGTCTCGATGCTCAGCTTGACCGCTTCTGCAGCAGAGAGCCAGGTACCGTTGTCGTACTGGTGACCAATAGAGCTGAACTTGCCTTTCTGGTGATCCACTTCGTTGAACACATAATTCTGCTGAGCACCGAAGATGTTGGTAATGACATCGTCGACAGTCGTCTTGAGATCCGCCTCGGCGTAACCAATACGGAAGGTACCGAAACTATCGGTGGATAGCGCCAGGCTAGTGGCAAACACATCGTTGTAGTCGATGTCGTGAGTGTCATCCAGCAAGTAGATATCGCGGTTTTTGGCTTGGCCGCCAGAAACCTGGAAGCTCATTGCCCCGAGCGCCGTACTGTAGTTGTAAAGAACGTCAGCGCCTTCATGGTTGGTCAGTTGAACCAGGCTGTAGATCTCTTCAGGCAGACGCAGCCAAGGATAGGAGAAACCAACATTGAGGGTTTCCGAATACATGTAGATCGGCGTGCCAAGGCGACCGCCACGCAAGGTCAGGTTGTCATTGGCCTGCCAGGCCAGGTAGACGTTGCCAGGACCGGCTTCCCACGAGTCCTGAACGGGCTTGGTGCCCATCTGGCCAGTAAAGCTCAGGGTATCGGTGATACCGTACTGCAGCTGCACGGCCAGTTTGGACAGCTGATCGCCGCGCCAGCTGTCATTGGTTTGTCCATGGATGCCGTAGTCCAGATCATCTTCGCCACCCAGATGGGTGATGCCGACCGTACCAAAACCGTTAAATTGATATTCCCCTTGTTCAACAGCCAGGACAGAAGAACTGGCCAGACAGATAGCCAGGGATAGCAGGTGGACTTTGCTCATCAGAGGTGTGCTCCTCGTTTCTGGTTTTATACGCGGAACTGGGCAGTTGCCGCGCGTAGCTGGTCACCGGTGCTGACCAGTTGTTCGCCCAGGCGGGCTGTAGCTTCTGCACCGTGAGCAGTGGCCACGGCATCTTGTTGCAGTGTCTGGGTGTCCTGCTGGATCGAACTGGACAGGCCGATCTGCTCATGGGTGAGCTGGGCGATACCGGCGTTCAATTCATCGATCTGGCCCACCGCTGTGGCGATGGACTCGAGCATGTGGGTGGCCTCGACCGAACGCTCGATGCTGGCCTGGGCTTTCTCGCCGTTGGCGGTCATCACGCTGAGCACGCCGTTGGCGCTGTTCTGCAGGCGCTGGATGATCTGCTGGATCTCGGCGGTGGAGGCGGCTGTCTTCTGCGCCAGGTTGCGCACTTCGTCGGCGACCACGGCAAAGCCACGGCCCTGCTCGCCGGCACGCGCGGCCTCAATGGCAGCGTTGAGCGCCAGCAGGTTGGTCTGCTCGGCAATGCTGCGGATCACGGTAAGCACCGAGCCAACCTGCTGGGTTTCTTCTTCCAGCTGCTCCATGGCCTGCACGGCGCCCATCACGCTGCTGCCCAGGTCGCTGATGCTGGTGGACAGGCTGCCGATGCTGGCACGGGCGGTGTCAGCCTGGCGCGAGGCATCGCCGGCCCCGCTGGAGGCCTGCTGCGAGCGCTGTGCGACTTCCTGGATGCTGCTGGTCATGGTCTGAATATCGCGACCGATGGAGTCGGTGTGGCCCTGCTGCGACTTGGCGTTTTCCTCGGAGCCCTGGGTCAGGCGGTACAGCTCCTTGGACATCTGCCCGAGCGGGCTGGCCGCCTCGATGATCTGGCGGATGGTGCCCTGCAGCTTGTCGAGGAAGCCGTTGAACAGCTGGATCATTTCGCCGATCTCGTCACGCGAGTCGACGTTGACCCGGCGGGTCAGGTCGCCGTCGCCACGGGCGATGGCTTTCAGCGAATCGATCACGCCATGCACATTGCCCATGATGCCGCGAATGATCACCCAGGCGCCGAGGCCGACCAGGCCGACCAGCAGCGCGGTGAGGATGAAGCCGACACGGGTGGTGGTGGCGTTGTCGGTGCGCGTCTGTGCCAGGGAAGACTGGAAATCCTCGTAGGCATGCCCGCGGAATCCGCTGGCGACTTTCTGTGCGGCAGCCAGATCGCTGGCCATGCGATCGAGGTTGGGGCGCAGGTCCTCGAAGGTGGCGCTGCCCTTGATCAGTTGCTCGGAGGCCGACAAGGCGTTGTCGGAATAACGCTGGATGGCGCGGCGCCAGTTGCCCAGCTCCTCTTCGCGGGTGCCATTGCCACGCGCCAGGCCCTGCAGCTCCTGCTGCTTGCCGGCAATCTCGACCAGCACCTTGCGCACCTCGTCGAGGGTTTCCAGCTCACCGGCGGCGACTGCGCTGTTGAGCAGGCCAGGCAGGCGGGAGAACTGGAAGATCACCGCATCGGCCTTCTCCAGTGTAGGGAAACCGTGGGTTTCCAGGCTCACCAGGCGCGAGTCGTTAGCCGACAGCTGCAGCGAGGTATAACCCACGAACAGCAGCAGCCCGAGCAAGGCAACGGCAGGCAGCAGCGACAACTTCAGGGTCAACGACAGGTTTTTCATGGCTAGTACCCAAATGGGGGCGCGGATTGTACCGGAAACCACGCAATGGCTAAAAGCCACTTGCCGGTCACGGCATGACCACTCTTCTCAGCGATGGTCTCTGATGGTTTTCGGCAGCGCCCGCTATTGCTATAGCCAGAATTTCGCCGCCGCGCCTGTTTTCCGCGAAAATGTGCTGTTTTGTCGCTCAGTGAAATCCTGTGTGACGCCGGGGGGCAGGCAAGGCTAGGATGGCTAAATAACAAGAAAGGAGTATCGAATGCGCGCCGCACTGTGGCTCGGCCTGCTGCTGAGCGCTGCCACGCATGCTGCCGATCCGCTGCAGGAGGCCATGGCCGAGTTGCAGCCCAGCTCCCTGAGCGCCGCCGCCCAGCGCGCCGAGCTGAGCTGGTTCGCCGAGGCCGGCAAACCCTTTGCCGGCGTGCAGGTGCGGGTGATCGCCGAGCACATCCCGACCCACTGGTACGAGGCCAACGTCCTCGCCCCGCTGTTCAGCAAGCTCACCGGCATCCGCGTGATCCACGAGATCAGCGGCGAAGACGACGTGGTGAACAAGCTGCGCACCCAGCAGGACACCGGCCTGCCGCTGTACGACGCCTATGTCAGCGACAGCGACCTGCTCGGCCAGCACTTTCGCGATGGCCAGGTGCTGGTGCTGTCCGACTTCATCCGCGGCGAAGGCGCCAGCGTCACTTCGCCGAGCCTCGACCTGCAGGACTTCATCGGCCTGCCCTTCGTCACCGCCCCCGACGGCCAGCTCTACCAGTTGCCGGACCAGCAGTTCGCCAATCTCTACTGGTACCGCCAGGACTGGTTCGAGCGCCCGGAGCTGCGCCAGGCCTTCAAACAGCGCTATGGCTACGAACTGGATGTGCCGCAGAACTGGTCGGCCTACGAGGACATCGCCGCGTTCTTCAGCGAACAGGTGCGCGAGATCGACGGCGAGCGGGTCTACGGCCACATGGACTACGGCGGCTACGACCCGTCCCTGGGCTGGCGTTTGTCCGATGCCTGGCTGGGCATGGCCGGCGTCGGCGACCTTGGCCTGCCCAACGGACTGCCGGTGGACGACTGGGGCATCCGCGTCGAGGGCTGCCGCCCGGCCGGCGCCAGCATGAGCCGTGGCGGCGCCCTGGACAGCCCGGCGGCGGTGTATGCCGTGCAGCAGTACATCGACTGGCTGCAGCGCTACGCCCCACCCGAGGCGCAGCAGATGAACTTCAACCAGGCCGGCAACGTCGCCGCCCAGGGCCATATCGCCCAGCAGATATTCTGGTACACCGCCTTCACCGCCGACTACACCCAGCCCGGCAGCGCCGTGGTGGATGCCACCGGCAAGCCCAAGTGGCGGGTCGCGCCCTCGCCACGCGGTGCCTACTGGCAGGACGGCATGAAGTCCGGCTACCAGGATGTCGGCGCCTGGACCCTGCTCAAGGCCACTCCGCTGCGCCAACGCCAGGCAGCCTGGCTGTACGCCCAGTTCGTCACGGCCAAGAGCGTGTCGCTGCGCAAGACCCTGGTCGGCCTGACCCCGATCCGCCGCTCCGACCTCGACTCGCCGGCCCTGCTCGCCGAGGCGCCGAGGCTCGGCGGCCTGGTCGAGTTCTACCGCAGCACGGCGGCGCGGCGCTGGACCCCGACCGGCGCCAACGTGCCGGACTACGCAGGCATGGCCAGCCAGTGGTGGCGCGCCCTGCACCCGGCGGTGGCCGGCCAGCTCAGCGTGTCGCAGGCCCTGCACAACCTGGCCGGCGCGTTCGACCAGCACCTGCAGACACTCGCCAAACGCCAGCAGCATGCCTGCGCGCCTCAGCTCAACCCGCAGCGCGATGCCCAGTTCTGGCTGCAGCAGCCCGGCGCGCCCTGGCCGCAGCGGGACAACGAGCGCCCGCCGGGACGCACCCTGAAGTACCAGGAGGCCCTGCATGCGTGGGATTAGCCTGCTGCTCCTGGCCTTGTTAAGCCTGCCGCTGCATGCGGAAATCCAGCTGTTCGCCTGGCAACGCCCGCCGCTGGTGCAGCAGAGCGCCGATGGCCAGGGCGAAGGCCTGGTCATCGAGCTGACCCGCGAGCTGTTCCGCCGCGCGCAGATCCCCTATCGCCTGAGCTTCCTGCCGCTGCAGCGCGCCCTGCATCAGGTGCAGCAGGTGCCGCACAGCTGCGTGCTGCTGGTCGAGCGCCAGCAGGAGCGCGAGCCCTACTACAGCTGGGTCGGCCCGCTGCTGATCTCGCGCCTGGGCCTGTACGCCAAACCCGACGACCCCCTGCAGCTGAGCAGCCTGGCCCAGGCACGCGGCCTGCTGATCCTCAGTCACCAGGGTTCCGGTGCCGGCGAGTACCTGCAGCGCGCCGGCCTGGAAGTGGTCTACTCGAACAAGGAGTCGCTCAACCTGAGCATGCTGCAGCGCAGCCGCGCGCGCCTGTGGGCCACCAGCGCGGCGGTGGTGCACAGCCTGGCGACCAAGCCGGCACCGCGCGAGGTGCTGCCGTTCCTGACCCTGATGGAAGACATAGCCTGCCACCCACAGCTCGACCCGGCCCTGACCCTGCGCCTGCGCACGTCCCTGCGCCAGCTGTACAGCGAAGGCTGGGTCCAGGCGCTGTATCGCCAACACGGCCTGAGCCTGGACTAGAGCCTGCGGCACATGCCAAGGGAGCGGCCGGCGGGTATGATCGGCCGCTCCTGTCGGCAACCGGCGAGTGTGCTCCATGGCTTCCCACCACGCTGAAATCCTCTGGTCGCGTGGCGACCAGCCCTTCCTCGACAACCGTTACGACCGCGGCCACCTGTGGCGTTTCGATGGCGGTATCGAAGTCCCCGGCTCGTCGTCACCCCATGTGGTGCCGCTGCCCTTCTCGCGGGAAGCGGCAGTCGATCCGGAGGAGGCCTTCGTCGCCTCGCTCGCCAGCTGCCACATGCTGTGGTTTCTCTCGCTGGCCGCCGAAGCCGGCTTCTGCATCGATGACTACCGCGACCAGGCCGAAGGACGCATGGGCAAGAATGCCGAGGGCAAGCTGGCCATGACCCGGGTGACCCTGCGCCCCGCCGTGCGCTTCAGCGCCGCCAGCCAGCCCAGCGCAGAGCAGCTCGCGGCCCTGCACCATGCCGCGCACGAGCAGTGTTTTATCGCCAGCTCGGTGAACAGCGAAGTGCGTTGCGAGCCACAGCCCGTCTGAGCCCCGGCCCAAAGAAAAAGGCCCCGATTGGGGCCTTTTCAGTACTGCAGCCGGATCAGACCGCCACGGGCGCGGCGATATGCGGGTGGGCCTGGTAGCCGACCAGTTCGAAGTCCTCGAACTTGAAGCCAAGCAGGTCCTTCACCTCGGGATTGAGCTTCATCACCGGCAACGGCAGCGGCTCGCGGGTCAGCTGCAGGTCGGTCTGCTCGAGGTGGTTGGCATACAGGTGGCAGTCGCCGCCGGTCCAGATGAACTCGCCCGGCTGCAGGCCGCAGACCTGGGCGACCATCAGGGTCAGCAGGGCGTAGCTGGCGATGTTGAACGGCACGCCGAGGAAGATGTCGGCCGAGCGCTGGTACAGCTGGCAGCTCAGCTTGCCGTCGGCGACGTAGAACTGGAACAGCGCGTGGCACGGCGGCAGGGCCATCTGCTCGACCAGCGCCGGGTTCCAGGCCGAGACGATCAGGCGGCGCGAGTCCGGGTTCTTCTTGATCATCTCGATCAGCTTGCTGATCTGGTCGATCGACTCGCCGTTGGGCGCCGGCCAGCTGCGCCACTGGTAGCCATACACCGGGCCGAGGTCGCCATTCTCGTCGGCCCACTCGTCCCAGATGCGTACGCCGTTGTCCTTCAGGTACTTGATGTTGGTGTCGCCCTGGAGGAACCACAGCAGCTCGTGGATGATCGACTTCAGGTGGCACTTCTTGGTGGTGACGATAGGGAAGCCAGCGGCCAGGTCGAAGCGCATCTGGTGGGCGAACACGCTGTAGGTACCGGTGCCGGTGCGGTCGCTCTTGAAGGTGCCGGTCTCGCGCACCAGGCGCATCAGGTCGAGGTACTGTTTCATCACACGGCTCCTGCGGTGGCTTGGCGCTTGTAGGCATAGGCGATCAGGCCCAGCCCGCCGAGAATCATCGGCAGGCACAACACCTGGCCCATGGTCAGCCAGTTGCCGGCCAGGTAGCCGAGCTGGGCGTCCGGCACACGGACGAACTCGACGATAAAGCGGAATACCCCGTAGCACACGGCGAACATGCCCGACACGGCCATGGTCGGGCGCGGCTTGCGCGAGTAGAACCAGAGGATGGCAAACAGCGCGATGCCTTCCAGGGCGAACTGGTACAGCTGCGAAGGGTGGCGCGCCAGTTGCTGTGGGTCGGTGGGGAAGATCATCGCCCAGGGCAGGTCGGTGGCCTTGCCCCACAGTTCGGCATTGATGAAATTGCCGATACGCCCGGCGCCCAGGCCGATCGGTACCAGCGGCGCGATAAAGTCCATCAGCTGAAAGAAGCTCTTGTCGTTGCGCTTGCCGAACCACCAGGTGGCCAGCATCACGCCGAGCAGGCCGCCGTGGAACGACATGCCGCCCTCCCACACGCGCAGCACCTTCAACGGCTCGGCGATATAGGCCGCCAGATCGTAGAACAGCACGTAGCCCAGGCGCCCGCCGAGGATCACGCCCATGGCCACCCAGAACACCAGGTCGGAGAGTTTCTCCTTGCTCCAGCTCGCGTCGAAGCCGGCCAGGCGGCGCGAAGCCAGCAGCCAGGCGCCGCCGATGCCGACCAGGTACATCAGGCCGTACCAGTGGATTTTCAGCGGCCCCAGGGCCAGGGCCACCGGGTCGATCTGCGGATAAGCCAGCATCAAGTACTCCTCAAATCAGGAAATTCACGCCGACTACCAGCAGCAGTACGGCGAACAGGCGCTTGAGCAGGCGCGGCGACAATTTATGCGCCAGGCGCGCGCCGAAGCGGGCAAACAACATGCTGGTCAGCGCGATGCCGACCATGGCCGGCAGGTAGACGAAACCGAAGCTCCACTGCGGCAGGCCCGGCTGGCCCCAACCGATAAGCATGAAACTCAGGGCACTGGCCAGGGCGATGGGCAGGCCGCAGGCCGAGGACGTGGCCACCGCCTGCTGCATCGACACACTGCGCCAGGTCAGGAAGGGCACGGTCAGCGAACCGCCACCGATGCCGAAGATCGCCGAGGCCCAGCCAATCACCACCCCGGCCAGGGTCAGCCCGGGCTTGCCTGGGACACCGCGACTGGCCTTGGGTTTCAACTCCAGGCCCATCTGGATGGCGATGACGATGGCGAACACGCCGATGATCTTCTGCAGCAGCGGGCCCTGGATCGAGGCCGCCGTCAGGCTGCCGAGGCCGGCGCCGAGGAGGATGCCCAGCGCCATCCAGGTGAACACCGGCCACAGCACCGCGCCCTTGCGCTGGTGCTCCAGCACCGAATTGATCGAGGTGAAGATGATGGTGGCCAGCGAGGTGCCGACCGCCAGGTGGGTCAGCACGCTCGGGTCGAAGCCCTGGGCGGTGAAGCTGAATACCAGCACCGGCACGATGATGATGCCGCCACCCACACCGAACAGGCCGGCCAGCACGCCAGCGGCTGCGCCCAGCAGCAGATACAGCAGAAATTCCATCGACACCCCCACGAACGAAGCCGGCATGGTAACGGATGGCGCCCCCTCCCTCCACTTGCGGCGACGGATGCAGTAGGCTCGACACGGAACCTGACCAGGATCGCGCGACGCAGATTCTGGTCAGGTTCCTACCCTACACAGGATGCGCACATGTGCCTGATCGTCTTCGCCTGGCGCCCCGGCCACCCGCAGCCGCTGGTGCTGGCGGCCAACCGCGACGAGTTCTATCACCGCCCGAGCCAACCCCTGGCCGAGTGGCCGGATGCCCCGGGGCTACATGCCGGGCGCGACCTGCAGGCCGGCGGCACCTGGCTCGGGGTGAACGCCGCCGGGCGCTTCGCCGCCCTCACCAATATCCGCGACCCGCGCCAGGCCCAGGGCCCACGCTCGCGCGGCGAGCTGCCGGTGGAGTTCCTGCGCGGCACCTTGTCGCCGCTGGATTATCTTGACCAGATCGGCGGGAAGCTCGACCAGTACAGCGGTTTCAACCTGCTGCTGGGCGACCGCCACGAGCTGTACTTCTTCAACTCCGACGATGGCCAGCCACGGCGCCTGGAAGCCGGTCTCTACGGCCTGTCCAATGCCGACCTGGACACGCCCTGGCCCAAAGTGCTGCGCGCCACCGCCTACCTCGCCGAAGCGCTGGACGAGGCCCGGCCACACAGCCTGCTGGAGCTGTTGCGCGACCGCAGCCAGCCGCCCCGGGTGCTGCTGCCGGATACCGGTATCGGGGTGGACTGGGAGCTACTGCTGTCGAGCATCTTCATCGTCGGTCCCGGCTACGGCACCTGCGCCAGCAGCGCCCTGCTGCTGGGGGCCGATGGCCGGGTGGAGCTGGTCGAGCGCAGCTACGGGCACGACGGCCAGACCGCTGGCGAAGTCGCCACAAGGCTGACCGCTAGCCGCTGACGGCGAAGCGCGCGCTGAGCCGGCCCAGTCGCCCGGCCAGCTCACGCAGGCGGTTGCTGTCCAGCTCCAGAGCCGCAGCGCTGGCGGAGTTCTGCTCGGCCACCTGCTGCACGCTGCCGAGATGCTCGCTGACCTCGCTGCTGACCGCCGCCTGCTGGTGAGTGGCGGCGGCGATCAGCTCGTTCATCCGGCTGATCGCCTCGATTTCCGCCGCCACCGCCTCCAGCAACGCGGCCGCGCTCTGGCTGTCGGCCACACAGCGCGTCACGCTCTGCCGGCTGTCCTGCATGGCATTGGCGGCCTGACGGCTGCCCTGCTGCAAGCCGCCGATGATGCTCTGGA
>JBOFCR010000028.1:0-24913 GCA_051646165.1 Pseudomonas sp. | reverse complement strand
GCATGAGTCCTTCTCCCTCTGGGAGAAGGTGGCCCGCAGGGCCGGATGAGGGAGCTTCCCTCACCCCGGCCCCTCTCCCGGTAGGAGAGGGGGAGAGAATTCTGGAGGCAATATGATCGTTCGTCCCGTCCGTAGTACCGACCTGTCGGCGCTGTTCGACCTGGCCCGCAGCACCGGCGCCGGGTTGACCACCTTGCCGGCCAACGAGGAGCGCCTGGCGCACCGGGTCGGCTGGGCGGAGAAGACCTTCCGCGGCGAGGCCGAGCGCGCCGACGCCGACTACCTGTTCGTGATGGAAGACGACGATGGCAAGGTCGTCGGCATCTCCGCCGTGGCCGGCGCGGTCGGCCTGCGCGAGCCCTGGTACAACTACCGGGTCGGCCTGACCGTCAGCGCCTCGCAGGAGCTGAAGATCTACCGCGAGATCCCCACCCTGTTCCTGGCCAACGACCTGACCGGCAACTCCGAGCTGTGCTCGCTGTTCCTGCATGCCGACCACCGCACCGGCCTCAACGGCCGTCTGCTGTCGAAGGCGCGCTTCCTGTTCATGGCCGAGTTCCGCAGCCTGTTCGGCGACAAGGTGATCGCCGAGATGCGCGGTATGTCCGACGCCAATGGTCGCTCGCCGTTCTGGGAAAGCCTCGGTCGGCACTTCTTCAAGATGGAATTCAGCCAGGCCGACTACCTCACCGGCGTCGGCAACAAGGCCTTCATCGCCGAGCTGATGCCCAAGTTCCCGCTCTACACCTGCTTCCTCTCCGAGGATGCGCGCAACATCATCGGCCGCGTCCACCCGGACACCGAGCCGGCGCTGGCCATGCTCAAGGGAGAGGGTTTCAGCTACCAGGGCTATGTCGACATCTTCGACGCCGGCCCGGCCATCGAAGTGCCCACCGATCGCATCCGCGCGGTGCGCGATAGCCAGACCCTGGTGCTGGCCATCGGCACCCCGGGCGATGACTCGCAGCCTTACCTGATTCACAACCGCAAGCGCGAAGACTGCCGTATCACTGCCGCGCCGGCGCGTGTCGCCGCCGGCACCCTGGTGGTCGACGCGCAAACCGCCAAACGCCTGCAGCTCAGCGCAGGCAGCCAGGTGCGTGCCGTGCCGCTGTCGGCCAAGGAGAGCAAGCAATGACCACTCATTACATCGCCGGCAACTGGCAGACAGGGCAGGGCGAGAGCCTCGAGTCGCTCAATCCGGTGACCCAGGCCGTGGTCTGGAGTGGCCAGGGTGCCAATGCCGTACAGGTCGAGCAGGCCGTCGCCGCCGCCCGTGCCGCGTTCCCGGCCTGGGCCCGACGTTCGCTGGAAGAGCGTATCGCCGTGCTCGAGCAGTTCGCCGCCACCCTCAAGGCGCACAGTGACGAGCTGGCCCACGCCATCGGTGAGGAAACCGGCAAGCCACTGTGGGAGTCCGCCACCGAGGTGACCAGCATGGTCAACAAGGTCGCCATCTCCGTGCAGAGCTACCGTGAGCGCACCGGCACCAAGAGCGGCCCACTGGCCGATGCCACCGCCGTGCTGCGCCACAAGCCCCATGGCGTGGTCGCCGTGTTCGGCCCGTACAACTTCCCCGGCCACCTGCCCAACGGCCATATCGTGCCGGCGCTGCTGGCCGGCAACGCGGTGGTGTTCAAGCCCAGCGAGCTGACCCCGAAAGTCGCCGAGCTGACGGTCAAGTGCTGGATCGAAGCCGGCCTGCCGGCTGGCGTGCTCAACCTGGTGCAGGGCGCCCGCGAAACCGGCGTGGCCCTGGCTGCCAGCGCCGGCATCGACGGCCTGTTCTTCACCGGCTCCAGCCGCACCGGCAACCTGCTGCACAGCCAGTTCGCCGGTCGCCCGGACAAGATCCTGGCGCTGGAGATGGGCGGCAACAACCCGCTGGTGATCGACCAGGTCGCCGATGTCGATGCCGCCGTCTACACCATCATCCAGTCCGCCTTCATTTCCGCCGGCCAGCGCTGCACCTGCGCGCGCCGCCTGCTGGTGCCGGTTGGTGCCTGGGGTGATGCCCTGCTGGCACGCCTGGTGGCGGTCAGCTCGACGATCAAGGTCGGTGCCTTCGACGAGCAGCCGGCGCCGTTCATGGGCTCGGTGATCTCGCTGCAGGCCGCCGAGCACCTGCTCAAGGCCCAGCAGCACCTGGTCGACAAGGGCGCGGTGGCGCTGCTGGAGATGATCCAGCCGGTGGCCAATGCCGCGCTGCTGACGCCGGGCATTCTCGACGTGACGGATGTCGCCGAGCGCATCGATGAGGAGTTTTTCGGCCCACTGCTGCAGGTGATCCGCTACGACGGCTTCGACGCCGCCATCGCCGAAGCCAATAACACCCAGTACGGCCTGGCCGCTGGCCTGCTGTCGGATTCGGCCGAGCGTTATCAGCAGTTCCTGATCGAGAGCCGCGCCGGCATCGTCAACTGGAACAAGCAGCTGACCGGCGCCGCCAGCAGTGCACCGTTCGGTGGGGTCGGCGCGTCCGGCAACCACCGTGCCAGTGCCTATTACGCGGCCGACTACTGCGCCTACCCGGTCGCCTCGCTGGAAAGTGAAACCCTGAGCCTGCCCGCCACCCTGACCCCGGGAGTGAGTCTGTGATGTCCGCCTATGAGATGAATTTTGACGGCCTGGTTGGCCCGACTCACAACTACGGCGGCCTGTCGTACGGCAACGTAGCGTCGCAGAGCAACAGCCAGGTGGCGTCCAACCCGAAGGAAGCGGCCAAGCAGGGCCTGGGCAAGATGAAGGCGCTGATGGACATGGGCTTCAAGCAGGGCGTGTTCGCCCCGCAGGAACGCCAGGACGTCGCCGCGCTGCGCAGCCTCGGCTTTGCCGGCACTGACGCCCAGGTGATCGCCCAGGCGGCGAAACAGGCGATGCCGCTGCTTGCTGCCTGCAGCTCGGCCTCCAGCATGTGGACGGCCAACTCCTGTACCGTCAGCCCGAGTGCCGACACCGCCGATGGCCGCGTGCATTTCACCGCCGCCAACCTCAACTGCAAGTTCCACCGCAGTATCGAGCACCCGACCACCAGCCGCGTGCTTGGCGCCATGTTCGCCAACGAGCAGCACTTCGCCCACCACGCGGCGTTGCCGGCGGTCGGCCAGTTCGGCGATGAAGGCGCGGCCAACCACACCCGCTTCTGCAAGGGTTATGGCGATGCCGGCGTGGAGTTCTTCGTGTTCGGTCGCAGCGCCTTCGACAGCCGCTTCCCGGCCCCGCAGCGCTACCCGGCGCGGCAAACCCTGGAAGCCAGCCAGGCGGTTGCCCGCTTGCATGGCCTGAGCGACGACGGCGTGGTCTACGCCCAGCAGAACCCTTCGGTGATCGATCAGGGTGTGTTCCACAACGACGTGATCGCGGTGGGTAACGGCGAGGTGCTGTTCTATCACCAGGACGCCTTCCTCGATACCGAGAAGATGCTCGCCGAGCTGGGTGACAAGCTGGCCCGCCGTGGTGGCAACTTCCAGGCCGTGTGCGTGCCGCGCGATGCCGTCAGCGTCGAAGACGCGGTGCGCTCCTACCTGTTCAACAGCCAGCTGCTGACCCGCGCCGACGGCAACATGCTGCTGATCGTGCCGGAGGAGTGTCGCAACAACGCCAACGTGTGGAACTACCTGCAGCAGCTCACCAGCAGCAACGGGCCGATCCGCGAGGTCAAGGTCTTTGACCTCAAGCAGAGCATGCAGAACGGCGGCGGCCCGGCCTGCCTGCGCCTGCGTGTGGCGCTCAAGGAGCAGGAGCTGGCGGCGGTCAACCCCGGCGTGGTGATGACGGCCAGCCTGTACGACACTCTTAATGTCTGGGTCGACAAGCACTATCGCGACCGTCTGGCGGAAAGCGACCTGGCGGACCCGCAATTGCTGGTCGAGTGTCGGACGGCATTGGATGAACTGACGCAGATCCTTAAACTGGGCGCGGTTTACCCATTTCAATTGGCTTAAAGAGTACCTATTTCATGTCCGACGCCCTGCAACTCATCCTCGAAGACACCGACGGCACCCAGCTGGAAACTTCCTGCACCCGCTTTGCCGTGATCTGGCAGGGCAAGGAAGTGTGGATCCAGACCGCCGGCAACGGCCAACTGCTGATCGGCGTGGACGTTGCCGAAGGCGATGCCGAATACGCCAACCTGCTGCTGCGCCCGCTGGCCACCAACCTGGTCAGTCTGCAGCTGGAGATGGAAGCGGCCGAAGATGGCGATGACGACGAAGACCATGTCCACGGTCCGGACTGCAATCACTAAGGAAGTCTCCTGCCATGCTCGCCCTCGGCAAACTGCTTGAACTGACCCTGGCCGGCCGTGAGCCGACCGAGAAAATTCAGCTGACCCGCGAGGGCGCGCGCCTGCACTGGCTGGCGCAGGGTGCTCTGGAAGTTACCCCGACGGCCAGCGACGACAGCGGCCTCGACCTGCTGTTGTCGGCCGGCGTGCATGGCAATGAAACCGCGCCGATCGAGCTGCTCGACCGCCTGCTGCAAGGCATCGCCTCCGGCCAACTGATCCCGCGGGCGCGGATTCTCTTCCTGTTCGGCAATCCCGAGGCGATGCGCCGTGGCGAGCGCTATATCGAGCAGGACATCAACCGTCTGTTCAGTGGGCGCCATGCGCAAACCAGCGGCTTCGAGGCCTTGCGTGCCAACGAGCTGGAGCGTTTGGCGGCGGTCTTCTTCAGTCGCGACGGGCGCGAGCGCCTGCACTACGACCTGCACACCGCCATCCGTGGCTCGAAGATCGAGCAGTTCGCCCTCTATCCCTATGCCGAAGGCCGCGAGCACTCGGCCCGGGAGCTGACGCGTCTGCGCGCGGCCGGTATCGAGGCGGTGCTGCTGCAGCAGAAGACCGGCATCACCTTCAGCTCCTACACCTACGCGCACCTGAATGCCGAGGCCTTTACCCTGGAGTTGGGCAAGGCGCGGCCGTTCGGGCAGAACCAGGCGGTCAACCTCGACCTGCTGGAGAAGCGCCTGCGCGAGCTGGTCGAACAGTGCGAACCGGCCGGCGCGACGCTGGACGGGCTGCAGCTGTTCAGCGTGGCCCGTGAAGTGATCAAGCACAGCGATGCCTTCAAGCTGCACCTGCCGAGCGATATCGAGAACTTCAGCGAGCTGCCGGTCGGCTACCTGCTGGCCGAGGACATCGCCGGTACCCGCTGGGTGGTGGATGAGCCCGGCGCGCGGATCATCTTCCCCAATCCCAAGGTCAGGAACGGCCTGCGCGCGGCCATTCTGGTTGTGCCGGCCGAGCTGTCGGAAGGCTGACCGTTTCGACAAGTTCTGCGCCGTTAGCCGACTATCCCCCCACATTGTCGGCGGAATGCCCGGTATTATGAGTGTTTGTCATAATCCTATGTGGCATTATCGCGGACAATTATAAAAGCGTCGTTCAAGGGCGTTGCGGTCAGGGGGCTGCCGTTGTCGGTTTTTTTACCAGGGCGGAGTGTGCGGTGAACCGGATCTTCAGTCTGATCTGGCGCACCACGAAGGGGGATGTTGCGGTCGCAAGTGAACACGCCAGGCGCTGCGGCACGGGTGGGTTTTGTTGCGCCTGGCGACGCCGGCTGCCCCTGTACATCCTGGCTGTGCTCTTGCTGGGCGCCGTGGCGGGGCCACCCGCTTGCGCAACCACCCGCTACTGGGACAGCAACACGGCGGCGGCCGGACTAGGTGGCGCCGGGACGTGGAGTACCGGCAGTGCCTTCTGGGGCCTGGCTGCCGATGGCGTCAGCGGCCCATACGCCAGTTGGAGCAATGCTGCGCTGGACGATGCGGACTTGCGCGGCACCGGCGGCACCCTCACGTTGTCGGGTGCGCTGACGGCACACAACCTGGCCTTCAACAGCAGCGGCTACATACTCAATGGCAGCACCCTGACCCTGGGTGGCGTGACGCCGACCATCACCACCTCCGCAGACGCCCGCATCAACTCGGTTCTCGCCGGCAATGTCGGCCTGACCAAGGACGGCAGCGGTACCCTGATCCTGGGTGGTGCCAATACCTATACCGGTTCGACCATTATCAATGCTGGTGTCTTGCAGTTGACCGGCGCCAGCAACCGCTTGCCGACGGCAACCGACCTGACCATCGCCAATGTGGCCGGCGCTACTCTCGACCTGAACAGCCTCAACCAGCAACTGGCCTCGCTGGCCGGCGGTGGTGCCAGTGGCGGCGCGGTCAGCCTGGGCAGCGGCACCCTGACTCTCAGTAAGGCCAGCGGCAGCACGAACTTTGCTGGCGTCATCTCGGGCAGTGGCGGCCTGACCAAGGCCGGTGCCAGCACGCAGATCCTGAGCGGCGCCAACAGCTACAGCGGCGCCACCACGGTCAGCGCCGGGGTGTTGAATATCCAGAATGGCAGCGCCCTGGGCAGCACCGCCGGCGGCACCAGCGTCACCAGCGGCGCGGCGCTGGCGTTGCAGGGCGGCATTAGCGTCGGTGCCGAGGCGCTGACCCTCAACGGCACGGGTATCAGCAGCGGCGGGGCGCTGCGCAGCGTCTCCGGCAACAATAGCTACGCCGGCGCGCTGACCCTGGGTAGCAACAGCCGGATCAACAGCGATGACGGCCTGCTGAGCCTGAGTGGCGGTATCAGTGGGGCGACTCGCACCCTGACCATGGGCGGCGCGGGCAGCAGCCTGATCAGCGGCGCCATCGCCACCACCACCGGCGGCCTGATCAAGAATGGTGCCGGCACCCTGACCCTGAGCGGCGCCAACAGCTACACCGGCGCCACCACGCTTAGCGCCGGGGTACTGAATATCCAGCATGGCAGCGCCCTGGGCGGCACCGCCGGCGGCACCAGCGTGGCCAGTGGCGCGGCGTTGGAGCTGCAGGGCGGCATCAGCGTTGGTGCCGAAGCGCTGACCCTCAACGGCACCGGTATCGGCAGTGGCGGGGCGCTGCGCAGCATCTCCGGTAACAACAGCTACGCCGGCGCGTTGACCTTGGGCAGCAACAGCCGGATCAACAGCGATGCCGGCCTGCTGAGCCTGAGCGGCGGTATCACGGGCGCGGCGCGCACGCTAACCGTGGGCGGTGCGGGCAATACCAGCCTCAACGGTGCCATCGCCACCACCACTGGCGGGTTGATCAAGGATGGCAGCGGCACCCTGACGCTCGCCGGTGCCAGCACTTACACCGGGGCGACCACCCTTAATGGCGGGATATTGCGACTGAGCGGTGGTAGTAACCGGTTGTCGACGGCAACCGCTCTGAGCATCGCCAATGTGGCCGGTGCCACCCTCGACCTGAACAGCCTTAACCAGCAACTGGCCTCGCTGGCTGGCGGTGGCGCCAGTGGCGGTGCGGTCAGTCTCGGCAGTGGCACCCTGACCCTCAACAAGGCCAGCGGCAGCACGAGCTTTGCCGGTGTTATCTCGGGCAGTGGCGGTGTGACCAAGGCTGGCGCCAGCACGCAGATCCTGACGGGCGCCAACACTTACACCGGCGCCACCACGGTCAGTGCCGGCGTGCTGAATATCCAGAACGGCAGCGCCCTGGGCAGTACCGCCGGCGGCACCAGCGTCACCAGCGGAGCGGCGCTGGCGTTGCAGGGCAGCATCGACATCGGTGCTGAGGCGCTGACCCTCAACGGCACCGGTATCGGCAGTGGCGGGGCGCTGCGCAGTGTTTCTGGCAACAACAGCTATGTCGGCGCGCTGACCCTGGGGAGCAACAGCCGGATCAACACCGATGCCGGCCTGCTGACCCTGAACGGCGGCATCACCGGCGCGACCCGCACCCTGACTGTGGGCGGTGCGGGCAACACGCTGATCAGCGGTGCTATAGCCACCACCACTGGCGGGTTGATCAAGGATGGCGCCGGCACCCTGACGCTCGCCGGTACCAGCACTTACACCGGGGCGACCACCCTTAATGGCGGGATATTGCGGCTGAGTGGTGCTGGTAACCGGCTGTCGACGGCAACCGCTCTGACCATTGCCAGCCTGGCCGACGCCACCTTCGACTTGAACGGTTTCAACCAGCAACTGGCCTCGCTGGCTGGCGGTGGCGCCAGTGGCGGCGCGGTCAGCCTGGGTAGTGGCACCCTGACCCTCAACAAGGCCAGCGGCAGTACGACCTTTGCCGGTGTGATCTCGGGCAGTGGCGGCCTGACCAAGGCCGGTGCCAGCACGCAGATCCTGAGTGGCGCCAACAGCTACAGCGGCGCCACCATGATCAGCGCCGGGGTGTTGAATATCCAGAACGGCAGCGCCCTGGGCAGCACCGTCGACGGCACCAGCGTGACCAGCGGCGCGGCGCTGGCATTGCAGGGCGGCATCGATGTCGGTGCCGAAGCGCTGACCCTCAACGGCACGGGTATCAGCAGCGGCGGGGCGCTGCGTAGTGTCTCCGGCAACAACAGCTACGCTGGCGCGCTGACCCTGGGCAGCAATAGCCGGATCAACGCCGATGCGGGCCTGCTGACCCTGAGCGGCGGCGTTACGGGCGCGACTCGCACCCTGACTGTGGGTGGCGCGGGCAGCAGCCTGATCAGCGGCGCCATCGCCACTACCACCGGCGGCCTGACCAAGGACGGCGCCGGCAGCCTGACCCTGAGCGGCGCCAACAGCTACAGCGGCACGACCACGGTCAGCGCCGGGGTACTGAATATCCAGCACGGCAGTGCCCTGGGTACGACTGCCGGCGGCACCAGCGTGAGCAGCGGCGCTGCCTTGGAGCTGCAGGGCGGCATCAGCGTTGGTGCCGAAGCGCTGACCCTCAACGGCACCGGTATCGGCAGTGGCGGGGCGCTGCGCAGCGTCTCCGGCAACAACAGCTACGCCGGCGCGCTGACCTTGGGCAGCAACAGCCGGATCAACGCCGATGCCGGCCTGCTGACCCTGAGCGGCGGCATCACAGGCGCGACGCGCACCCTGACGGTGGGCGGTGCGGGCAACACGCTGATCGGTGGTGCCATCGCCACCACCAGTGGCGGTCTGGCCAAGGATGGCGCCGGCACCCTGACCCTGACGGGCACCAACAGCTACAGCGGCGCCACCACGGTCAGCGCCGGGGTGCTGAATATCCAGAACGGCAGTGCCCTGGGTACGACTGCCGGCGGCACCAGCGTGAGCAGTGGCGCGGCCCTGGAACTGCAAGGCGGCATCGGCGTCGGCGCCGAGGCGCTGACCCTCAACGGCGCGGGTATCGGCAATGGCGGGGCGCTGCGCAATATTGCCGGTAATAACAGCTACGCCGGCGCGCTAACCCTGGGCAGTGACAGCCGGATCAGTTCGGACAGCGGCCTGCTGACCCTGAGTAGCGCTATCTCCGGCGCGGGGATGAACCTGGCGGTGGGCGGAGCCGGCCATACCCTGATCGGCGGCGCCATCGCGCTCGGCAGCGGTGGCCTGAGCAAGGACGGCAGTGGCACCCTGACGCTCGGCGGGGCCAGCAATTACACGGGCCCGACCCGCATCGAGGGTGGCCTGCTGGTCATCAATGCTGCCGGTAGCCTTAGCGGCATGCAGAACACCGTGGTTGGCAGCGGCGCGACCCTGCAGGTCGATGGCAGTTTTACGGGCAGTGCTGGCGCGGACAGCCTGGACGTCAGTGGCAATATCAGCGGCAGTGGTGCTATTGATCTGGCGGGTGGCGACGACAGCCTGCTCCTTGATGATGGCGCCGACCTGACGGAGCTGGCTTCGGCGCTCGATGCTGGCGCTGGCAACGACAGCCTGTTGGCCGATATCACTGGCAGCGCGCGCCTTGGCGCGGTGACGGGCTTCGAGACGCTGGACAAGCAAGGCAGCGGACTGCTGGGCATCTATGCAAGCTCACCACTGCTCTTCGAGCAGGTACTGGTCAATGCCGGGACCCTGCTGGTGGCATCCGGGTCGAGCCTGGATGCGCAGAGCCTCAGGGTTGCCAGCGGGGCGACCCTGCAAGTCGACGGTAGCGTCAGCGGCGTACTGGAGCTGAGCGGTAGCCTGGTTGGCACTGGTGGCGTGAGTCTCGGTGCGGGTGACGATGTACTCACCTTGCATGATGGTGCCGACCTCACTGGCCTCGGTCTTGGTCTGGATGGCGGCGCCGGCAACGACACCCTGCTGCTGGACAGCGCCGCCGGGCTGTCGGTGTCCGGCACGCAACTGAGCGGCTTCGAGCTGCTGACCAAGCAGGGCGGCGGTATTGCCAGCCTGTCCGGCAGCAGCAGTTTCAACTTCTTGCAGGTCGATGCCGGCACCCTGGCGCTGGTTGCTGGCGGCAGCCTGTCGGGTGTGCAAGATGCGCAGATCACCAGCGGTGCGACCCTGCAGATCGACGGCGCCTATAGCGGCAGCAGCGGTGTCGACAGCCTGGAGGTCAGCGGCAATCTGACGGGCAGCGGTACTCTCGATCTTGGTGCAGGCGCCGACAGCCTGATCCTGCGCGACGGCGCCGACCTCTCAGGCCTGGAATCGACCATCAATGGTGGCGCGGACAGCGACAGCCTGTTGCTGGACAACGCTGCAGGGCTGTCGTTCTCCGGCACGCAGTTGAGCGGCTTTGAGCTGCTGACCAAGCAGGGCGGCGGTATTGCCAGCCTGTCCGGCAGCAGCAGTTTCAACTTCTTGCAGGTCGATGCCGGCACCCTGGCGCTGGTGGCCGGCGGTAGTCTTGCGGGTGTGCAGGATGCGCAGATCGCTAGCGGCGCGACCCTGCAGGTCGACGGTGCCTACAGTGGCAGCAGCGGTGCCGACAGCCTGGAGATCAGCGGCAATCTGACAGGCAGCGGCACTCTCGATCTCGGCGCGGGCGCCGACAGCCTGACCCTACACGACGGCGCCGACCTGTCGGGTCTGACCTCACCCATCGATGGCGGTGCGGACAGCGACGTGCTGCTGGCCGATCTCTCGACCACGGCGCGCCTGGGCACGTTGCAGGGCTTCGAGACGCTGACCAAGCAGGGTCTGGGCACCCTGGGGCTCTATGGCGCGCAGGCCTCGCAGGTCGAGCAGCTGCAGGTGGAGGCCGGCACCTTGCTGGTGGCATCCGGGGCGACGCTGCAGGTGTTGGCCACCCAGGTTGCCAGTGGCGCGACCCTGCAGGTCGAGGGTGATTACAGCGGCAGTGCGGCTGACGACAGGCTGGAACTCTCTGGCAGCCTGGTGGGGGCGGGCAGCGTCGACCTTGGCGAGGGCAACGACAGCCTGGTGCTGCATGCGGGGGCAAGCCTGGACGGGCTGGCCGCAGGCGTGTCGGCGGGCTCGGGCAATGATGTTGTGCTGTTCGACAACGCCCAGGCGCTGGCGGTCGCGGGTGCGAAGCTGCAGGGCTTCGAGCAGTTGATCAAGCAGAATGCCGGCCTTGCCAGTCTTTCCGCGAATGCCACATTCAATAGCGTGCAGGTCGCTGGCGGTACGCTGCTGGTCGAGGCCGGGGCCGGCGTTGCCGAGGTACAGCGCACCCAGGTGGGCACGGGCGCGCTGCTGCAGGTCGATGGTAGTTATGCCGGTAGCAGTGGCGCCGACAGTCTGGAGGTCAGCGGCAGCCTGAGCGGTACGGGCAGCGTCACGCTCGGTGCTGGCGATGACCGCCTGATCCTTCAGGATGGTGCCGATCTAACGGGCCTGGCGGTCGCACTCGACGGTGGCGCGGGCAACGATACGCTGCTGGCCACGGTCGACGGCAGCGCGCGGCTGGGCTCGGCCATCGGTTTCGAGACGCTGCGCAAACAGGGTGTCGGTACCCTGGGCATTTACGGTGCGCAGACGTCGGTATTTGACCGGGTACAGGTGGATGCCGGCACCTTGCTGGTGGCCGCGGGGGTGACGGTTGACCCGCAAACCACGGTGATTGGCGCCGGGGCGACGCTGCAGGTCGATGGCACCTACCTGGGAACCACGGGTGACGATACCTTCGATGTGTTCGGCGTACTGCGCGGCAGTGGCACTGTCGACCTGCTCGACGGTGCGGATCTGTTGACGCTGCATTCCGCCGCCGACCTCACGGGCTTCACGACCGCCCTGGACGGCGGCGCGGGTGTGGACACGGTGCGCCTGGACGCGTTCAGCGGCAGCCTGCCCGGCTTGCTCGACTGGGAGCGCGTGGAGCTGCTCAATAACAGCGTGCTGAGCCAGGACAGCGAACTGGACCTGGGTGGCGGTGTACTGGCGATTGCCGCGGGCTCCAGCTGGCAGCCGGGGGTCTTCGGTTTGAACGGCAGTGTCGACAATGGCGGCGTGATCGGCGCCGCGGGCAAGCGTGTCGCCATCAGCGGCAACTATCGCTCGCTCGGCGACAGTGGGCAGCTGGATGTGCTGGTTTCTCCTTCGACCCTGAGCGCCGGCGGCCTGGTGATTGCGGGGGACGTGCAGGGGCGCACGCTGGTCAATTTTGCCAGTGACGACAGCCTGCAGACCGAGGCGGGCGACATCCTGGTGATTGCCAGCCCGAACGATGATCTGGCAACCGCCGGCAGTTTCGTCCCGAGCACCCTGGATAATGGCCTGGTGCGCCTCAACGGGAGCCTGGAGCCCTGGGTGTTTGGCCAACAGGCCGACCATAACTGGTACCTCAGCCCATTGAGTAGCCAGCGTCTGCCGGAAACGGCCGGCTACACCGGCACGGCGACGCTCGGGCGCCTGCTTGCGGAGCAGCTGGCGCAGGGGGCGGATGAGCGTTTTGCCGAGGCCCGCAGCTGCCAGTCGGAGCTGCGCAGCGGGCGCTCCAGTCAGGACTGTGGGCGTAGCTGGCTGCAGACCGGTAACCAGGACGCGATGCTGAGCGATGCCGGCGCCAGGCTGGAGGGTGATATCGGCAGCGCTTACTTTGGCTATGACCAGCTCCATCAGGGGCCTGCCGATGGCGCCGACCTGCTGTTGGGGGCCTATTTCGGTTACCAGGATGCCGATTTCCACTCGACCACTGCGGCAGGGCGCGCGCAACTGGACATGTCGGCACCGGCGCTGGCGCTATACGGCAGCCTGTACTGGGCCGACCAGAGCTATGTGGATCTCAGTCTGACCGGGGCCTGGCTGCAATCCCGGGTGACCACTGCCGATGGCTTCAGCGAAGCCCTGCATGGGCGCTCGCTGGGTGCCAATGCCCGCTTTGGCCGGCAGTTCGCCATGGCCAATGACTGGTTCCTTGAGCCGCAACTGGGGGCAAGCCTGGCTCAGCAGGACTGGCAAGAGCAAACCGACGCCAGCGGCAAACGCATCGACATCGATGCCGGCCTGCGCAGCAGCGTGGATGCCAGCTTGCGCCTGGGCACCCGCTTTGCGGGGAGCTCCGGGCTGGTCTTGCAGCCCTGGGCGAAGGTTGGCGCCAGCTATGTGCTGAGCGGTGAGGGTAGTGACGTGCAGCTCGAGGCGGGCGGCAAGCAGCAGCGCCTGAGCGGGCTCGAACAGGGCAGTGCGCTCGCTTTCAGCGCGGGCGCCTTGCTGCAGCTGAATCCGCAGGTGGGGCTGTTTAGCGCGCTGAGCCATACCGCCGAGCTGAGTGGCGCGGATTACCGTGGTACGGAGATCCGTGCGGGGGTGCGGGCCAGCTGGTAGGCCGGCGCAGACGCAGCGCCTGGGCAACCCGGGCGCGCACAGCGCTCCCCGGAGACAGCCCGCGCTCGGCGATATACCAGAAAACCCGCTGTACCCGGGGCGCAACGCCGATATAATGCGGCCCTTTGCCGGCTTTTGCCGTGGCCGCCGTTTGCCTGGATGAAATAGATGAAAAGCGCAGAAATCCGTGAAGCCTTCCTCCGCTTCTTCGAAGAGAAGGGGCACACCCGCGTCGCCTCCAGTTCGCTGATCCCGGCGAACGACCCGACCCTGCTGTTCACCAACGCCGGCATGAACCAGTTCAAGGACTGCTTCCTCGGCCTGGAAAAGCGCGCTTATACCCGCGCCACCACCAGCCAGAAGTGCGTGCGTGCCGGCGGCAAGCACAACGATCTGGAAAACGTCGGCTACACCGCGCGCCACCACACCTTCTTCGAAATGCTGGGTAACTTCAGCTTCGGCGACTACTTCAAGCGCGACGCCATCTCCTACGCCTGGGAATTCCTGACCAGCGAGCAGTGGCTGAACCTGCCGAAGGAGAAGCTCTGGGTCACCGTCTACGCCACCGACGACGAGGCCTACGACATCTGGCACAAGGAAGTCGGCATCCCGGCCGAGCGGATGATCCGCATCGGCGACAACAAGGGTGCGCCGTACGCGTCCGACAACTTCTGGGCGATGGGCGATACCGGCCCGTGCGGCCCTTGCACTGAGATCTTCTTCGACCACGGCGAGCACATCTGGGGCGGCCCGCCCGGTTCGCCCGAGGAAGACGGCGACCGCTACATCGAGATCTGGAACAACGTGTTCATGCAGTTCAACCGCACCGCGGACGGCGTGCTGCACGCGCTGCCGGCGCCGAGCGTGGACACCGGCATGGGCCTGGAACGCATCAGCGCCGTGCTGCAGCACGTCAACTCGAACTACGAGATCGACCTGTTCCAGAGCCTGCTCAACGCTGCGGCCAAGGCCATCGGCTGCGCCAACGAGGCCCAGGCTTCGCTGAAAGTGGTGGCTGACCACATCCGTTCCTGCGGTTTCCTGATCGCCGACGGCGTGACCCCGTCCAACGAAGGCCGCGGCTACGTGCTGCGCCGCATCGTGCGTCGCGCCTGCCGCCACGGTAACAAGCTGGGCGCCAAGGGCAGCTTCTTCTATCAGATCGTCGCCGCGCTGGTGGGCGAGATGGGTGAAGCCTTCCCCGAGCTTAAACAGCAGCAGGCGCATATCGAGCGCGTGCTGAAAACCGAAGAAGAGCAGTTCGCCAAGACCCTGGAGCAGGGCCTGAAGATCCTCGAGCAGGACCTGGCCGACCTCAAGGGCAGCGTCATTCCTGGCGATGTGATCTTCAAGCTGTACGACACCTACGGTTTCCCGGTCGATCTGACCGGCGACATCGCCCGTGAGCGCGAGCTGACCCTCGACGAGGAAGGCTTCGAGCGCGAGATGGAAGCCCAGCGCGTGCGCGCCCGCTCCGCCAGCGCCTTCGGGATGGATTACAACAGCCTGGTCAAGGTCGACGTCGATACCCAGTTCCTCGGCTACGACGGCACCACGGGTAGCGGCAAGGTCGTTGCCCTGTTCAAGGATGGCGCGGCCGTCGACAGCCTGGGCGAAGGCGAGGAGGGCGTGATCGTCCTCGACCAGACGCCGTTCTACGCCGAATCCGGCGGCCAGGTCGGCGATAGCGGCTATCTGTCCGCCGATGGCGTGCGCTTCGATGTGCGCGACACCACCAAAGCCGGCGGCGCCTTCCTCCATCACGGCATCGTCGCCCAGGGCGGCATCCAGCTCGGCGCCGAACTGCAGGCCGAGGTCGATGCCTCGGTGCGCCAGGCCACTGCGCTGAACCACTCCGCCACTCACCTGCTGCACGCCGCGCTGCGCCAGATCCTCGGCGAGCATGTGCAGCAGAAAGGCTCGCTGGTCGACAGCCAGCGCCTGCGCTTCGACTTCAGCCACTTCGAGGCGATCAAGCCCGAACAGCTGAAACAGCTGGAAGAACTGGTCAACGCCGAGATTCGCAAGAACTCCGAGGTTGAAACCGAAGAGACCGATATCGAAACCGCCAAGCAGAAGGGCGCCATGGCGCTGTTCGGCGAGAAATACGGAGATGACGTGCGCGTGCTGAGCATGGGCGGTGGCTTCTCCGTCGAGCTGTGCGGTGGTACCCATGTGTCGCGTACCGGCGACATCGGTCTGTTCAAGATCACCAGCGAAGGCGGTGTGGCCGCCGGCGTGCGCCGTATCGAAGGCGTCACTGGTGCCGGCGCACTGGCCTGGCTGAATGGCGCGGAAGAGCAGCTGAAAGAAGCCGCCGCGCTGGTCAAGGGCAGTCGCGACAACGTATTGGACAAGCTGTCCGGCCTGATCGAGCGCAATCGCCAGCTGGAAAAAGAGCTGGAGCAGCTCAAGGCCAAGGCCGCCAGCGCCGCCGGCAACGACCTCGCCGGCTCGGCGGTCGACGTCAAGGGCATCAAGGTGCTGGCTTCGCGTCTCGACGGCCTGGACGGCAAGGCCCTGCTGGCCATGGTCGATCAGCTGAAAAACAAGCTCGGCAGCGCGGTGATCCTGCTCGGCGGCGTGTTCGAGGACAAGGTCGTGCTGGTCGCCGGCGTGACCCAGGACCTGACCGCCAAGCTCAAGGCCGGTGACCTGATGCGTCAGGCTGCCGCGGCCGTCGGTGGCAAGGGCGGTGGTCGTCCGGACATGGCTCAGGGCGGCGGCGTGGATGCCGGCAAACTGGATGAGGCCCTAGCCCTGGCGGCGAGCTTCGTCGAACAGGGGCTGTAAATCAGCGATATCCAAGGCTTGCAGCGCGCCCGGCGGGCCTTGGCAGTGTGACCCGATGCGGGTCTAATGGGCGCCCTTGAGGAATCAGGCGGCTTTTTGACATGGCTTTGATCGTACAGAAATTTGGGGGCACCTCCGTCGGCACCGTCGAGCGTATTCAGCAGGTGGCCGAGAAGGTGAAGAAGTTCCGCGAGAAGGGTGATGACATTGTCGTCGTGGTTTCCGCCATGAGTGGCGAAACCAATCGCCTGATCGAGCTGGCCCGGCAGGTCAGCGACGATCAGCCGGTACCGCGTGAGCTGGATGTGATGATTTCCACCGGCGAGCAGGTGACCATTGCCCTGCTGGCCATGGCGCTGATCAAGCGCGGTGTGCCGGCGGTTTCCTATACCGGCAACCAGGTGCGCATCCTCACCGACAATTCGCACACCAAGGCGCGCATCCTGCAGATCGACGACGCCAAGATTCGCGACGACCTGAAAGCGGGTCGCGTGGTAGTGGTCGCCGGTTTCCAGGGTGTGGACGAGCAGGGCAACATCACCACCCTCGGTCGTGGCGGTTCCGACACCACCGGCGTGGCCCTGGCGGCGGCGCTGAAAGCCGATGAGTGCCAGATCTACACCGACGTCGACGGGGTCTACACCACTGACCCGCGCGTGGTAGCCAAGGCCCAGCGCCTGGACAAGATCACCTTCGAAGAGATGCTGGAAATGGCCAGCCTCGGTTCCAAGGTGCTGCAGATTCGCTCGGTGGAATTCGCCGGCAAGTACAACGTCCCGCTGCGCGTGCTGCACAGCTTCCAGGAGGGTCCGGGCACCCTCATTACCCTTGATGAAGAGGAATCCATGGAACAGCCGATCATCTCCGGCATCGCTTTCAATCGCGACGAAGCCAAGCTGACCATCCGTGGCGTGCCGGATATTCCGGGTGTGGCTTTCAAAATCCTCGGCCCGATCAGTGCCGCCAACATCGAAGTGGACATGATCGTGCAGAATGTTGCGCACGATAACACCACCGATTTCACCTTCACCGTGCATCGCAACGACTACCAGGCTGCCCTGGCCGTGCTGGAAAACACCGCGCGTGAGCTGGGTGCCCGGGAAGTGATCGGCGACACCAACATCGCCAAGGTTTCCATCGTCGGTGTCGGCATGCGTTCCCACGCGGGCGTGGCCAGTCGCATGTTCGAAGCGCTGGCCAAGGAGACCATCAACATCCAGATGATCTCCACGTCCGAGATCAAGGTGTCTGTGGTCATCGAGGAGAAATACCTGGAGCTGGCTGTGCGCGCACTGCACACTGCCTTCGATCTGGATGCTCCGGCCCGACAGGGCGAGTGATCCACGACCTGAAAGGCGCGGCTAGTCCGCGCCTTTGCTTTTTTGAACGACACGGCGGAGCTTTCCTTTTGCCCGTGCTGGTCAATACTTGGGTGAAGGTTCCGGCTTGATATTGGCGGGGGCTGCCACCATTTTATTTTTGCAGACTGTCCTGAACTGAAATCCGTAAGGAGAAAGGAATGCTGATTCTGACTCGCCGGGTCGGAGAGACCCTGATGGTGGGTGACGATGTCACTGTCACCGTGTTGGGCGTGAAAGGTAACCAGGTGCGCATTGGCGTCAATGCTCCCAAGGAAGTTGCCGTGCACCGCGAAGAGATTTACCAACGTATCCAGAAAGAGAAAGGCGACGAACCAAGCCACTAATTTTTATCGAAATTTTGGCTTTGCAAACGGGGAAAACATGGTTATCATGCGCCCCGTGTTGCGGAGAGGTGGCCGAGTGGCCGAAGGCGCTCCCCTGCTAAGGGAGTACACCTCAAAAGGGTGTCGGGGGTTCGAATCCCCCCTTCTCCGCCATTATTTACAACTTCGGTTGTAGTGCATTAAAGCCGATAAGCTATTGAAGTTATTCGGAAAAGTGCTTGACCATAAGGTTTGGCTCCCTATAATGCGCACCCCATGCACTCATAGCTCAGCTGGATAGAGTACTCGGCTACGAACCGAGCGGTCGGAGGTTCGAATCCTCCTGAGTGCACCATATTGAACGGCTCGCAGTAATGCGGACTGTTTGCTTCAACCAGCGGTGATCTGGTCAAAAAGCGCCACATGCACTCATAGCTCAGCTGGATAGAGTACTCGGCTACGAACCGAGCGGTCGGAGGTTCGAATCCTCCTGAGTGCACCAAAAACCAAGAAGCCCGCAGCGATGCGGGCTTTTTGCATTTCAGCGTTTGCTTCTCACGCAGCCGGCTTCGTCGAAGGTCACCTGGCGCCGGTTTCCTTCCCTGTCCTCGTAGTGATAGCGGGTCTGGCCATCCTGGCTGGTGATCTTGTCCGGGGTGCCCAGCGAGCTTTGCACATCGCTCTGGGTCATGCCGCTACGCACCTGTTGGCGGATCATCGCGGTGCGTCGTTCGCTGCCGGTGACGCGATTGCCGCAGCCATCCTGCTTCTCGCCAACCACCACCAGTTCGCTGGTTTCCTTGTCGCGCTTTCCTTTGCCTTTGCCAACCTTGGCCAGTGGTATGGCCTTGCCTTGCCCGGGGGTTGGGTTGTCGGCGCTCTGCAGGTCCTGGCTGGCGTCTGTGGGGCAGCCTTGCAGGGTGTAGGTGATATGGCCGCTGGCATCTTCGCAGCGAAATACGGTTGAAGCGGACAGGGCGGGGCAGAGCAGGGATGCGCAAATTCCTGCGCAGATAGATCGCAGCATGGGTCGTCCTCCTTGACGGCTGCAGGCAAGCCTAGCTGTGCTTTTCTCCTGTGCCAGCGGTGTCTTGTGACGTGGTGCAAACGTCGAACAGGGTATTCATGGATTGCTCAGGTTTTTGCTGCAAGCGCTTGTTCTAGCCGCCCTTTCGGCCCGTACAAAGTGGGGTTGGGGTGGTATCATTGTTGTGTCAGCCCCGCCGGGGCTTGTGGAATACCACCATGGACTTACCCAGTAGTAGCTCAACACCTCGATTGCCTGATCGCGTATTGACTGATTGAACCCCCGTGGCGTGCTCCGCTGCTGGGGTGGAGCGCGCCATATGACTGAAGTAGAAGCCAAAAAGCCGCAAGAGAGCTTGCAAGACCGCCTGGCCCAGGTGGTCGATCTGTTGCACCGTCACCGGCTGGTAGAGAACCTGACGCACCGTCAGGAAGGCCAGCACCAGGACCTGGTAGAGAATCTGGTTCATCGGCAAAATCTTGCCGAATTGCAGCGCAAGCTGGATGAGCTGCACTCCGCCGACGTCGCCCATATCCTCGAAGCCTTACCGCTCCATGACCGTCTGACCGTTTGGCAGTTGGTCAAGGCTGAGCGCGACGGTGACATCCTCCTCGAAGTGTCCGACTCGGTTCGCGAATCGCTGATCGCGGACATGGACGATCACGAGATCCTCGCTGCCGCCCGTGAGATGGATGCGGACGAGCTGGCGGATCTGGCGCCCGAGCTGCCGCGTGATGTCGTACTCGAACTCATGGAGTCGCTCGATGCGCAGCAGCGCGAGCGCGTGCGTTCGGCCTTGTCCTACGAAGAGGATCAGGTCGGTGCGCTGATGGACTTCGAGATGGTGACCATTCGTGAGGATGTCAGCCTCGAAGTGGTATTGCGTTATCTGCGCCGCCTCAAGGAGTTGCCGGGCCACACCGACAAGCTGTTCGTGGTCGATTACGGTGGCGTGCTCAAGGGCGTGCTGCCGATCAAGCGTCTGTTGGTCAATGATCCGGACAAGCAGGTCAGTGAGGTCATGGCCAGTGACCCGGTGAGTTTCCAGCCGGGCGAGGATGCCTATGACGCAGCGCAGGCCTTCGAACGCTACGACCTTATTTCCGCGCCGGTGGTGGACGACCAGGGGCGGCTGATCGGGCGCCTGACCATCGACGAGATGGTCGACCTGATCCGTGAAGAGAGCGAGACCGAAGTGCTGAACATGGCTGGTCTGCGCGAGGAGGAAGATATCTTCGCCTCGGTGTGGAAGTCCCTCGGCAACCGTTGGGCCTGGCTGGCGATCAACCTGGTAACGGCCTTCATTGCCTCGCGGGTCATCGGCCTGTTCGAGGGTTCCATCGAGAAGCTGGTGGCGCTGGCGGCATTGATGCCGATCGTGGCGGGTATTGGCGGCAACTCGGGCAATCAGACCATTACCATGATCGTCCGCGCGCTGGCGCTCGATCAGCTGAGTACCGGCAACACCTCGCGCCTGATGCGCAAGGAGCTGGGGGTGGCGCTGATCAATGGCGTGGTCTGGGGCGGGGTCATTGGCGTAGTTGCCTATCTGCTTTATGGCAGCTGGTCGCTGGGCCTGGTGATGACCGGGGCGATGACGCTCAACTTGCTGCTGGCGGCGTTGATGGGAGTGCTGATTCCCATGACCCTGCTGCGCATGGGGCGCGACCCGGCCATGGGTGCCAGTGTGATGATTACCGCGATGACCGACAGCGGTGGATTCTTTATTTTCCTGGGGCTGGCGACTCTGTTCCTGATCTGACTGTGCTGCCGCTCCTGTGGGGCGGCCACAAAACGGGCTATGTCCCAATAGCGTGTTACCCAGGTTAAAGCTGTAGGTTGGGTTGAGTCGCGGCGCGACGAAGCCCAGCGAGGCTTGCACCGGATCTGTTGGGCTTCGCTGCGCTCAACGCCAACCTACGGGAGCTGCCTGGCCTGCGGCCTATCAAGGGCGATGTAACGCATGATGGGTATATAGCCACAAAAAAAGCCGGCTGCTAGGCCGGCTTTTTTGTGTGTTGCGTTTGCTGTCAGGCTTCTTCGCTGGCCAGTTCCGCATCATGAGCGATCAGGGCGACCAGGGCGTTTTGCTGGCGGCGCGACAGTTGACGGAAGCGCTGCAGCAGCTCGCGTTCATGCAGGGAGAGCTCGGGGCTGTCCAGGCGCAGTTCGAGGTCATCGCCCAGGGAATCTTCCTGGACCAGGCTCTGCTCCAGGCGAGCGATGATTTCCGAGTTCATGCTGCGGTGGTGATTGCGCGCCACGTCGGAAATGCGCTCGCGCATGCCGTCGGGTAGGCGGACCACAAACTTGTCAGCCGTGCGGCTGGAATAGATTGCCTGTTTCATAGGGCGCATACATTAAACCGGTTAGTTCAGGAAAGCGATGCTGGCATTCAGCCATTGAATTGTCACTGCTTTGACCGTGTTTGGCACTAGCCGTTCAGCTGGGCGCTGCATCAGGTTGTTGGTTCGGACGACTAATTGACGTCAATTACGTGTCGAAGTGTGGTCTTTGTGCAGGCGTATTGCCAGCACCAGTTATCCGAAATGCGTGCCACTAGGCAAAACGCTCGTTCAGGTTTTCTCTGCAATGCTCTTGCTAGAGCTGTTGCTGAGACCTGTAGAGGAACACATGGTTCCCTGGGTTGCTGCATGCGGTGAACGGCATGACAAATTCCGGTGTGCCCGTTACCATGCCGCCCGCTGGATCTTGGCAGCAACTGTCGCGTCCGTATCCCAGTCGCGCAATTGGATCGGGTTCCCTGAGGCTCTTGCCTTGAGTGCCTTTATTCAGCGCATTAGGATGGCGGGCCCTCCGGTTTTGCTCCTTGAGCTGGCCCGCTAGCTACGTCCCCATAGTTCAATGGATAGAATAAGCCCCTCCTAAGGGCTAGATACTGGTTCGAATCCAGTTGGGGACGCCATCTCTCTGAGCCTGGAGGCTTACGCCTCCAGTTTCTCGCTCCGCTTGGTCGGTTCCACTACGCCACGGGATGCCCCTGTTTTGCCCTCCAGCGGCGGATCACCAGCTTCTCCAGCTCCACGATAAAGAACACCAGCAGGCCGATAGCCAGCGCCAGCAGCCAGTTGCTGACGGGCAGCGCCACGGTGTGGAAGGTGGTCTGCATGAACGGCACATAGATCACCAGACATTGCAGCAGGATCAGGGCCAGGGTCACGCTGAGCAGGGCGCCGTTGCGCAGGATGCTGGCATTCAGCGAGAACTGTTCCTGCAGACGACAGTTGAACAGATAGGCCCACTGCGCGGTGACCAGGGTATGCAGCACCATGGTACGGATATGGTCGGTGTCCTGATGGTTGGCAATCATCCACGACTCCAGCAGAAAGGCTGCCGCCGCCAGCAGCCCGCCAACGAAGAATACGCGCCACACGGTGAAGCCATTGAGGATGGATTCGTGTGCGTCACGGGGCGGTCGGCGCATCATGCCCTGTTCGCCTGGCTCGAAAGCCAGGGCGAAGGACAGGGTGGTGGCGGTGGCCATGTTCATCCACAGGATCTGCAGCGGCGACAGCGGGATCACGGCGCCGGCGAGGATCGCCATGACGATGATCAGGCCCTGGGCCAGGCTGGTCGGCAGGACGAAATAGACCGTCTTCTTGAGGTTGTCATAGACGCGCCGGCCTTCGCGCACGGCATTGGCGATGGTGGAGAAGTTGTCGTCGGTCAGCACCATGTCGGCCGCTTCCTTGGTCACTTCCGTGCCCTTGATGCCCATGGCGATGCCGACATCGGCCTGCTTCAGCGCCGGGGCGTCGTTGACCCCATCCCCGGTCATGCCCACCACCTGATCATTGGCTTGCAGGGCGCGCACCAGACGCAGTTTGTGTTCCGGGCTGGTGCGGGCGAATACCGAATACTGCATGGCCAGTGGCTTGAGTGCGATGTCGTCGACGGCCTCCAGTTCCTGCCCGGTCATGGCTCGCAGGTCGTTGCCCATGCCGAGCATGCGAGCGATGGCCACGGCCGTATCGGGGTGGTCGCCGGTGATCATTTTGACCTGGATGCCGGCTTGCCGGCACATGGCGATGGCGTCGACGGCCTCGGGGCGTGGCGGGTCCATCAGCCCGGCGACGCCAAGGAAGATCATGCCGTTCTGCAGGTCGTCGTGGCTGATCTCGTCGCCTGCATCGGCCACCGGCTTGTAGGCCGCGGCCAGCATGCGCAGGCCCTGGCTGGCGATGTGGCTCATCTCGCGTTCCCAGTAGGCGAGATCCAGTGGCTGAACGCTGGCTTCGCCCAGCTGCAGCTGGCACAGGCGCAGCAGCACGTCGGGGGCGCCCTTGAGGTAGATCAGCTTTTCGCCGTCCACGTCGCAACGCCGGGCCATGTACTTGTAGGCCGAATCGAAGGGAATCTTGCCCAGTCGGCGCACGCTCACTTCCGCTAGCGCGGCCTTGCGCGCCAGCACCTTGAGTGCGCCTTCGGTAGGGCCGCCGACCACACTCCAGCGGCCGTCGTCGTTGCGCTGCAGGCTGCTGTCGTTGCAGATATCCACGGCGCGGATAAAGGCAGCGAGGTTGCCATGCGCGGACCAGTCCAGCGCCTCGGTGGCGCCGGCCAGGGTAATGCGCCCCTTGGGCTCGTAGCTCTGGCCCTCGACGCCGAAGATGGTGTTGGCGGACAGCACGTTCTTGACCGTCATTTCGTTCATGGTCAGGGTGCCGGTCTTGTCCGAGCAGATCACGCTCATCGCGCCCAGGGTTTCCACGGTCGGCAGTTTGCGGATGATCGCCTGGTTGCGCGCCATGCGCTGCACGCCGAGGGACAGGATGATCGAGACGATCGCCGGCAAACCCTCGGGCACCGAGGCCACGGCCAGGCTGATCAGCGACAGCAGCAGTTCGGCAAAGGGATAGTCGTGCCAGAAGAAACCGATGACGAAAAGGGCGGCCATCATGCCGACGATAAGCTTGAAAATACGTGTGCCGAGTTGCGTGATTTGTCGCAGCAGCGGGGTTTCCGTCTCGTCCACGGTAGCGATCATGCGGTTGATCTTGCCCAGCTCGGTGGCCGTGCCGGTGGCGATCACCAGGCCTCTGGCATTGCCCGAGCTGACATGGGTGCCGGAGTAACCGAGGTTGGTGCGGTCGGCCAGCAGGGCGTCATGCTCAAGGGCCTCGCTGTGCTTGGCCACGGTGAGCGACTCGCCGGTGAGCATGGACTCCTCGACCTGTAGCTGGTGTACGTCGAACAGGCGTACATCGGCGGGAATCTTGTCGCCCGGACGCAGGACGATGATGTCGCCGGGCACCAGTTCGCTCGCGTCGATTTTCATCTTGCGGCCATCGCGGATGACCTGGGCATGGCTGCTGAGCATGTTGCGCAAGGCGGCCAGGGATTTCTCCGCCTTGTTTTCCTGGAAGTAGCCGATTGCCGCGTTGATGATCGCCACGGCCAGGATCACCACGGTATCGGTCCAGTGACCCATCAGGGCGGTGGCCACGGCGGCCGCCAGCAAGATGTAAATAAGCACGTCATGAAAGTGCCGGGCGAAGCGCAGCCAGGCCGGGTCAACGGCTTTGGCGGGCAGGGCGTTGGCTCCTGTACGAAGCAATCGCGCCTGGGCGTCTGCGGGTGTCAGCCCGTCAGCACTGGTCTGCAGATCGGCCATGGCCTGCTGCACGCTCTTGCGATACCAGTGCTCGGTGTCGGCTGTACCGCTGGGGGCATGGGGTTGTGGTGCTTCCATGGCGTTCTCCCGGTTCGTCCTGCTGAGAAAGGGTGAAAGGTGCGTTCTAGAGCTTGAGGCAAGCGTAGACGCGTACTCGGCATGGGCAACTGCGCGGCATCAACACGGGTGGCGTTCGGCGCCGCAACGCACTATTTGCCGAAGCACGCATTGCCTGAGTCGTTCTGCAAAATTTCTGCCGGGCGTTCACCCACCTGGCGGATTTTGTCTAG
>JBOFCR010000189.1:0-11699 GCA_051646165.1 Pseudomonas sp. | reverse complement strand
CCGGCCTCAGCCTGGAATGTGCGGGTCAGGTAGGCAATGGCCGGGGTCGGCATGGGCCCAAGCAGCATCACGTCGGCACCGGCAGCCACCAGCCCGGCTTCCAGGGCAGACTCGAACATGTAGCCGGAAATCCGCGTGTCCTTGCCAATCAGGATGCGGCACTTGCCCTGCTTGCGGAACGCCATGCCGGCGGCCCAGCCCAGCTTGAGAATAAAGTCCGGAGTAATGGGGAACTGGCCAACATGGCCACGGATACCATCGGTACCGAAATATTTTCTGCTCATGAAAACTCCAGATTTCTTATTCTGCGGCCTCGACGGCAGCGATCATGCGCACGACATCGACGGTTTCCGCGACATCGTGCACACGCAAAATGCAGGCGCCCTTGGCCACCGCCAAAGCCGCCAGAGCCAAGCCGCCATATAGGCGCTGATCGACCTCGCGCCCCAGCGCCTGGCCGATCATGCTCTTGCGCGATACACCCACCAACAAAGGGCGACCCAGCTCGAGCAGCGCCTCCAGATGCTTGAACAGACTGAGGTTGTGCGCCAGCGTCTTGGCAAAGCCAAAACCAGGATCGAGCACCACCCGCTCACCAGGGATACCCGCAGCCACGCAGGCCGCCAGGCGCTCCGCGAGAAAGTCACCGACCTCGGCGACCACATCCCGGTAGTGTGGATTCTGCTGCATGGTACCGGGCTCACCCAGCATGTGCATCAGGCAGACCGGCAAGCCCGTCTGCGCTGCCGCCTGCAAAGCACCCTCGCGCTGCAGGGAGCGCACATCGTTGATCAACCCCGCCCCCAGGCGCGCACCTTCACGCATCACTGCAGGCGTCGAGGTATCCAGAGAGATGACCACATCCAGCTCAGCGGCAATCGCCTCAACCACGGGGGATATGCGCTCCAGCTCCTCCTGCGGCGAAACCGGGCGCGCGCCAGGGCGAGTGGACTCACCACCAACATCGACAAGCGTTGCGCCCGCCGCGACCATTTCGGCCGCATGACGCAAAGCCGCATCGCGCGCCGCGAAGCGACCGCCATCGGAAAAGGAATCGGGGGTGACATTGAGGATTCCCATCACATGCGGACGGGACAGATCGAGAACCCGACTGCCGCAAGGCAGCCGGGTGGGGTATTGCGGAAAACCCATGAGCCGGCCTTAGTGCTCGCCAGCCGGGCCGCCAATCGGACTCTGCGGCCGCTCGGCATTCTCTTTAGGCGCCGCCGGAGTGCCGGAGCCATCCTGCCAGTCGCGCGGCTCACGCGGAGTACGCCCAGCCATGATGTCGTCGATCTGATCGGCATCGATGGTCTCGTACTTCATCAGCGCATCGGCCATGGCATCCAGCTTGTCGCGATGGTCCTCCAGCAAACGCTTGGCGGTGCCATAGCAGCCGTCGATGATGCTGCGCACTTCTTCGTCGATGGCCTTGGCCGTCTCACCGGAGACATTGGTGTGCTGGCTGCCAGCACTACGCCCGAGGAACACTTCACCCTCCTCTTCCGCATACATCAGCGGGCCGAGCTTTTCCGACAAGCCCCACTTGGTCACCATGTTCCGCGCCAGGCGAGTGGCGCGCATGATGTCGTTGGACGCACCGGTGGTGACGCCATCGAAGCCCAGGGTCATTTCCTCGGCAATACGGCCACCGAACAGCGAACAGATCTGACTGGTCAGCGCACGTTTGGATAGGCTATAGCGGTCCTCTTCCGGCAGGAACATGGTCACGCCCAGCGCACGACCGCGCGGAATGATCGACACCTTGTAGACCGGATCATGCTCGGGCACCAGGCGCCCGACGATGGCATGACCAGCTTCGTGGTAGGCAGTATTGAGCTTCTCCTTCTCGGACATGACCATGGATTTGCGCTCGGCGCCCATCATGATCTTGTCCTTGGCCAGCTCGAACTCCTTCATCTCAACCACGCGCTTGCTGGCGCGAGCAGCAAACAGCGAAGCCTCGTTGACCAGGTTGGCCAGGTCGGCGCCGGAGAAGCCCGGGGTACCGCGCGCAATCACACCCGGCTCGACGTTGTCGCCCAGCGGCACCTTGCGCATGTGCACCTTGAGAATCTGCTCGCGACCACGGATATCCGGCAGACCGACTACCACCTGGCGATCGAAACGACCAGGGCGCAGCAGCGCCGGATCGAGCACGTCAGGACGGTTGGTGGCGGCAATGACGATGATGCCGTCGTTCATCTCGAAGCCATCCATCTCCACCAGCAGCTGGTTGAGGGTCTGCTCGCGCTCGTCGTGACCACCACCCAGACCAGCACCACGATGGCGGCCGACGGCGTCGATCTCGTCGATGAAGATGATGCAGGGCGCGTGCTTCTTGGCCTGCTCGAACATGTCACGCACGCGGCTGGCGCCAACACCGACGAACATCTCGACGAAGTCGGAACCGGAAATGGTGAAGAACGGCACCTTGGCCTCGCCGGCAATGGCCTTGGCCAGCAGAGTCTTACCGGTACCAGGCGGGCCGACCATCAGCACACCACGGGGAATACGACCACCCAAGCGCTGGAACTTGCCCGGATCACGCAGGAATTCAACCAGCTCGCCGACTTCCTCCTTGGCCTCGTCGCAACCAGCGACGTCAGCCAGGGTGGTTTTCACCTGATCCTCGGACAGCAGGCGCGCCTTGGACTTGCCAAAGCTCATCGGCCCACCCTTGCCACCGCCGCCGCCCTGCATCTGGCGCATGAAGAACATGAACACGGCAATGATCACCAGGATCGGGAAGCTGGCCACCAGCAACTGGGTCCAGATGCTCTGGCGCTCAGGCTGCTTGCCGACGATCTCGACGTTGTTGTCGATCAGGTCCTTGATCAGGCCGCGATCTTCGATAGCCGGACGCACGGTTTCAAACTTGGCGCCATCGAGATTGACGCCACTGATGATGTAGCCATCAACAGTCACCTGCTTGACCTTGCCCTGCTGCACCTGCTGGATGAACTCCGAGTAGTTCAGCTTGCCGGACTCACTCGGGCTGGAGAAGTTGTTCATCACCGTGACCAGTACGGCCGCGATGATCAGCCACAGGATCAGGTTCTTTGCCATGTCGTTCAATTAGCTACCCTCTGAAGCGAGCCCCGTCCTGAAACGCGCTTCGCATAACGGCTTGAGATATACCCGCCTAACTTACTACACAACCCTGCCCCTGGCAGGCGCCGTCTGTAACCCTTTATGAGCCGGCTGCGTGGCGCATCTGACCGGACGCCACTTGAGCAGTTCCAGTCTAGGCCCAGCCACAGCACCTTGCGAGCAGGTATTGCTCGCGCGGGCGACCACGCAGATGCCGATCGACAAGCCTCACTCCACTCATATGGGGGCCATATCGGAAATCACAAGGCCGGCCCGGCTATCGTCGCCCTACTGCGCCCCAGCAGTTGAGAACCAGCCCGACAGCAATACCCCCACCATTGCGCGCGGCGCCCCTTCGGCCAACACCGACTAGCCTTGGAACACAGAGCAGGACGCCACAGAGGCAACGAACCGTGATTAGCTGGGCGCGCGCCAGCACGGTCGGGTAAACTACGCCGTTTTACAGTTCAGAAGACGCCCGGAACCCCGGCAAGCGAAGCCAGACTGGCAGAAAAGCTTGGATAAACCGCTTGATGCGGCCTTCCAGCTTTCGCCACAACAGCTTGACGCAGCCGTTTCCGGCAGCTTCCCAGTCGCAGGATCAGATTATGGCGCTTACCAACGAGCAGAAGAAACACTTCAAATCCATCGGCCACCACCTGAAACCGGTATTGATCGTGGCCGAGAACGGCCTGACCGAAGGCGTACAGGCCGAGCTGGAGCGCGCCCTCAACGATCACGAGCTGATCAAGGTGCAATTCCGCATCATCGAGCGTGACGATCGCCGCGCCCTGATCGAGGAGCTGAGCAAGGTTGGCCGCTGTGAGCTGGTGCAGATCATCGGCAAGATGGCCCTGGTCTACCGCAAGAACCCCAAGGCCAACAAGAACCTGTCCAACATCCACCGCTATCAGGCCTGATAGCGGTAGCGCCCGGCCGACTCAGCGAGTACGGCCCGCACCCGGCAAGGGCTGCAGCACCAGCGCCAGCCCGCACAACGCCAGCACCATGTAGTTGAACATCAGCCAGCGCTCCGCGTCTGGCTGCCATTGGCGCACCAGAAAGAACGCCAGGCCCATACCCAGGATGATCAGCAGCAGCTGACCACGCAGATCGCGCCAGAGGCTGCGCAAGCCCTCGGCCTGCACCAGCACCAAACCCTGCAGCACCGCACAGAAGGTCGCGAAACCGATCAGCAACGGACTCAGGGTGGCATGGATAGTCTGCACCAGCAGCGGCGCCAGGCCCATCTCGACCAGCGCCGGGCGCATGACGAAGTACAGCAGCCACAGGCCGCCAACCCAGAACGTCTGGGCCAGCTGCCAGGCGATAGCCCCTGTGCGCAGGGACTGAGCCTTAAAGATGGCGGACTTCGACAATCTCGTACTCGACCAGGCCGCTCGGGGTTTTCACCACCACCACATCGCCTTCGCTCTTGCCCACCAAGGCACGGGCGATGGGCGAACCGACGGAGATCTTGCCCGATTTGATATCGGCCTCGTCCTCGCCAACGATCTGGTAAGTGACGCTTTCATCGGTCTCGCAATTGGCGATTTCGACAGTGGTGCCGAAGATCACCTTGCCGGTGTGGGCGATGGTGGTGACGTCGATCACCACCGCATTCTGCAGGCGACCTTCGATATCACGGATGCGCGCCTCGACCATGCCCTGCTGTTCGCGGGCGGCGTGGTACTCGGCGTTCTCCTTGAGATCACCCAGCTCGCGCGCCGTACCGATGTCCTGGCTGAGCTTGGGACGCACCACCTTGGTCAGGTGCGCCAACTCTTCCTCCAGGGCGCGAGCGCCCTGGATGGTCATGGGGTATTTAGTCATGCCTTGATCCTTGCATGCAGATCCTGCAGCCGGCGTACGGTCTTCTCGGGACCGAACTTGAGCGCTTCACAGATCGCCTGGCCCGCCGCGATGGTGGTGGTGCAGTAGATCTTGTGCTGCAGGGCGTTACGACGGATGGAGTAGGAGTCAGCGATGGACTGACGGCCTTCGGTGGTATTGATGATCAGGGTGACCTCGTCATTTTTGATCATGTCGACCACGTGCGGACGGCCTTCGGTCACCTTGTTCACGCGACGTACCGGCAAACCGGCAGCCTCGATCACCTTGGCAGTGCCCGCGGTCGCGACCACTTCGAAGCCCAGACCGACCAGATCGCGCGCGACCTCGACCGCCTGCGCCTTGTCGTCTTCGCGCACGCTGATGAAGGCAACGCCGGCGTTCGGCAGGATCTCGCTGGCACCCATCTGGGCCTTGGAGAACGCTTCGCCGAAGGTGTCGCCGACGCCCATCACCTCACCAGTGGACTTCATCTCTGGGCCGAGGATCGGGTCAACGCCCGGGAACTTGGCGAACGGGAACACCGCTTCCTTGACGCTGAAGTACGGCGGAATCACTTCCTTGGCGTAACCAGCTTCGGCCAGCGACTTGCCAGCCATGACGCGAGCCGCCACTTTGGCCAGCGACTCGCCGACGCACTTGGAGACGAACGGCACGGTACGCGAGGCGCGCGGATTGACTTCGATGACGTAGATGTCTTCGCCCTGCACGGCCATCTGCACGTTCATCAGACCGACCACGCCGAGCTCCAGGGCCATTTTCTTGACCTGGTCGCGGATCTCGTCCTGGATGTGCGCCGGCAGCGAGTACGGCGGCAGCGAGCACGCGGAGTCACCGGAGTGCACGCCGGCCTGCTCGATGTGCTGCATGATCGCGCCGATCACCACGTTCTCGCCGTCGCACACCGCGTCGATGTCGACTTCAATGGCGCAGTTAAGGAAGCGATCCAGCAGCACCGGGCTGTCGTTCGATACCTTGACAGCCTCGCGCATATAGCGCTTGAGCTCTTCTTCCTGGTAGACGATTTCCATGGCACGGCCGCCCAGCACGTAGGACGGGCGCACGACCATCGGGTAGCCGATGGTTTTCGACAGAATCAAAGCTTCGTCTTCGCTACGCGCAGTGGCGTTGGCCGGCTGGCGCAGGTTCAGGCGCTGCACCATCTGCTGGAAGCGCTCGCGATCTTCGGCGCGGTCGATGGCGTCCGGCGAAGTACCGATGATCGGCACACCGGCTTCTTCCAGAGCACGGCACAGCTTCAGCGGGGTCTGGCCGCCGTACTGCACGATCACGCCTTTCGGCTGCTCGACGCGGACGATTTCCAGCACGTCTTCCAGGGTCACCGGCTCGAAGTACAGGCGGTCGGAGGTGTCGTAGTCGGTGGAGACGGTTTCCGGGTTGCAGTTGACCATGATGGTCTCGTAACCGTCTTCACGCATGGCCAGCGCCGCGTGTACGCAGCAGTAGTCGAACTCGATGCCCTGACCGATACGGTTGGGGCCACCGCCGAGGATCATGATCTTCTCGCGGCTCGACGGGTTGGCCTCGCACTCTTCCTCGTAGGTCGAGTACATGTAGGCGGTGTCGGTGGCGAACTCGGCGGCGCAGGTGTCGACGCGCTTGTACACCGGCAGCACTTTCAGCTTGTGGCGGTGGCTACGCAGGGTCTTCTCGGTCACGCCCAGCAGCTTGGCCAGACGAATATCGGAGAAGCCTTTGCGCTTGAGCTTGTACATCTGGTCGCGATCGATGGCCGACAGCGCCTGGGTCTTGATGCGCTCTTCGTCCTTGATCAGGTCTTCGATCTGCACCAGGAACCATTCGTCGATGTTGGTCAGCTCGAACACTTCGGCGACGGTCTTGCCGGCACGGAAGGCATCGCCCACGTACCAGATGCGATCCGCGCTCGGCACGGTCAGCTCGCGACGCAGAGTGCTCTCGGCTTCCGGGTCGCTCAGATCGAGCTTCTCGTCGAAACCGGCAACGCCGACTTCCAGGCCGCGCAGGGCCTTGTGCAGCGACTCCTGGAAGGTACGGCCGATGGCCATGACTTCACCGACAGACTTCATCTGGGTGGTCAGGCGGGCGTCGGCCTTGGGGAATTTCTCGAAGGCGAAACGCGGGATCTTGGTCACGACGTAGTCAATGGCCGGCTCGAACGAGGCCGGGGTACGCCCGCCGGTGATGTCGTTGCTCAGCTCGTCGAGGGTGTAACCCACGGCCAGCTTGGCGGCGATCTTGGCGATCGGGAAGCCGGTAGCCTTGGAGGCCAGCGCCGAGGAACGCGACACGCGCGGGTTCATCTCGATCACCACCATGCGCCCGGTGTTCGGGCAGATGCCGAACTGCACGTTGGAGCCGCCGGTTTCCACGCCGATCTCGCGCAGCACCGCCAGGGAGGCGTTACGCAGGATCTGATATTCCTTGTCGGTCAGGGTCTGAGCCGGAGCCACGGTGATCGAGTCACCGGTGTGCACGCCCATCGGGTCGAAGTTCTCGATGGCGCAGACGATGATGCAGTTGTCCTTCTTGTCACGGACCACCTCCATCTCGTATTCCTTCCAGCCGATCAGCGATTCGTCGATCAGCAGTTCGCTGGTCGGCGACAGATCCAGGCCACGGGCGCAGATTTCTTCGAACTCTTCACGATTGTAGGCGATGCCACCGCCGGTGCCGCCCATGGTGAAGGACGGACGGATGATGCACGGGAAGCCAACCTTCTCCAGCACGCCGTAGGCTTCCTCCATGTTGTGCGCGATGCCGGAAACCGGGCAGGCCAAGCCGATGTCTTTCATCGCCTTGTCGAAGCGCGAGCGGTCTTCGGCCTTGTCGATGGTGTCGGCGTTGGCACCGATCATCTCGACGCCGAACTTTTCCAGGATGCCGTGCTTTTCCAGGTCCAGCGCGCAGTTCAGCGCAGTCTGGCCGCCCATGGTCGGCAGCAGGGCGTCCGGGCGCTCCTTCTCGATGATCTTGGCCACGGTGGCCCACTTGATCGGCTCGATGTAGGTGGCGTCGGCCATCGACGGGTCGGTCATGATGGTGGCCGGGTTGGAGTTCACCAGGATGACGCGGAAGCCTTCTTCCTTCAGGGCCTTGCAGGCCTGGGCGCCGGAGTAGTCGAACTCGCAAGCCTGGCCGATGACGATGGGGCCGGCGCCGAGGATCAGGATACTTTTAATGTCTGTACGTTTTGGCATGTCTCTTACTCGAATCCTTGGGTCAGTCGGCGGGGCTTAGCGGCGCTTGGCCATGGCTTCGATGAAGCGGTCGAACAGCGGAGCCACGTCGTGCGGGCCTGGGCTCGCCTCGGGGTGCCCCTGGAAGCTGAAGGCATCCTTGTCGGTGCGCTCGATACCCTGCAGGGTGCCGTCGAACAGCGACTTGTGGGTGGCGCGCAGGTTGGCAGGCAGGCTCGGCTCGTCCACGGCGAAACCGTGGTTCTGGCTGGTGATCATCACCACGCCGCTGTCGAGGTCCTGTACCGGGTGGTTGGCGCCGTGGTGGCCGGTGCCCATCTTCACGGTCTTGGCACCGGAGGCCAGGGCCAGCAGCTGGTGGCCGAGGCAGATACCGAAAACCGGGATCTCGGTCTGCAGCACGTCCTTGATCGCCTGGATCGCGTAGTCGCACGGCTCGGGATCGCCAGGGCCGTTGGAGAGGAACACGCCGTCCGGGTTCAGCGCCAACACGTCGCTGGCCGGGGTCTGCGCCGGCACCACGGTCAGGCGGCAGCCGCGCTCTACCAGCATGCGCAGGATGTTGGTCTTGACCCCGTAGTCATAGGCGACCACGTGGTAAGGCAGCTCACTGGCGGCGATTTCCGGGTGGCTGTCGTCTTTCAGGTTCCACACACTGGAGCGCCATTCGTAGCGCTCGGTGCAGCTGACTACCTTGGCCAGGTCCATGCCTTTCAGGCCGGGGAAGCTGCGTGCCAGTTCCAGGGCCTTTTCCTCGGTGGCGTCGGCGCCAGCCAGGATGCAGCCGTTCTGCGAACCCTTTTCGCGCAGGATGCGGGTCAGGCGACGGGTGTCGATGCCGGCGATAGCGACGGTACCGTTCTCTTTCAGGTACTCGTCCAGCGGCTGTTTGTTGCGCCAGTTGCTGGAAGTCAGCGGCAGGTCGCGAATGATCAGGCCGGCAGCCCACACGCGATTGGACTCGGCGTCCTCGGGAGTAGTCCCCGTGTTGCCGATATGCGGATAGGTCAGGGTGACGATCTGCTGGGCATAGGAAGGATCGGTGAGGATTTCCTGATAGCCGGTCATGGCGGTGTTGAACACCACTTCACCGATGGTATGGCCGTCGGCCCCGATTGCTTCACCGCGGAAAATGCTGCCGTCGGCAAGGGCGAGTATGGCTGGCTTAGTCAAGAAGACCTCCCTTAGATCTGAAACTTGCACAAACGCAGGTTGTAAAAAAGCGGGATGACGTATTGACCGTCACCCCGCTTCTTTATCTGATTCATTCTGCGTTACTTTTAGTGGACACACTAAAGCAGGAAGCTTACAGGAAAGTGCCTTTTCGGTCCACCGCTTGCATGGACCGTTCAGGTATTTCAGTTCAGCCCCAACACGTCCTGCATGTCATACAGCCCGGCCGGCTGACCCTGCAGCCATTGCGCCGCGCGCACCGCCCCCTTGGCGAAAGTCATGCGGCTGGACGCCTTGTGGGTGATTTCCACGCGCTCGCCGTCGGCGGCGAACAGAACAGTGTGATCACCGACCACATCGCCGGCACGCACGGTGGCGAACCCAATGGTTTCGCGCTCGCGCGCACCGGTCTGACCTTCGCGCCCATAGACCGCGACCTTCTGCAGATCACGCCCGAGGGCATTGGCCACCACTTCGCCCATGCGCAGGGCGGTGCCGGACGGTGCGTCCACCTTGTGCCGGTGATGCGCCTCGATGATCTCGATATCGACATCGTCACCCAGCACGCGGGCGGCGGTATCCAGCAGCTTCAGGCACAGATTGACGCCGACGCTGTAGTTGGCCGCGAAAACGATCGGTATCTGCTTGGCCGCCTCGCTCAGCAGCTGCTTCTCCTCCGGAGTGAAGCCGGTGGTGCCGATGACCATGGCCTTGCCCGCCTGGCGGCAAACTGCCAGGTTTTTCAGGGTGACCGACGGATGGGTGAAATCGATCAGCACATCGAACTGATCGAGCACCGCACTCAGGTCGCCCACCAGGATCACACCGATCTTGCCCAGCGCCGCCAGCTCGCCAGCATCGGCGCCGATCAGGCTACTGTCCGGACGATCCACCGCCGCAGTCAGCTGGGCGCCTTCCGCCTGGCCGACCGCCTCGATGAGGATCTTGCCCATGCGCCCGGCGGCGCCCATCACTGCAATACGTCGCATAGCCGACTCCTTAGATATCGCCGAAGAACCGCTTCACGCCATCGAACCAGCCGCTGGCCTTGGGCGAATGGGAGCTGTCGCCTTCCAGCGACTTGCGGAACTCTTCCAGCAGCTCGCGCTGGCGCTTGTCCAAGTTAACCGGGGTTTCCACCGCCACTTTGCACAGCAGGTCGCCCGCACCGCCGCCACGCACCGGGGCCACACCCTTGCCGCGCAGACGGAACAGCTTGCCGGTCTGGGTGCCTTCCGGGATCTTCAGCTTGACCCGGCCATCCAGGGTCGGCACTTCCAGCTCGCCGCCCAGCGCCGCGTCGGCGAAGCTGATCGGCACTTCGCAGTACAGGTGCTTGCCGTCACGCTGGAAGATCGCATGCTCGCGCACATTGACCACCACGTACAGGTCGCCCGCCGGGCCACCCATGCTGCCGGCTTCGCCTTCGCCCGACAGACGGATGCGGTCACCGGTATCGACGCCAGCCGGCACCTTGACCGACAGGGTCTTGCTCTCTTCCACGCGGCCCTGGCCGTGGCACGAGCCACAGGGGTCGGTGATCATCTTGCCGTTGCCATGGCAGCGCGGGCAGGTCTGCTGCACCGAGAAGAAGCCCTGCTGCATGCGCACCTGGCCGATACCGCCGCAAGTGGTACAGGTCACCGGACTGGTGCCCTTCTTCGCCCCGGAGCCATCGCACGGCTTGCAATTGACCAGGGTCGGCACGCGGATGGTCACGGTGGTGCCGCGCACCGCCTCTTCCAGATCCAGCTCGAGGGTGTAGCGCAGGTCACTGCCGCGCTGGGCGCCGCCACGCGAACCGCCACGACCGCCACCACCGAAGAAGTCGCTGAACACATCGCCGAAAATGTCGGAGAAGTTCGCGCCACCGCCACCGAAGCCACCACCGCCACCCATCTGCGGGTCGACGCCGGCATGCCCGTACTGGTCATAGGCCGAGCGCTTGCTCGCATCGGAGAGCACTTCGTAGGCCTCGTTGGCCTCCTTGAATTTCTCTTCCGACGCTTTGTCGTCCGGATTGCGGTCCGGGTGGTGCTTCATCGCCAGGCGTCGGTAAGCTTTTTTCAGCTCGGCTTCGCTGACGCCGCGCTCCACACCGAGCACTTCGTAATAGTCACGTTTGGCCATAGATCTACACCTTTAAATTCGTCTGCCCCAGACACGCCAACGCGGGAGCAAGCTCCCGCGCGGCAGATCATGCTCACTCGCAAGTGAGCCGGAGGGGAGCGTGACGCTTACTTGTTGTCTTTCACTTCTTCGAACTCGGCATCGACCACGTCATCCGCCGCGCCCTTGGCGTCGCCCGCCGCACCAGCATCAGCTGCCTGCGCCTGCTCGGCATACATCTTCTGCGCCAGCGGAGCAGTGACTTCGGACAGT